>CAILUI010000121.1 GCA_903837355.1 uncultured Victivallales bacterium
CAATGCCCGCGACGAGCGCCGGCGCAACGCCGTGCCCCCCTATGCTCCATAGCGCGACCGCAAGGGGGCCTCGGGGGTGCCCAATGGCGATCGCAGACCCAGCCGTCGGCGCCCTCGCCGGTTTCTTAGAACCGCCCTGCGGCATCCCTGACATCCCTTGCGCCCGGCGCCATGGCCTGGTACTGTATGCGGGTTGCAGGTGGCGTCGTCGACGCCTGGGTTTCACGCTGGCGGAACGGCGGCGGCACGGTTGGGATGACTGCGCCGCCGGGTTCCGGCCGCAGGCCGCCGCTGACCGCTTGAACGCAGGAGGTCCGTGGTGGCGTGCGCCAAAGGGTCGGTGCGGACGGCGCTGCTGTGGGTGCTGCTGGCGACGCTGGTTGCCGGTGCCGAGCCACCCTTGGCGGGGACGCGCCATCGCGATGGGCGCGGCACCGCCAAGCTCGTCCTGCCGCCGTCCGGCGGCAGTGCCGCAGGCAGTGGACGACAGGCGGCAGAGGCCTACCTGCAGGCCCGCAGCGGCGAGTTCGGGCTGTCGGCCGATCTTGCCGCCCTCGAGTTGGTGACCCGCCGCGAGAGCTTGTTGGGGACGCACTTCCGCTATCGGCAGGTGCTGCACGGGCTACCGGTGGTGGGCGGCGACTTGGTGGTCTCCGTCAGCCGCAGCAGTGGCGCGGTCTACCAAGTCTACAACAACACCTATCCGGTCACGGTGCCGCCCGCACTTCCCAAGGCGCTGATCGGCGCCGAGCGGGCCCTGGATACCGCCTGGGATCAGTTGCGTGTGCAGGGCCGGCTCCTGCAGCCGCTGCGGGCGGAGATGGCCTACGTCCCCGCGGACGGCGGTTTCCGCCTCGTCTACCGGACGTTCACCGCCGTCGAAGCCCCCTTCGGCTTCTGGGAACACCAGATCGACGCCGTCTCGGGGGAGGTTACCGCGGTCCGCGATACGGTGCTCCGCGAACGCAAGAACGGCGGCCCGGCAGCCGATCTGGCCGCGACGACGGGCGCGGTCTGGTCGCGGGCGGACGCGCTGCGGGCCTGGGACGCAACCCCTGCCGCTCGCCAGCCTGCCCCGGCGGCCAACAAGAGCACCGTCGATGGCAGCGCCTTGGTCTTCGATGGTGACCCGCGCACGACCCTTGCGGCCGAGACCTTGGTCGACAGTAGCCCCGCGGCCGCTTTCGCGGGTGCCTACGTCACGCGGGCTCTGCGCGATATCAGTTTCAGCGCTGGGGTCTACGCGCTGGTCGGTCCATGGGTCCAGGTGGTCGACTTCGAAGCGCCGCATACCGTCCCCAGCACGAGCGCCACGGGCCAGTGGACCGCCACGCGTGGCAACAATGCCTTCAATGACGCGATGACCTATTTCCATATCGACCAGAACCAGCGCTATCTGCAGTCCCTCGGCTACACCGGGGTCACCGGCATCCAGTACGGGTCGATCCAGGCCGATTCGGACGGCCTGAATGGCCGCGACAACTCCTGGTACATTCCGGCGACCAACCAGCTCTCCTTCGGCCATGGCGGCGTCGACGACAACGAGGACGCGGATGTCATCCTGCACGAGTACGGCCATGCCCTCACCTTCGACATCGTACCCACCTGGGGCGGCGGTGACAGCGGGGCCATCGGCGAGGGCTACGGGGACTACTGGGGCGCCTCGTACAGCTACACCACGACCAACGGCACGACGTTCCACCCGACCTGGGCCTTCAGTTGGGACGGCCATAGTGCTGACACCTGGACCGGGCGTTCCCTGGCCATGACCAGCCTGACCTATAACCCGGCGCATACGTACCTGGCTCACGAGACCATCGGCGGTATCACGGACTACTCAGACCAGCTCTGGGGCACGCCCCTGTTCCAGTCGTTCCTGGCCCTGCTAACCCTGGGGGTGCCGCGCTCGGACGTCGACCGGATCGTGATCGAGGCCTATTTCGGGATCGGGGCCAATCCGACCCTGCGGGACATGGCCACGGCGACGGTGAACACCGCCGCGCTGCTCTTCCCGGCCGGTCCCCACGCCGCGGTGTTCCGGGAGAAGTTCATGGCGCCAGGCATCTTGCTGCCCGATCCCGATGCGCCCAGTGGCTTCGTCGCCACCCCCGTGAGCACCTCCCGCCTCGATCTCACCTGGAGCAAGAACGCCTCCAACCACAACGTGCTGGTGGCCTGGAACACCAGCGCCGTCTTTGGGGTTCCCGCCGCCACGAGCTCCAGCGGCGACGCCATTGCCGGCGGCGGCACGGTTCTCTACAACGGCAGCGCCACGACTGTTGCCCACAGCGGCCTCTCGGCGGCGACCACCTACTTCTACAAAGCCTGGTCGGTGACCGGCCCGGCGAGCCTCTCCACGGGCGTCAGCAGTGCGGCGTCCACCATCCGCGGGATCCCCTTTGCCGAGGGTTTCGAGAACGCCGGGGAGATGCCCGCCGGCTGGACCCAGGAGAGCGTCAACGGCGCGGCGGAATGGGCCTTCCAGAACGGGGGGATGGGCGGTGCCCCAGCCGCCGCCCATGGCGGTACCTACAACGCCCTCCTGTTCCTTCGCGCGAGCACGGACAACCGCACCCGACTGGTGACCCCGGGGCTTGACCTCGGTGCGAGCGGCGCGGCGGCAGAGCTTAGGTTCTGGCACTGCATGCCGGATTGGGGAGGCGACCAGGATCAGCTCCGCGTCTACTACAAGACCGCCGCCGGGGCTCCGTGGACCCTGATCGCCGGGGCGACCTACACCACCAGCGTCACTGACTGGACCCAGCGGACGATCACTCTGCCCACTCCGAACCGTACTTACTACATCGCTTTCGAAGGGAATGCGAAGTACGGTTTTGGCGTCAGCATCGACGATGTCGAGGTGAGCCTTGCCGGCGACAATGCCGCACCGCTGATCGCCCAGGGTGCCGCCGTCGCTGCCGTCCTCGATGAAGACGGTACCCCGAGTGCCTGGAGCACGCCCCTGATCCAGGCGACCGATGCCGACGGCGATCCACTGACCTGGTCGAAGGCCAGTGGTCCCAGCCACGGCAGCGCCACCGTCAGCGGCGCGGGCGTTAGCCCGACCATCAGTTATGCGCCCGCCCTCGACTGGAACGGCAGCGACAGCTTCGTCGCGCAGGTCGCCGATGGCAACGGCCACAGCGCCGCGATCACCGTCAAGGTGACGGTCACCCCGCGCAACGATCCGCCGGTCAACACGGTGCTGCCGTCCGTGACCGGCACTTACGCGGCCGGGCAGGTGTTGACGGCAGACGACGGGAGCTGGAACGACAGCACCGATGTGACCCCGGGAACGCTGGCGGTCACCCGGCAATGGCGCCGTGCCGACGACGCCTCCGGGACGAACGCGGCGGACCTCGGTGCGGCCACCGCCGCGACTTACACGGTGCAGGCTGGCGACCGTGGCGCCTACCTCAGCGTGCGCGTTACGGCCACTGACGACGGGGAAGGGGTGCCGCCGGACACGGCGCGGAGCACCAGCGCGGACAGCGCCTGGGTCCGGGTTCCGGATCTCGTGCCAGCCGCCTGGACCTTCATGGTCTACCTGGATGCCGACAACGATCTCGAGGCTGCCGCCATCGCCGACTTCCTCGAGATGGCCGCCGTCGGGAGCAACGCCGGAGTCAACATCGTGGTGTTGTTCGACCGCACTCCTGGCTACAGCACGGCCTACGCTGACTGGACCGACACCCGCCGTGGGCTGGTCCTGCCGGGTGCCACGCCTACGGCCGCCTGGGGAACCAGCGTCGGGGAGAAGAACATGGGCGACGGGGCCACGGTCACCGAGTTCGTCAATTGGGCCATGACGGACTACCCCGCCGAGCGCTATGCGCTGGTCTTCTGGAACCACGGTGGCGGCTGGCGGAGCCAGGCCGCCAAAGCGGCAGAGCCCGTCAAAGCCGTCTGCTGGGACACCAGCAGCGGCGGCGATGCGCTGTACACCCGCGAGTTGCAGCAGGCTCTCGATGCTGCCGCCGCGGACGTGACGCTGCTCGGCTTCGACGCCTGTCTGATGGGGATGGCCGAGGTGGCCTACCAACTCCGTCACTGCGGGGCCGGGGTCATGGTGGCCTCAGAGGAGAATGAGCCGCTGGCCGGGTGGCCCTACGAGCTCATCCTGGCCGACCTCCAGGCCGCCCCCGCCACCTCGGCGGCCGAACTCGGGACCCTGATCGTGGACCGCTACTATGCCTCCACCGGCGACACCGAGACCCAGTCCGCCATCGACCTGACGCGCGTCGCGGCTCTGGCCACCGCGACCAGCGCGCTGGCCGACACGCTGGTTGCGGCCTGGGACACCGATGAGGTCGCAGTCAAGGCGGCGGCGCAAGCGGTACTCGAGGGGCTCGCCGTTGCGATCATCCACAACCACGCCGGGGCCGCCGTCCCCGGCGCCTATGGCGTGTCGATCAACTTCCCGACCACCGGGAAAGACGCCGCCTACACGGCTGCCGAGATCGCCTTCGCCGCCGACACCACCTGGGATGAGTTCCTGGACGCCTATGCCGCGATCATGGCGGACTCGTGGATCGCGCAGGTGCGCAGCGTCTCGCAGACCTTCGGGGGACTGCCGTTCGTCGATCTGCACGATTTCTGCAGCCGGCTGGTGTACTACACACCGCCCGTCCGCGGCTACGCCGAGATCCAGCAGGACACGTCCGCTTTCAGTGCCGGCGGCGCGCCCATGGGTTGGCAGGCCGACGAGGGCGCCTGGAGCTACGCGCTGCCCTTTGCTTTCCCCTTCTACGGGACCAGCTACAGCAGCGTGACCGTGTCCAGCAACGGCTTCCTGAACGTCGGCGGCGGCGTGAACGACTACAGTAACTCGACCGCCGAACTCGTCATGGCCTGCCGGATCGCACCGCTGTGGGACGATCTGGACACCAGCGCCGGCAATATCTACATCCACCAGCCCACGCCCACCTCGGTCTGCATCCGCTGGCAGGCGACGCTGTTCGGCGCCGGTGGCGCCGTCAACGTGGCGGTCGTCCTTGACCAGGACGGGCGCATCCGTTTCGACTACGGCAGCGGCAACCGCTCGCTGACGCCGACGGTCGGGATCTCGGCCGGAACCGGCTCGCTCTGTGATCTGTCCGCCTACTACAATGGCGAGGCCACCCTCACGGAGGCCAGGTCCCTGGTCTTTGTTCCGGCCGGCAATCCGCTGCCGTCGGTGGGTTTCACGACGGCCACGCAGAGTATCGGCGAGGCGGTCGGAGCGGTCACGGTGACCGCGCGGTTGTCGGGTGCCTACGGCCTGCCCGTCACTGTGCCCTGCAGTGTCGGCGGCACCGCGCAAGCCAGCCCCGGCCCCGGCCAGGATGTCGCTCTCGCCTCGACCGTGTTCGTCATTCCCGCCGGCGAGCTGACGGCCGACCTCACGGTCACCGTTCTCAACGACGCTCTTGATGAGGGCGACGAGACGGTCACCCTCACGCTGGGCGCGCCCACGCATGCCACCCTCGGCGCGGCGACGGCACAGACCCTGACGGTCGTTGACGATGACGCCACGCCGGTGATCACCCAGGGGGCCAGCGTCAGTGCGGTCATGGACGAGGACGGCGCGCCAAGCGCGTGGAGTGCGCCCCTGATCCAGGTCGTCGATGCCGACGGCGACCCGTTGAGCTGGTCGTTGGCCGGTGCCTCGAGCCACGGCAGCGCTGCGGTCAGCGGCAGCGGCGGGGTACCGACCATCAGCTACACGCCCAGCCCGGACTGGAACGGCAGCGATCACTTCGTTGCCCAGGTGTCGGACGGGAACGGCAACAGCGCCCTGATCACCGTGAGCGTGACCGTGCAGCCGCGCAACGATCCACCGCAGAACACGGTTCTCCCGGTAGTGACTGGCACGCCGCGCTTTGGGCAGACGCTGCGGGTCTCCGAGGGTACGTGGAACGATACCCGCGACACCGCGGTGAACGGCGCCTCCGCCCTGCAGGTTTTGCCGCGCTGGCAGCGCGCCGATGATGCCAGCGGCACCCATGCCGTCGACATTCCCGGCGCCACCGCCGGCGCCTACGTCCTGGCGACTGCGGATGTCGGTCAGTTCGTGCGCGCACGGGTCACGGTCAGCGACGATGGCGTCGGCGCGCCCATCTCTGCCAGCGCCGCGGTCGCCACGCCTTGGTTGAGCGTGGCCCAGGCAACCCCGGTGGTGACCTGGGCGCCCCCGGCGGCGCTCACCTACGGCACAGCCTTGGACGCGACCCAGCTCGACGCCACGGCCGACGTGCCGGGGACCTTCGCCTATGCTCCGGCAGCCGGTACCGTCCTGGCTGCCGGCAGCCACACCCTGCAGGTCGACTTCACCCCTGCCGACACCGCAAGCTACGCCACCGCCGCCGCCACCGTGTCGCTGACCGTGGATCCCGCGGCCCCGCTGCTCAGTTGGGCGCCGCCGACGGCGGTCACGTACGGCACGGCCTTGGGCGTGGCCCAACTCAACGCGACGGCGGACGTGCCGGGGACCTTCGCCTACACCCCGCCGGCTGGCACGATGCTCGGCGCCGGCGCGCATACCTTGCGTGTCGACTTCACCCCGGCCGATGCGCTGAACTACGTCGCGGCGTCCACTACGGTGTCGCTGACCGTAGACCCGAGCGTGTTGACGATCACGGCCGCGAGCGTGTCGCGGGCCTACCACACGGCCAACCCGGTGCTGGCGTGGACCGTGGCTGGTTTTGCCAACGGCGACACTGCCGCCGTCCTTGTCGGGGAACCCCTGCTATCCTGTACGGCGACTCCGGACAGTCCCGTCGCCGACGGCCCCTACGCCATCGCCGTGACTTCGGGCACGCTGACCGCTGCCAACTACTCGTTCGCCTGTGTGCCGGGCGCTCTCACCGTGGTTCGCGCGACACCCGAGATCATCTGGCCGTCGCCGCCCCCGCTCGAATACGGCACGGGGCTCAGTGCACTCCAGCTCAACGCCACCGCCAACACCGCCGGGACCTTCACCTACACGCCCCCGGTCGGCACGCGGCTCGACCGGGGCACGCACCTCCTCGCGGCGAGTTTTGCCCCGGCCGACGTGGCTAACTGGACCTCTGCCAGCGCCGAACCGCGAACCCTCGCGGTGGTCGACACCACGGCCGCCTGGGTGACCGCCCTTGCCCCCGCCACCGCTGCGGTCGGGGTCGCACGTGATGCCGCCCTGGTACTCACGTTCAGCGAGCCGGTTCTTCCCGGTACGGGTGCGGTTCGCATTATGGACGAGGCCGGTGGCGTTTTCGCGATTCTGGCGGTGGACGGCCGTGGCGCCGTGACCATCGACGGGTCGAGGGTCACCCTCGCCCATGCGCCCCTTGCCGCGGGCCGCGCCTACCATGTGCTGGTCGCGTCAACCTGCTTCCGCGACCTGGCCGGGAATACTTTTGCCGGGATCGCTGATCCCAGCGCCTGGGCGTTCACGGTACGCCCGTGGTACCTCACCTTCGCCGCCGGCGAGTTCGGCACGCTGGCCGGCGGCGAGAGCGCGGTGACCGTGGCCGTCAAGCAAGGCGACCCGCTGTCCGCGGTGCCGCCGGTCACCCCGGTCGAGGGTTGGCGCTTCGTCGACTGGGAGCCGCTGTTGCCAGCGGCGCTCAGCGCGGATCTCCTGGTGACCGCCCAGTACGCGCGCCGGGTCTGGACCCTGGCCTACGCCGCTGCCGCGCCGGGGCGCATCGACGGCGCCGCCCTGCAGGCGGTGCCCCACGGAGCCTCGGCTACGGCGGTGGCCGCGATCGCGGGCTTCGGCGATGTCTTCGACCACTGGAGCGATGGGCGTACGGACAGCCCGCGGACCGACACGAATGTCGTCGCAGACCTGGAGCTGACGGCCATCTTCCGACCGGCCGCTGGCGTTGCGCCGAATGGGTCCTTTCTCGCCCGTTGCGCGGCCCCGGCTGTAGCCACGGGCCAGGGTTTCTGGGACCTGACCGGGGACTATTCGCTGACCCTGAACGGCAACCCGCTGCTCCTGCATCTGCTCCATGACTCCCGTGGCCGGCTCACGGGTATGGCCAGGTTGGACGTGGCCACCGGGACGACCGTGGTTCCGCTCAGCCTGTCCGTGCGGGGCACTTTCGGGGGCGCCGGCACGGTGCGCCGGGCGACCCTAGCGCTGCAGGGCACGAACGCCGCCCGCACCGTGGGCGCCGACCTGGCCCTTGTCCTGACCCTGGATGCCGAGGCCCGACAGCTCCGCGGGCCGGCCACCGGCAGCCTGCGGAGCGGCGCCGTCAGCAGCCCCGTCGCGGCGGTCGTGACCCTGGCGCTGCCGCTCGCCATGGACGGTACCTGGACGCTCCTCCTGGAGTTGGTCGCCGGCGGCAGAGGCGTCACCGGGCGCGCGCTGCTGACCCTGGCCAACGGGGTGGACTACGCCTTTGCGGTCACGGGGCGGAGGCAGGGAGCGGCGGTGCTGCTGAACCTGGCCGGCGGGCCTGCGGATCCCGCCGCCAGGAGTTTCGAGGTCACAACCACGATCACCGCCCTGGAGGGCCGGCAGGCACGGCTCGACGCCTTCTCCGGCAGAGGCCACGGGCAGGTCGTGCAGTGGTAGGTCGGGGGAGGGCGCCGTCAGTCCTCAACCTCGAGGCCGAGCAGCAGCCGCAGGACCGCGTTGGCCTGGTGCGAGGCGGCGATGCCGACCCGCGGTGCCATGAGGCCCATGCCGGGGCGGGCACCCGTCTCCTCGTCGCCCACGAGGTAGAGGTTCTTCAGAATGCGCCGCGTCCGGATACGGTTAGCCGGGCCATAGCCGGCCAGGCCGCTCACGGTGATCAGGGGTATGTCCGGACGGTGTTTTCGGAAGGTTTTCAGGATCATGGTCTTGGCGGCAGGGCTGTCGAAGGCCTCCACCATCACGTCGACGCCGCTGAAGACCTCCAGCACGTTCGACTCATCCAGGAAAATGACGGATGCCGCAATCTCGACGTAGGGGTTGACCTGCGCCAGGACCTGACGCAGGGCATCGGCCTTGTACTGGCCGATCTGATCCACCCCGTACTGCTGACGGTTCAGGTTGCTGGGCTCCACCACGTCGAAGTCCGCCAGCAGCAGCTTCCCCACCCCGGTGCGGGCCAGCGCCACGGCCACCGTTGAGCCCAGCCCACCCAGCCCGGCGATGCCCACGACGCCCTGGCGGACGCGCTCATGCACCCCGGGTGTGTGACGCGCCATCAGCAGGGCTTCCATCTCCGCGGCCGAGGGCATCTCACCCCGGCGGATGAAATGTACGCCGTCCAGTTCCTGAAGCGCTCGGTCGGTGGCGGCCAGCGCCCCGTTGTAGACGATGACGTCCGCCCCGGGCTTGACCTCGTCACGAAGCTGGAACAGCGTCGTGCCCGGCACGACCTCATGGGGGCGTTCATGGACTAGAATGATCATGATGTGTCCTTCTGCTGGCGTAACCATACGCCGCCAAGTCCTGCCCCGGCGGTCTCCCGCGACCCGATTTCACACTTCCTTCAACGCTTAGCGGCTGACGGCCATGGAACTTACCATTACAATGACGATCAGATTGGTATAGTTCCGGACGAGTCGCTGGCCACACGGTCGGCAGAGACGGGTACTCGGCTCAACTGTGGAGACCACGATGAACGTCACCTGTAAGTGGCACGAGGGCCTCGTGCTGGCGGCCGCGGTGGTGGCGGTCGGCCTGCTGGCCGGCTGCGGGAAGCCGGCGGCTGTCAGTGCCGCGGCCAAAGGCGAGGTGTTGACCGTCTATGTCCCGTGCGGCATGGAGCGGCCCTTCATGGCGGCCCAGGCCGAGTTTCAGCGCCTGCATCCCGAGGTCACGGTTAACGTCGTGCTCGACAACGCCAACGTGCTGGTCCGCCGGATTCTGGACAAAGGTGAGCGGCCGGAACTCGTGGTGTCACCGGGTACGATCGAGATGGAGGCGCTGGAGAAGGCGGGTGCGGTGAAGGCGTCCGCGGTGCGGCCCTTTGGGCGTTTCGACCTGGTGCTGTTCACGCCGCGCGCCAACGCGGCCGGCGTGGCGGCGATGACCGATCTGACCAAGCCCGAGGTGACGACCATCGCGATCGCCGACCCTGAGGACAACTCCGTCGGCCGCTACACCCGGCAGGCGCTGCAGAAGGCGAAGCTGTGGGAGGTGTTGCAGCCGAAGTTGATGCTGACCGATCACCCGATCACCGCCTACAAGCACGTGGCGCGCGAGAAGGCGCAGGCCAGCTTTGCGTACCGCTCCTGTCCGCTGAAGACGGCGCCGAACAAGCTGGAGTACTCGAAAGTGCGCATTGTGGAGAGCGTGCCCCTCGATTCCTACGACCCGGCCTTTGCCTGTATCGCGCCGCTGACGGACTCGGCCCGCGCCCAGGAGTTCATCGCGTACCTGCTCTCGGCTGACGGTCAGAAGTTGCTCGGCGAGTATGACATCCCCGTGCTGCCGCGGCTGAGCCTCTTCGTGCCCTGTGGGATGATCGGGCCGTTCGCCAACATTCGCGACGCCTTCCTGGCACAGCACCCGGGGATCCTCGTGGATCTGACCTCCGACCGCGCCGATGCCCTCAGCGAGCGCATTCTGACCAAGGGCGAGAAGCCCGATCTGCACTTCTCCATCGGCGAGGTCGAGAAGGACCAACTGGTGGCGGCCGGAGTGGTGGAGAAGGGGCAGGCGGTGCCCTTCGGGAGCTTCCGCTTGGCCCTCTGCGCGCACCGCTCCAAGGCGGATATCATCAAGGGGGTTGCCGACCTTGCCAAAGCGGAGGTGCGCACCATCCTGCTGACCGACACGGAGACCAGTTCCGTGGGTGCCTACGCCCGCAAGGCGTTGGAGCAGCTCGGGCAGTGGGACGCAGTGAAGGGCAAGATCGCCTATCGGCCGACCATCAAGGACTGCTACAAGGAACTCTCCGCCGGGCAGGCCGATGCCGGGTTCTCCTACGTCGGCTGTCCGGTGCCGGCGGATCCGGCGAAGGCGGAGTACTCGAAGGTGGTCGTGGTCACCGTGCTGCCGGAAGCGAGCTATGGTGGCGCTACGGTGTATGCTAGCACCCTGCACCAATCCGGCTTTCCGGCCGAGGCGGAGGCGTTCGTCAAATTCCTGCTGCAGGAGCCGGCGCAGCGGGAGCTGGCTGCGGTCGGTATTGCGTCGGTCCCGGCGACCGTCACCAAGTAAAGGAGGCGACCATGAGTGAGCATCTCACGACAACGATTCGTTGGTCCTGTCTTGCGGCCATGCTGGCGCTGTTGGGGGCCGGTTGCCCGAAGCGCGAGACCGCCGCCCCGCCGGCGCCCAAGGGCGAGCTCCCGCAGGCCAGTCAGCCCGGGACGGCCGGGACGGAATTCTGCGACTTCAAGGGCGGCCCTGATAGCGCCAAGGTGAAAGTGGTGGCCTTCTATCCCGGCCGGCATGAGGACACCATCGCGGCGGTCAAACGCCTGCTTGAGACCTTCCCACAGGATGCCAGTGTCGAGGTCGTCGACTGGCGGCGGCCCGAAGGCCTCAAGCGCCGTGACGGCAGCGGCCTGACCTGCGCCGGCGTCACCATCAACGGCAAGAACGCCTTCGACCTCGAGATGCAGGGGAAGAAGGCCAAGGTCCTGTTTGTACGTGGCATTGACGGCGAGTGGACCGAAGCGGACTTGGTCGCGGCCGTGAAGCAGGAACTGGCCCAAGGGGCTGCAAAGTAGCGCGGTGGGGTGCATGGCGTTGCGTATCTATCTCGACCACAATGCGACGTCGCCGGTCCACCCGGAGGTGGCCGAGGCGCTGCTGCCGTTTCTGCGCGACGTCTATGGCAATCCCTCGGCGCCCTATGCGGTGGGGCAGGAAGCTCGGCGGGCGCTGAACGCGGCCCGCGTCCAGGTGGGCGCGCTGCTGGGGGCGAACGCCGACCAGGTCGTCATCACCGGCAGCGGCACCGAGGCCACCAACCTCGCCATCGCCGGGGCCTTCTTCGCGCGCCCTGAGCCGGCGCGCCGGCACTTGGTGTTGACTGCGGTCGAGCATCCGTGCGTGTCTGAGACCTGCGCGTGGCTGCGGCGGGTCCATGGTGCCGAGGTGACGGTGGTGGGGGTGAGTGCGGCTGGCTGCGTGGACCCGGACGAGGTCGAGGCCGCCGTGCGCCCGGAGACACTGCTGGTGGCGGTGATGCATGCCAACAACGAGACCGGCGTGCTGCAGCCCGTCGCCGAGATTGGCCGCCGGCTGGCCGGCCGCGGCATCCGCTTCCATGTCGACGGCGTGCAGGTGGCCGGACGTATCCCGGTCGCGGTGGCCGACCTCGGCTGCGACTCCTACGCCATCTCGGCGCATAAGTTCGGGGGCCTGAAAGGCGCCGGCGCTCTCGTGCTGCGCGACCGGCAGGGCCTCGACGCCGTGATCCACGGCGGTCACCAGGAACGCGGCCTGCGGGCCGGAACCGAGAACATGCCCGGCGTGGTGGCGATGGGGAAGGCCGCCTGGGTCGCGGCCCGCGATCTGGAGCGCAACCGGGCGCAATGCCTGCAGACGCGCGCCGTCTTCGATGCGCTCACCGAACGCATCCCGCGCAGTTGGCGTAACGGCCACGCCGAGCAGCGCCTGCCCAACACTGTGAACCTCTGCTGTCTGCACGCGGACGCCATGAGCATCGTGCTGGCGCTCAGTTCCCTGGGTATTTACGTCGGCACCGGCTCGGCCTGCGCCAGCCATCGCCAGGAGCCCTCGCGCGTGCTGACGGCCATGGGGCTGACCCCGGAGGCCGCCTTCTGCTCGATCCGCATCTCAGTGGGCCCGGAGACCACGCTGGACGAGGCCCGCCTTGCGGCCGACCGCATCGTGGAGTGCGTCGAGCGCGTGCGCCTGGTGACCTCCCCGGAGGATATCGGCTTCTGCGACGAGAACTGCCCGTGTTTCCTGGAGCCTGCCAAGTGACTTCACCAACGCCTGGCCGGTCCGTGCAGGTGACGTTGATCCGCAACGATCCCCCGTGCCGTAAGTGTCGAGAGACCGAGGCCGCCCTTGCCGTGGTGGCTAGCGAGGCTGGGGCTGGCGTGGAGATCGTCATGCTGACCGTCGCGGAGGCGCAGGCGGCCGGCTACGGGGTCGTCCTGACGCCGACGGTGCTGGTCAACGGGAAGGTCCTCTGCGCCGGCATCGTGCCCCGCGCCGCCGGGGTGGCGCGCATCGTCGCCACCGAACGGCAGGCCACCTGACGACGCGCTGCTGACGACCGTGCCCCGTCGCCAGGCGCGGGTTCAGACTTCCAACGCCTGCCACTTCGTCGCCGTGCGCTGGCTCGCCCAGGCCGCGGCGATGAAGGCGATCCCGCGGCAGCCGTCCTCCACCGTCGGGAAGTCGGGTCTGCTGCCGGGCACGACGCTGCCGGCGTCCACGGCGCGGATGCGCTCGGCAAAGGCCCGGTAGAGGTTGGCGAAGGCCTCGATGAAGCCCTCGGGATGCCCGGCCGGGATGCGGCAGGCGGCCAGCGTGTCGGGGCGTAGGTAGGCATTGCCGTCGCCGGCTCTGACGACCTCGCGGGGCCGGTCCGGCCACTTCACGATCAGCGTGTTCGGCTCCTCCTGGTGCCATTCCAGCCCGCCCCGGCTGCCATAGACCCGGATGGCCAGCGAATTCTCGTCGTTGATCGAGATCTGGCTGGCGTAGAGGATGCCGCGCGCGCCGTTGGCGAAGCGCAGGAGCAGGTTGGCATCGTCCTCGAGCGGCTTGTAGTCGACGAACACACTGAGGTCCGCACAGAGCGCGGTCACCCGCTGCCCGGACACGTACTCGGCCAGGTGGAAGGCGTGCGTGCCGATGTCGCCCAGGCAGCAACTGCCGCCAGCGCGCTCCGGGTCGAGTTTCCAAGACTGGTGCTTGACCCCGGCCGAGGCGAAGTCGCCCGCCAGCCACCCTTGGGGGTACTCCACCACGACCTTGCGGACGTCGCCCAGGTCGCCCCCGAGGACGCGGGCCCGCGCTTCCTTCACCAGCGGGTAGCCGCTGTAGTTGTGGGTGAGGCAGAATACGCGTCCGCTGGTCCGCACCAGCTCCACCAGCTCCTGCGCCTCGCGCAGTGAGGTGGTCATGGGCTTCTCGCAGAGAACGTGGAAGCCGGCCCGTAACGCCCGCCGGGCGATCTCGGCATGGAGGTGGTTAGGGGTGACGATGGCGACAAAGTCGATGCGCTCGTCCGGCGGCCTGGCCGCTTCGCTCTCCAGCATCTCGGCGTAGGAGCCGTAGACACGAGCGGCCGGCAGGAAGAGCTCCCTGCCGGCCTGCTGTGAGCGTTCCGCCGACGAACTGAAGGCACCGCAGGTCAGTTCGATCTGGTTGTCGAGACTGGCGGCCATGCGATGCACGCGGCCAATAAAGCCGCCAGCGCCGCCGACCAGGCCCATGCGTAGCTTGCGGGGTGGGGTGGTCATGCGTCAGCGTACCAGACGCTCCTCCGGGTTGGTTCAGTCGACGCCGAACTCGGCCGCCTTGAACTGCCTGGCATGGCTGTCGCAGTGGCCGTCGTAGTAGGCCACGTTCATGCGGTTGTTGTGCTGGGTCCGGCGGGCGTCCCAGCCGATGGAGCTACCGCTGTCGGTGCCGGCATGGCCGACGCCGCAGAACATGCCGCAGGCGTTGTTGACATCGGCGTTGACGCTTTCGACGATGGCGATCAGGCCGGACGTGTTCTTGAAGGAGGTCGACTTGGGGGCCGCGCGGTGCCAGGAGTTGCCGAAGGGGCCATTGCCGATCTGGCCGAGCTGGCCCGGGCGACCGGAATTGCAGGCGTAACCGCCGCGCCTGCCACTGCCACTGCGGGGCGTGCCCACCGTGCAGGGACGGACGATCTGTTCGCTGGTCGGGCAGACGTAGAGCTTCTGGTCGTTCGAGTAGGGCAGCGTCACTTCCATCCAGTCCAGGCCGGGGGCGGCGCAGCCGGTGGTGGAGGCACTGCTGCAGTTCTGCGGGAAGCGGTCCGTGTTGTCACCTTGGTACATGATGCAGCCCAGCATGATCTGCTTCAGCTGCGAGGTGCAACTGATGGCCTGCGCTTTGGCCCGTGCCTGGGCCAGGGCGGGCAGCAACATCGCCGCCAGGATCGCGATGATGGCGATCACGACGAGCAGTTCGATCAGGGTGAAGGTGCGGTTCTGGCGTTTCATGCGGCGATTCCATCCCCTTGGTTCTGGGTTCCACCGGCCCCGTCGGCATCGCTTCCCGAGCACTCGCCCGTCTGCAGCATCACCCGACGCTGCACCGACGACACTGGCTGGGCTGGGCTAGATAGTACCGCCAAGGATGCGTCGATGCAATGTCTGTCCGGCAAATAAAGCAGCAACCAGAGCGTATGGCTAACGCACGCCGAGCACCAGCACATCCTCTGCCGCCAGCGCCAGCGCGAAGACGACAGCGTCGCCCGCCTGCCGGGTGGCCGTCAGGCGGCCGGTGCCGACCTCGACCTGGGCATTCCCGTCCGGGGCGCGCCAGGTGACCTCGACGGTGCGCTCGGCGGAGGCGTGGTTGGCGAGTACGAGCACGGTGCCATCCGCGCCGCGGCGCGCGGCGACCCACGAGACGTCGGGTGCCGGGGTCGCGGTTCCCGGCGCCGTCACCTGGACCTTGCCCTGGGTGGCCAGGCCGCGCAGCAGATCGGCGCAGTAGCCCAGGACGCGCCGGCGGTCCTGGTAGCCGTCGGTCATGTACTCGGCGGCGCACAGGTAGACGCTGCCTTGGCCGAAGGCGTGACGCAATAGGACCGGCTGGCCCTCTTTCTCGGCGGTGCTGGCCAGGACCTCGGTGCCGGGCAGGGGCTGCAGGTCCTGGGCGACGAACCAGGGTTCGGTGTAGGGCGTTGTGCGGACCCCTGGCAAGGCCACGAGCGGCACGATCTGGGCGGCGGGGTAGAGGCGCCTGCCGCTGATCGTCTGGCCGGCCCACTCCGAGGCGATCGTCGCCGTGCCGATGCCGGTCCCGAGGAACTCCGGGTCCTGCACGAAAGCTTCGTCCCGCCGCATCTGGTAGGCGTTCAGCAGCAACTGCCCGCCGCCGGCCACGTAGTCGCGCAGCCGGCTCAGCAGCTCCGGGGTCAGGCGCAGATCGCCGACGGCGACCACGACCGGGTAGGTCGCCAAGCGGGCGCTGGAGATGTCCGTCTGGACCACGTCAAATGGGCCCGCCGGCGAACTCGCGAAGTAGCCGGGATAGAGCCGGCCCTTGTCCCAGGAGCCCGGCGCCTGCCGGCCGAAACCGGGGGCCAGTACCTCCAGGACTCCCGAGATCATCTGATCGCTGTCGTCCACGGGCAGCTTCGCCCAGACCGTCTCCTTGTCCACCCAGCCGCCGTGCAGGTTCCCCGGCGCCCAGCCGCAGTCCTGGTCCATGAGCAGGGCCACGGTAACCAGGGGCTGCAGCGCCTGTGGGTGTGACTTCGCGTAGTCCCAGAATGACTTCAGCTCCCGTCCCCAGGCGGCCAACTGGTACCCGCTCGCGGGGTTGCCCGCCTCCTGCCGCGAGAACAGCGGCTCGGTCTCCTGTACGGTGAGCACCCGGGCCCCCGAGGCGTAAGCCAGGTACAGGCAGCGCCGGAAGGCGGACGCCGCATGCCCGCCGCCGATCACGGCTGGCGGGGCCGGCCAGAGGGACTTGTCCTCGCAGGGCACATCGCCGTGGTTCCAGGGCGACACCCAGACGCCCCAGGGCCGGCCGAACTGGCGCCCGCCGCCGCGCAGGAAGGCGAGCTGCAGTTCGGTGGTCGGCAAGCTCTCCAGCAGTTCGCCCAGCACCACATCGGCGCCGGCTCTGAAGCCGCTGTGCTGCAACAGGCTCATGTTGGCCCAGTACTGCACGCCGGGTGCATAGCCGTGGTACGTCGTGGCCAGGCGCGCCAGCTCAGTCTCCAGGTGTGCCCGGCCGCCGGCCCGGTCGCTGAATGCATACAGCTCCGGCAGGCGCGAACGGTAGGAGGCTCGCCGGCCATTCTGGATGAAGTCGATATCCAGCTCCTCGGCATGCACCCCGGCGAAACGCGGCCCGGCGCGCCGGGCGATCTCGCCCATGGTCGCTGCATCCACCAGCACGTCGTCGCCCCAGCCGTCGCCGCCATACTCGCCACCGCCGGGTCGCCACAGTGTGCCCAATCCACGGCGCTGACTGATGGCGAATGAGAAGCCGTGCGCCAGGCAGGCGTCGACGTCAGTCAGGATACCGTTGGGGCCCTTGGGATCGCGGTCCCAGGGTCTGTTGCCCATGCTGTATCCAGGCTTGGGGATCCAGACGAAGTTGCCCAGCCCGAGTTCGGCGAGCGTGCGGATGTTCTCGGCCCCGTGCGCCTGCCCCCCCACCAGCAGGGGCAACTCCGCGGCCAGCCCAGCGTGGCCGCAGACGGCGCCGAGCAGGGCCGCCAGGACCCAGGTCGCAGCTAAGTGGGGCTGCATGCCGTGCTCCCAGTGTTGGTCACCCAGGCCTCGACCTTCTCGATCTCGATCAGGGTCCCGCGGCCGCCGCAGAGGTGTGGACCGCGCTTCAGGACGCATACGGCGACGTCGTTCCAGCCAACCCGGAACCAGGCCGGGTCGACGCCGTAGTCGAGTCGCAGCAGGCGCTGGCTGGGGTTCACGGTGTAGCCCGTGCGCGCCCCGGCGCAGAGTTGGGCGCTGTCGGAGTAGATCTGGCCGTCCTTCCACTCGGGGTCACGGCTTGGTGCGGGCAACGGCCGGCCGTTGAGGCGGACCTCGATCTCGTCGGTCGCGAAGGCGCTCCACAGGACCAGGCGCAGCGTGATCGGGACCGCCGCGGTCGCCGTCAGGTCCGCAAAGATCGCGAGCGGCAGCACGGTCGGGGTGCCGTGGTTGGCCAGCGGGCAGGGCAGGGGGCGGTCGTCGTTGCGGTTGTGGTAGCCGTCGCTCCACGGGTAGCCGCCACGGCGTTCCACGGTGAACACCATGTCCTTGCCGCGCAAGGTGTCAGGGCTGCCGATCTCGAGTACGGCGGTGGTGTACTGGCCGGGGTTCACCCAGTCCGGCAGGCCGTGTGCGGCATGCGCCGCAGCCGAGGCGCAGGGCCAGTTGAAGGTGGCGACGCTGTCGGCGCCCTGTTGCCACCAGTTGGCATAGACGCCGCGCAGATACTCGCTGGGCGCATCGTAGTAGCCATCGCTGGTGTGATGGCGGTCGAAGGTGGGGCAGAGCCGGATGCCGCTGCCGGCCGTCAGGGCGCGGAAGGCGGCGAGGTCGACGGTCGTAGTCCGGCTGCCGAGGACGAGGATGTCCAGCAGGCGCTCATCCACCCACTGCTCGAGGTCAAGGCCGTCCGCCCGGCAACCCGGCAGGTTCTCCGGGATGCGGGCGGCGAGCAGGATCGGCCTGCCCTTGCGTCGGGCGACCTCCAGCAGCATCTCGCGCACCTGGCGCACAAAGGCGCTGGCGTGGTGGCGCAGGCGCCACTGCCGGCCCAGCGGCAGGCAGGGCACGTGGCGGGCGAAGTCGAGTTGGATACCGTCGAGGTCGTAGCGCATCACCAGTTCGCGCAGGACGGCCACCTTGTGGGCCCGCAGCCCGGGTGAGGCCAGGTTCCAGAGGCCCAGCCACCACCAGCACGGCAGGACCCAGTCCGGGTGGGCGGCTTTGACGGGATTGTGCCGTGCCGGATCGGTGTGAGAACAGCTATCGGACCAGGGCTGGGGCAGGTCGACCTCGCTGATGCGGGCATTCCAGAACGCTTCCAGGCCGCGCTCATGGCAGCCCTGCACCAGGCGGCCGACCCAGTCGATGCCCAGGTCTCGGTAGGGGCGCAGGCGCGGCACGTCGAAGCGGGGCAGCAGGTCGCTGTCATAGATGGCATAGGTGTCTTCGGCCAGGCCCACGTCCCAGCAGATGCTGTCGATCTGACTGCCGGGGGTGTCGGCGTGATTGAAGACGAACTCCAGCCAGGTGGCGATGTCGGCATCGAGCAGGAGCAGCACATCCATCGCATCGCACTGGTCGATGATGCGGCGCCGGCGTGCGACCGCGGCAGCGTGCTCCGCCGACCGCGGCAGGGCCTGACGGGGATCACGACTCATGGGGGGGCCTTTCCGCATTTGCGGCCGCAAACAGGAGGTTCCGCTGCTCGCGCTCCGAGTCTAGCGCCGTACCGTCTGCCGTCAAGTGCGACGAGCACAGCCGGTCGACCCGGGCAGGACTTGTGCCGGAACCTGGGTACATTAGGGCGTCACAGTGTTCGGCCGCTGGCGCGGTGCCGAACAGGGCAGCGGTTGTGGAGTGGAGATGGAACATGAACGTGCGTAGGCAGGTTGCCGCCGTCGTGGTCGCGTTGCCGCTGTTTGCGGCCGTCGCCGGCGCCCAGTCTGAAGGAGTGCCGATGCTGACCCCTGAACAGTTTGTCGTGCTGCCCTGGGGCTGGACGCCCGGAGACGCCGAAGCCCTGGCCGGGATTCGGGAGTGTGGGTTCAACCTGGCGGGCTTCGTCAACCCGGAGCACCTTGACCTGGTGGCCGAGGCCGGACTCAAGGCGCTGGTGTCGGACTCGGGCAGCCACGCCGACGACGCGGCCTGCAGCCTGTCTGCCGCGGAGATCGCCCAACGCCTGCAGGCTACCGTCGGCAAGGTGGCGGGCCACCCGGCCTGTTTCGGTTACTACCTGCGGGACGAACCCGGTGCGGTCGCCTTCCCGGGCTTGGCACGGTGGGTTGCCGGCCTGGCCGTGGCCGCTCCTGGCGCCCTTCCCTACATCAACCTCTTCCCAACCTATGCCTCGCCGCAGCAGTTAGGTGCCGCGACCTACGCCGAGTATGTCGAGAGCTACATCACCACGGTCAAACCTCCGTTCATCAGCTACGACCACTATGCCTTGATGGCTGACGGCGGCCTGCGCGACGGCTACTTCCAGAACCTCGAGGCCGTGCGGGCCGCGGCCCTGCGGCACCGCCTGCCGTTCTGGAACTGCGTCCTCGCCAATGCCCACTTCAACTACGCCGAACCCTCGGACGCCGGCTTGCGCTTCCAGCTCTACACAACCCTGGCCTATGGTGGCCGCGGCATCTCCTACTTCACCTACTTCGCGCCGAACGTGGGCAACTACCGGCTGGCCGCGGTGGACCAGTTCGGCCACCCGACCGCAACCTGGGAGAGGCTGCGGAATGTGAACCTGCAGTTGCACCGGCTCGGGCCGACCTACGTCACCCTGACGAGCGTCAACGTCTTCCACCATCCCGAGGTACCGTCCGGCTGCAGCGGCCTCGCCAGCAGTCGCTTCCTGACTGCGGTCAGCGGCGGCGATCTCCTGGTGGGCGAATTCGAGGGCGCGGCGGGTCAGCCCTATGTTCTGGTGGTCAATAAGGACCTGCAGCACTCGACACCCTACGACGTGAACGGTAAGACCGCCGGGGCCGTGCAGTGGGTCAACGCCTACACCGGCACCCATGACCCCTGGGGCGGCGAGCACAAGTGGCTGGCCCCCGGACAGGGGATGCTGTTGGCCCTGCCGCGCTGAGACGTTCCAGCCCCCCGCCGCGGCGGCCCATCCGCGCCGCGAGACGGGACTAGCGCTCTGGGGCGGTTGCCGTGCCCGCCGTGGCGTCCGTGGGTCCGTCGGTGGCCCCTGCCGCAACCGCGGCGTTGACGGGCTCGCCGTTCGCGATCCACGCCTGCAGCAGCGTGAATGAGACGACGAGCACGACGGGGCCGACGAAGAGGCCGACGATGCCAAATGCCATCAGACCGCCGATGACGCCGGCGAAGATCATCAGTAGCGGCATGTCGACGCCCTTCCGGATCAGCGCAGGACGGATGACATTGTCGAGGGTCATCGCGACCAGCGAGATCACCAGCAGGACGGTTCCCCACAGGGCGCCGTCCTTCCAGTAGAGCCAGATCACGGCGGGAACCAGCACGGGGCCCGGGCCGACCTGCGCCAGGCAGAACATGAGCATTACCGCCGTCAGGAGCGCTGGGGTCGGTACGCCGGCGATGGCCAGGCCGATGCCGCCCACCAGCGCCTGGGCGAGAGCCGTCACCACGACGCCCAAAGCGACCCCCCTGACGGCCTTTGCGGCCAGGATCGCGGCGTCCTCCCCCGGTTGCCCTGCCAGGCGGTGCAGAAAGCGGCGGACCGCGGCGGCGGCCTTCTCGCCGCTGGCATACAGGATCGGCACGATGAGCAGGGTCAGGGCGAACTGGAACAGCATCGTCCCGACGGTGCCTGCCCGCGCCGCGAACCAGCGCACGAGGCTCTCCACATAGGGCTCCACTTGCGCCGCGAGTTCCTCGGGCGAGAGGTCGGCCAGATGCTGCCAGCGTGCGGCGAGCCGCGACCCCGCCACCGGGATCGTCTCGAGCCAGTGCGGCGGCAGCGGCAGTTTGAGCGTCGCCAGTGACTTCGCGGCCGTGGTGATCTCGGTGGACCTGCCGACGATGGTCGCCACCGCCAGCCCGACGGGCACGATGACCATCAGCAGGAGCAGTGCGGTCATGACGGCCACCGCCAGCCCACGCCGGCCCCGGAATCGGGCCTGAATGCCGGTCATGATCGGCCAGGTGGCGATGACGATCATCGTCGCCCAGAGGATGGCCATGAGGAAAGGGTAGAGTACCCAAAAGGTGGCGCCGATCAGGATGCCGATGGCGAGTACCACCAAGGTTGTGCGGGCCAGATCAGGCGAGAGCGGCGTCTTGGCATTCGTCATCGTCCCCTCCTCGGCGTTGTGAGGAACGGCGGCCCCAGCAGGGCCCTCGGATCCACCTGGGAAACACCTGGCCGGCGCCGCCCCGAGGCGGGTGAGCGGCCACCGCCGAACCTGGAGCCTGCCGACGCGGAGGCCTGACGGGCCGACATCCCCCATGCGCAATCAGCGTGGGCGAGCGTTACGTTAGTGGCGGGCCGGGATGGGTGCAAACAGGGACTGGCGTGCAGGGCACGTCTCCGACCGGCCGGAGGCGCGCAGTCCCGGGCCTGAGGCACCGCGAGCGGTTGCGGGTAGCGCCGCCGGTGCCGCCGGTGTACCGTTCCGCATTGAGAAACCGGCAACGGCCGATGGTGGAGTGCGGCGATGTTACGGATCGCAAGTTTGGCCTGTGGCCTGATCCTGTGGGCGGCGGTGTCCGCGGCGGCGCCTCCTGTCGTCGGCACGGGACTGTCGCTATTGGCTGAGCCGCGGGCGGCCGGGGCGGAGGCGGGGCGGTTGGCGGCGCAGCAGCTCGGGGCGGTGGCGCCCAAGCTGGTGGTGGTGTTTGCCTCGCGCGCGCTGCTCACCCCCGATCTCGTGGACGGCGTGGCCAGCGTCTTTGAGCGCGCCCTGATCAGCGGTTGCGAAGGCTACGCACCGCTGACCGCGGCCGGCAACGCGGCCGAGCAGGGGCACACCAGCACGCACGCGACCGCGGTCCTGGTCATCGGCGGCGACCTCGGCGTACAGGTCGCGGCGGAACGCACGGATGGGGAGGGCGACTACGGCGGTTGCGGGCGGCGTCTCGGGGCTGCCCTGAAGCCCCACCTGGTGGCGGCGCCGGGACACGTGCTGCTGACCTTTGGCGACCAGCATGTCGGGCGCGAGAATCGCGATTTGGTGGCCGGTCTGCAGGAGGCGCTCGGGGCGAGGGCCCGCATCGCCGGCGCCGCGGCGGGGGGGCCGGACGCCAAGGTGATCGTGGCCGGCCAGATCGTCACGCGCAGCAACGTGGCGGTGCTGCTGACCGGCGACGTCCATGTGCGCGTGGCGACGCGCGGCGGCGAGGGCGATCTGGTCGGCAAGGCCCGCGACGCCTTTCAGTTGGCTTTTCGCGCGGGTGACCCGCGGCCGGTGCTGGGCTTCGTTTTCGACTGTGGCGGTCGGCGGGGGCAGTTGCTCGGCGAGCGGCAACTGGCGGCTGAGCATCAGGCCATGCTGGAGCTGGCGGGCGGAGTGCCGCTGTTCGGCTTCTACGGCGGCGGCGAGATCGGCGCTGCCGACGACGAGTCGCCGGCCCAGGGCGTGGGCTTCAACGTCTCCGTCGCGGCGCTCTACCCCGGCCCGGCGCCCGTGGTTCCCGCTGTTCCGGCTGCCGAGGGGGAGCGGCAGGGGCTCGAACCGGCGTTTGCGCCGTTGCCGTTCGGCGGCTGGCGCACCGTGGAGGGCACCTGGGCTCAGACCGCGGCGGGGGCCTTCCGGCAGAGTGCCCTCGTCCCCAACTGCCGAGCCTTTTCTGCTCCCACCGAACTGCGCGACGTCGTCTACGAGGTGACGGCGCGGAAAACCACTGGTGCCGAAGGCTTTATGCTTATCTTCCGTGCCGCCAGCGACGACGACCTCCTATGGTGGAATGTCGGCGGCTGGAACAACACGCGCCATGCGCTGGAGCGAAAAGGCCGAGACGCCGCCATCCTGCACAGCGTTCCCGGCAGCATCGAGACCGGGCGCGACTACGTGCTGCGGGTCGCGGCGGTCGGGCCGCGGTTGCGCTGTTGGCTCGATGGCAAGCTGATCCATGATATCAACGTGCCTGCCCCCGCGCCGGGCCTGGTCGGCCTGGCCACCTGGAACACCGCCGTCGAGTATCGCGACGCGAAGCTGGCCGAGGTGGCTGAGCCCGGCGACCGCTCGGGCGCCTTCTACCGTCCGGCGGCCGATTTCAGCGTGGCGCTGGAGGGCAGCGTCAGGGCCCTGCGGGAGGCCGACGGGCAGGGGCCCTCGATGGCCTTGCTCTCGGCCTTGCGGCGCGACCACCCCGAGGCCCTGGCGGGCTTCCTGCGCGCCGTCGGCGGCGCGGCGGCGTTCGCAGGTTGGCTCGAGCGTGGTGACGACTCGCTGTCGGCCGTCGCGGCAGGTCTGGCCGGGGGGCTGGGCGCGGATCCTGCTGTGGCGGCCGACCAGCGCCTGCGGACGGCGTCGGCCGGCGCCGCCGATGCCCGTTGGCCGGCCGTCGTCCTGGCCCTGGCGGCCGCGGCGCGGCGCCAGGCGTTGTCCGGCTGCCCCCCCATCGCCTTCGTGGCCCGCAACGGCTACGGCATGAGCGGCACGAATGCGACCCTATTTGCGCACCGCACCGGGGTCGGGTCCGAGGTCCTGGTCTGGGATCCCCGCGAGCCCGACACGCCGCCGCGGCGCATCTTCGGCACCGAAACGGGCTTCGTCTGGGATCTCTGCCCGTCCTGGGATGGCCGGCGCCTGCTGATGTCTCTCAAGACCGAGGTCTGGGAACCGTTCCACATCTGGGAGATCGGTGTGGACGGCAGCGGGCTGCGGCAGCTTACCGAAGGCCCCTGGCACGACTTCAACCCGGTGTTTCTGCCCGGGAACCGCATCGCCTTCTCCTCGTCGCGCGTCGAATCCTACTCGCTCTGTCAGGACTTCCTGGCCTGCGCCCTCTACAGCGCCGCGGCCGACGGTTCGGACCTGCGCCGCATTGACTTCACCACCCTCTGCACCAACGCCGCGGCGGTGCTGCCCGACGGCGCGCTGATCGCGACCCGCTGGGAGTACCAGGACAAGAACATCTTCTCCTGGCAGGGCCTCTGGACCGTGTGGCCGGACGGGGGCCATCTCAACCTGTACTTCGGGAACACGCTGACGGTGCCGAATTCGCTCTACGGGCCGCGGCCGATTCCCGGCACCACGGACCAGGTCGTGATCACCATGGCCGCCCACCACTATCCGCCTATCGGCGACATCGCCATCGTCGACCGCAGGCTTGGGGTGGAGGAACCGCGGGGTTGCCGCAAGATCACCGCCGCGACCCCGTACCAGGTGACTGCGGGTCGCGACTTCCGGGACTGCAACTGGGGTCCGGGCGATGTCTTTCACCCGTACGCCTACGTCGATCCCTGGCCGGTCAGTGCCGACCTCATCCTGGTCTCCTACGGCGGCGGGGACGACGGCGAGAAGCGCTTCCGCCTGTGCGCCCTAACCGGAGCCGGGGCGCGCGCCGAACTCCTCGGCCTGCCGGAGCGGGACCTCTTCAGTCCAGTGAGCCTGGCGCCGCGTCCGGTGCCGCATGTTCTGCCGCTGGCGAGCGCCGACGATACCGGCAAGGGCACGTTCTATGTCAAGGACATCGGCCGCGGGTTGCGCGAGCAGGGCGTCAAGGACGGCCAGGTGACCCGGCTGCGAGTCATGGAGGTCCTGCCGAAGCCGTACAACACCGAGGGGCCGCGCTACCGTGACCACTACCCGGTGATCGGCTACGGCAGCTACTACGTCAAGCGCATCCTGGGCGAGGTCCCGGTGCGTGCGGACGGGTCGCTGTACTTCCGGGCGCCGGCGGGTATCGAACTCTATTTCATTGCCCTGGACGCGCAGGGTCGCGAGGTGCAGCGCATGGGCTCGGTGACGCAACTGATCCCCGGCGCGCAGGTGTCCTGTATCGGCTGCCATGAGAACCGTCTCAGCGCCCCGCCGGCGACGGTCCGGCCGACCCTGTTGAGCGGGCCTCCCGACGAGATCGAGCCCCCGGCCTGGGGCGATGGCGGGGCGGTGGCGGTGGACTTTGTGCGCAGCGTGCAGCCCGTCCTTGACCGGCACTGCGCTTCCTGCCACAGTGGCCCCAGCCCGCAGGGCGGTATCGACCTCTCCGGCGACAAGACGCGGATGTTCAACATGGCCTTCACCAACCTCACCCTGCGCGGCAGCGTCGACTACACCTACATCAACCGCGGGCCAACCGGGGTGCTGCCGGCCCTGCAGACAGGCTCGATGGTCAGCCGGCTGACGACGCTGCTCGAGGCCGGCCATGGCAAGACGGCGGTACCCGCTGCTGAGCGTCGTATCCTCTATGCCTGGATCGACGCCAATGCGCCTTACTACGGTACCTGGGAGATGAGCCGCCCGCATAGCCAGGGCGGCCGGGATACGTGGACCCGCGCGCCCGGCACGACGCCGCTGCCCTGGTTCGCACAGGTCCTCGGCATCATGAAAGCACGGGGGATCAAGGCGCCGGGCATCGAGGATTACGGGGGTGGCGGGGCCGGGCACCTCGACGAGACCAAGATCAACCTGACGCATCCCGAGTGGAGTGCACTGCTGCTGGAGAATCTGGCGGCGTCCGCTGGCGGCCGCGCCGAGGATGGCAAGGCGGTGTTCCAGAGCAGCGCCGACCCCGACTATGCGACGCTGCTGGCGGCGCTGCGGGAAGGCGCTCGCCTGCTCGCCGCGACGCCACGGGTGGACATGCCTGGGGCCAAGCCCATTCCGCAGAAGCGCGACTTCGGTCAGGTCTTCGGGGCGCCGCGCCCGGCGACGACCGCGGCGGCGCCGTGAGCCCCTGGGCGGATGGCCCCCGGGCCAGCACCGTGCGCCGGCGCCGCGGTCGGTCCGCGGCGGAATCAGGCTCCCGCGCGGGGAGCCATGGCAGGAGTGAGGACCGATGGTAACAGCCCATCTAGGACGCTGCACGTGCCTGGCGGTCGCTGCGGCTGCAGCCCTGGTGCGAGGAGAGGCGATGGAAACGATCACGGACAAGACACTGGTGGCCTGGGTCAGCCCGGCAAACCTGAGCCAGCGCGGCGGCAGCGCTCTGACCCTCGACAATGGCGATGGCTGCTTTGACGCCATCGTCTTCGGCGAGCGCCGGTCGGGGGTGTGGATGGCGGGCAGCGACGGTTTCCGCCGGACCCTCGCCGATCAGAGCGCCAGCCCGCTGGAAAGCGTCGGGCCGGACGCCTTTGTGCAGGTCGCCGTGGTCTATCGCGGCCGGCGCGTCAGCGTCTACCGGGATGGCCTGGAAACGCAGGCCTACGACCTGCCGGCGGCGCAGAGCTTTGGCTCCGGGAGCATGGTGCTGCTGGGCCTGCGTCATCTCACGGCCATGGACCGGGCCTGCTTCGCCGGTCGCATTGCCGATGCGCGCCTCTACGGGCTGCCCCTGACCCCGGAGCAGCTCGGGGGCCTGAAACCGCACCTGGAATCCACCCCCGCGCCCGCGGCCTGGTGGTCGTTCGCCGAGGGCTCGACCCGGGACCGGATGGGGACCTTTGCGCACACGCTGCTCACCGGCACGGCCGCGGTCGTCGACGGCTGCCTGGTGCTCGACGGCAGCGAGAGCTACCTGCTGGCGCTGCGGCCGGCGCAGGCCCAGGCGCTGCTCAGCCCCGCGACGCAGGATTCGCGCCTGAGCCAGGTCCGCGCCCATCGTCAGGCGCTGCTGCGGGATGCGTCTCGGCCTGCCTATCACTTCGTTGCCCCGGAGGGTTACTGCATGCCCTTCGATCCCAACGGCGCCATCTGGTGGAATGGCCGCTACCACCTGGGGTTCATCTTTCAGGACGAGCGCGGGCATTGCTGGGGGCACGCCTCGAGCGCCGACCTGCTGCACTGGCGCTTCCACGAGCCCTATCTGGCCCCCGGCCCCGGCGATCCTGACCGCGGCATCTTCAGCGGCAATGCCTTCGTGGCCAAGGACGGCCGCGCGGTGCTGCTCTATCACGGTGTGAACGCCGGCAACTGCATTGCCACCAGCCGCGATGCCGACCTTGATACCTGGGAGAAGCTGCCGACCAACCCGATCGTGCCCAGTCCGAAGGAAGGGGATCCGGACTTCGGCAAGTACCGCAGTTGGGACCCGCACGGCTGGCGCGACGGCGACACGCATTGGGCCATCTTCGGCGGTAACCCAGCCACTGTCTTCAAGGCGGCCGACCTCACCACCTGGCAGTACGTCGGACCGTTGCTTACGCACGATCTGCCGGGGGTCGATGCCGACGAAGACATCTCCTGCCCTGACCTATTCACTCTCGGCGACCGGCAGGTGCTGCTCTGCATCAGCCACAAGCGCGGTTGCCGGTACTACATCGGCCAGTTCAAGGATGGCATTTTCGACCCGGAGTCACATCAGCGCATGAACTGGCCCGGCGGGACCTGCTTCGCCCCGGAGAGCCTGGTCGACGGGCAGGGCCGGCGCATCATGTGGGCCTGGGTGCTGGACCGCCGACCCCTGGCACAGATCCAGGCGACCGGCTGGAGCGGCACCATGACGCTGCCCCGCGTACTCACGCTCGCCGCCGACCGCACCCTGCGCATCGAACCGGTGCCGGAACTCGAGCGCCTGCGCGGTGCCGAGGTCGCAGCCCGCGGGCTGGCCTTGCCCGCCAACGGTGAGCCGGTGCTCTGGCCGGCGCTGGCCGGCGACACCCTGGAACTGGACGTCGAGTTCGGGCCGGGTGCGGCCGGCCGGCAGGGCGTCGTCGTGCGCCGCTCGCCGGCTGGCGAGGAGGCGACCGTCATCTACTGGGACGCCGCGCGCGGGGTCCTGGGCGTCGACCTGCAGCGTTCGAGCCTCGACGCCGGCAGCGTGCAGCGTACCTACTGCATGTATGGGGGTGACGACCCCGTCGTCAGCGCTCAGGAGGCCCCGCTGTCGCTGCCGCCCGGCGAATCCTTGCGGCTGCGGGTGTTCCTGGATCGCTCCATCATCGAGGTCTTTGCCAATGGCCGCCAGTGCCTGACCCAGCACGTCTACCCGACGCGGGCGGACAGCACCGGCATCGCTTTCTTCAGCGCCGGAGCCGCCGCCCAGGTGCAGACCCTGCGCGCCTGGCGCCTGGCGCCGACGACCCCGTGGTGAAGGCCCGCGACGCGCTGCGACGGGCTCGCCCGCCGATCTTGAACGGCACCTTGAAGAGGCTATTATAGGTGCCTAAGAAAGTCCAGAATGGAGTACTGAAATGAGCACCATGCCGGTGCAGGATATCAAGCGCAGGGGGATGTCTGCGGTCGATGAGGCGTTGGCGACCGGCCCCGTGCATCTGCTCAAGAGCAATCGGGCTGCCTATGTCGTGATGTCGGAGGCGGACTACCAGGCTCTGATCAGTGACCTGACGGAAGCGCGGTTGGTGGCCTCCGAACTGGACGTGGAAGCAGGGCGGGTACGGCGGGGGAGTGCGCGGGAGTTGATGAAAGCCTTGGCTGCAGAGGGCTAGGCGAATGGCGGCCTACGCGCTGGTCTGGACACACACCTTCGAGCGCACCGCGCGCAAGTTCCTACGTCGACACCCCGAGTTGGCGGGGGTCTTTGAGGACGTTCTTCTACAATTGGAGGTTGACCCGCACGCCCCCCGGTTGCGGCTTCACCGGCTCAAAGGCAAGCACCGCGATAAGCATGCCGTGAGTCTGACCTACTCCCAGCGGATCGTCCTGCTTCTGCGCTTCGAGGAGGGTCAGGTCGTGTTGCTCGACGTGGGTTCGCACGACGAGACCTATCGCGGGTAGCTGAAGGCGTCGAGCCCCTTGGGCCCAAGGCAGGGCTTGGCTGGTGCCGGCACGGAGGGAATCCACATGCAGACCAGGGTGCGACTCGGTAAGGCCTTCGCGCCCTTCGGCGTGCCTCTCTACCGCGAGCGCTGAGGACACGCCGGACCGGCGTTACGGCCGCTGCGTCGGCGCCTGCCACTGGGTGATGCCCACGGTGTCACCCGCAAACCAGGCGCGGTACTGGATGCCGTCGTCGCCCGTCCAGTGCCAGATGGTCTGCCGTTGGCCCGTGGCCGACTGCCCATTGTCCTCGGTGCGTGCCGCCGGCCCCATGAGCTTGGTGACCTCAGCCGCGCTCATTCCCGAGGCGATCTTCTTGAAGTTCGCCAGCTCGATTTTGCGGGCCGGCGTGCCGCCGCAGCCCAGAAGCACGCTGAGCAGCAGCAGGAGAGCGAGTGGTTTCATCTGTTTGCCTCCACGTGCGGTCACTGTAGTCCCGGCCGGGGGAGCGTCAACTGGGCTGCCGTAATGCCTCAGTGCAGTCCGCAGCCGGCGGCTCAGCGGCGCGTGCGCGCCTGGGGAGCTTCGCCCTCCAGGGTGCCCGGTAGACTTGACTGAGGGGTTGCGGGCTGCCGTGGGGCGGCGTTGCGCGCGTCAGACCGTGCGCTATCCTACCGCGAGACGCGGCGCCTGGGTCCGCGGCCAGGGTGGCCTGACCATCGCGCCGGGAAGCCGTGCGAGTCGTTTGCGTGCCTCACGGTGCGACGAGAACTGCGCACAAGGAGTTTGTCTATGCCCAGGAACCCACAGGGGATCTCGTTCAAGGACCGCCTGGCACACGCCACTCTCCGCGACGTCAAGCGCTGGTTGGGCGACGAGACGGACGTGCTGTTGCGCGAAGGCGGCAAGATCGAGGTCGAGATTGCCGAGCAGGTGTCGCTGGGGCCGGAGCGCTTGCTGCTGCGCCTGCCGGAGGCGACGGTGACGCTGCGACCGGACCCGGCGCAGCCGCGCGAGGTCGCCTGGGCGTGCTCGCGTTGCCCGGGGCACGCCTGCCGGCATGTTGGCGCCGCCTTTGCGCTCGTCCTGGAGGAGAAGATGGCGCTGGGGCTGGCCGCGCCGCCGCCGGAGCGTGTGCCGGTCGAGGGCCTCAGCGAGGCGGAGTTGGAGCAGGCCGCACTGGCGGCGCGCCAGGAGCGGGCGGAGACGGAGCGGATGACGGTCAAGCCGGCGGTGGCCGGCCAGGTCTGGACCGACTACGCCGTCAGCAATGCTGCCTCTGGAGGTACCTACCGCGTCGCGCTGCGCAGCCTGGAGCGCGGCGGCTCGTTCTGCTCCTGCCCCGACTTCCGGACCAATACGCTGGGCACCTGCAAGCATATCCTCAAGGTGCAGGCCTGGGCCGTGAAGAACGTCCCGGCCAAGCGTTTGCGGACGCCCTACCGGCCGGACGGGTTTGCCGTGCATCTGCGCTATGGGCGCGAGACCGAGTTGCGTCTGTTGACGCCGGTGCCGCTCCCCGCGGGGGTCGGACCGATCGCCCGTCCGCTGGCCGACCGGGCCTTGAGTGATGTGCATGGGCTGCTGCGCGCCGTAGGCCAGCTCGAGCGCGCGGGCCAGCGCGTCACGGTCTACCCCGATGCCGAGGAGTACATCCAGCAGTGGCTGTTCCGGGACCGCATCGCGGTGCGCGTCGCTGACATCCGTCGCGATCCGGCCGCGCACCCGCTGTGCCAGGGCTTGCTCAAGACCGCGCTCCTGCCGTACCAGCTCGACGGCATCGCCTTTGCGGTCGGTGCGGGCCGGGCCGTGCTGGCCGACGACATGGGTCTGGGCAAGACCATCCAGGGCGTGGGAGTGGCGGAACTGCTGGCCCGCGAGGCGGGCATCAGTCGCGTTCTGGTGATCTGTCCGGTGTCGCTTAAATCACAGTGGCGCAGCGAGATGCAGCGGTTCTCAACGCGCTCGTGCCAGCTCGTCTCCGGCACGGCGGCTGAGCGCGCCGGCCAGTACGGCGCCGAGGTCTTCTTCACCATCGTGAACTACGAACAGGTGATGCGCGACATCCCTGCCATCGAGCGCAGCCGCTGGGACCTGATCATCCTCGACGAGGGGCAGCGCATCAAGAACTGGGAGGCCAAGACGACCCGCGTCGTCAAGGGGCTGCGCTCACCCTTTGCGCTGGTCCTGACCGGCACGCCGCTGGAGAACCGCCTCGAGGAACTCTACAGCGTGGTCAGCTTCATTGACGAGCAGCGCCTGGGGCCGGCATTTCGCTTCCTGAACACCTTCCGCCTGGCCGACGAGCGTGGCAAGGTCCTCGGTTACAAGAACCTCGATGTCCTACGCGCGTTGATCAAGCCGATCCTGCTCCGTCGCACCCGGCAGATGGTCATGCGGGAACTCCCCCCGCGCAGCACCGAGATCGTGCGCATCACGCCGACCGAGCAGCAGGTTACGGTACACGCCGGCCAGATGCTGACGGTGGCGTCGATCGTGCGCAAGCCATTCCTCACCGAGATGGACCTGCTACGGCTGCAGAAAGCGCTGCTGATGTGTCGCTTGTGTGCCAATGGCACCTTCCTGGTCGACAAGCAGTACCCCGGCCACTCAACCAAGCTCGAGCACCTGCGCGGGTTGCTGCCGGAACTCGCTGCCGAGAGCGGTCGCAAGGTCATTCTGTTCAGCGAATGGACGACGATGCTCGACGCCATCGAGCCGATCCTCGAGGGCGGGCAGATCGGCTTCGTGCGGCTCGACGGGTCGGTGCCGCAGAAGCGCCGGGCCGGGTTGGTCAAGGAGTTCCAGGAGAAGCCGGAGTGCCGGTTCTTCCTCGCCACCAACGCTGGGGCGACGGGCCTGAATCTGCAGGCCGCTAACACGATCGTGAATGTAGACTTGCCCTGGAACCCGGCCGTGCTTGAGCAGCGTGTCGCCCGCGCCCATCGCATGGGGCAGATGCGGCCCGTGCAGGTCTATCTGCTGGTCACCGAGGACACCATCGAGGAGAACCTGCTGGGGACGCTGTCCGCCAAGCATGAATTGGCGCTGGCGGCACTGGATCCGAGCACCGATGTCACCCGCGTCGACCTGCAGGGCGGCATGGAGGAACTCAAGCGCCGTCTGGAGGTGCTGCTGGGGCAGAAGCCGGCCGCCGCGCCGGACCTGGCGCAGAAGCAGCAGGTCGAGGCCGAAACCCAGTCCTTGGCCGAACGCCGGGAGCGCCTGGCCGCGGCGGGTGGCCAACTGCTCAGTGCCGCCTTCGCGTTCATGGGCGAACTGCTGCCGCCCGCGCCGGAGACCCCGGAGTCACGGCGCGTCGCCAGCGAGATCGAGCAGCGGCTGGCACAGTGCGTCGAGAAGGACGACAAGGGCGCCCTGCGGCTGACGGTGGCCTTGCCGAGCGCCGACGCCCTGAAGTCGCTGGCGCGCAGTCTGGCCACCCTGCTGGCCGCGCCCCCGTCGCGCTGAGGGCAGGGGGGGGCGATAGCCACGCTGGTATGAGACTTGCGGGCGTTGGTCGTCGTTCAGAGTCCAGCCTTCAGCCCCCGCGGGGCGCAGTGTCCGCCCGATCATGTCAGAGCGAAACATCGGATCGCCGCTGGCGAGCGTCCACGGGTGCCCTGCACCCCGCGAGCCCTTGTTTCACAGGCGGTCTGGGGGACACGCTCAAGCGTGAACTCTGAACCCGCAACTCCTGCAGTCTCGCCCTGGCATGTCCGGCCGCAGCCGGGGGCGCCGCCGGTTGCTCTCAACTGACGGCGGAGAAGAGCAGGAGAGTGGAATCGGGCTGTTCCGACAGCTCGACCTCCATCCCGCCCTCCATGGCCACGCGGCCGCTGGCGGTACCCAGTTCCTCGCCGTCCCAGGTGCTGAAGGCGTAGTCGCGGTCGGGGTCCAGCCCATGCAGTTTGAGGAGGGCGTGGACAAACGGGCTGCGCGGGCGTTTCATGACCACCAGCAGCCCTTCGGCGGACTCCGGCAGGTAGAGTTCGTAGGCCAGCCAGGCGTCCTGGGTGCGGGTGTACTCGGTCAGCGGGTAGAAGTCGCCGTAGAAGAAGCGGCGGACGGTGAGGTACTGCTGCAGCAGTCGGCGGGCGTGATCGAAGCGGTAGTCGGGGGGGATGGCCTCCTGCCGGGCATCGCCGCTGCCATGGAGGCCGACGACGAGGGCGGAGCACATGGTGCTGCGCAGGGTGTAGTCGTCCCAGTCCTTCAGGTAGCCGCCGCCGACGCCGTGCAGTGGCAGCCAGTGCATGAGGCCGAGGGAGTGGCACTGGGCCACGGTCGGGTCGCGGTGGCCCACGGCGTAGTCCGTGCGCCACAGGGGCGTAGCGCGGCCGATGGACTCGATATCGATGCGGCGGCCGCCGCTGGCGCAGTTGTCGATGATCAGTCCCGGGTGGCGCTGGAGCAATTCATCCCAGAGGGCATACTGCCCCTCGACGTAACGGATCTCGGTGAGGCCCTGGCGCTCGGGGGTATCGGCCTGGCGCCAATAGGCGAGCTGGGCGATGTTGGAGTCCCAGCGCAGGCAGTCGATGCCGTACTCGGTGATGCGGTCGGAGAGGAAATCGGTCAGGAAGCGGCGCGCCTCGGGGTTGCCGAGGTCCAGCAGGCGGTCGCCGACGTTGAGCTGGTTGCGCGCGCTCTCCATCTTCACCCACTCCTGCAGCGACAACTGCTCGCCGTAGTCGGCCCAGGTGATGGCCTTCTCCGGTGGGATGCGCAGGAGCCATTGCGGGATCTCCGTGAACCAGGGGGTACCCGGGGCGACGCGTTCCGGTTCGAACCAGAGCAGGAACTTGCGTCCGGCCTCGTGGAGCGCAGCGCTGATGGCTTGGAAGCCCTGCGGGTAGAGGTCGGCGCGGGGCGTCCAGTCGCCGGCGCTTTTCATCCAGTGGCCCGGCTTTCCGAACCACTCGGCGTCGATCCAGTAGTACTCGATGGGGAGGTCCTGCTCGGCGATCTGGCGGATGTTGTCGAGGTGTACGTCCGCAGGGGTGCCGCCCCAGTTGGCGTTGCACAGGGGCGCTACCAGAGGGACGCCGTCGGGATGCGGACGATGGTAGGCCAGGATGAAGCGCCGCAGGAGGTTATGGCCGCGCATGGGGGCGCCGGACCAGAAGATCATGAGGATGCGCGGGGTCCGCACTTCCTCGCCGGGGTGGAGTCGGAACCGGGTCTTCTCCATGCCGGCCTGCAACTCCAGCGTGCCGTCGGCGGTGCGGGCCAGGCGCATGGCCCACTCGCCGGTCCAACCGACGGCCAGGACCAGGCCCCGGTCGGGGAGCAGGACGTTCCAGAAGGGCAGGACCTCGCTGGAGGAGCGTCCCCCGCCGGGGCGCTGGCGCAGTTCGCCGCGCGGGCGCAGTTGCCGTTCCAGCGGCTCAAAGTCCTCGGGCGAGCACAAGGCACCCTTGGCGCTGCGGATGACGCAGGGGGTGGCCGGGGGCAGTGGCAGCGTGGCATCCAAGGGCAGCAGTTGCTCGATCAGCGGTGTGTCCGCCGTGCCCGTGTTGCGTAGGTGCAGGACCCACTCGACTGCCGGGAAGTCGCTGTGGACGTTGATCTCCGCCCGCACCTGCAGCCCTGACGCCGGGTCGGTGTAGGTGAGGCTGTGTGCGGTCAGCGCTTCGCCCGCGGTTTCCTGAGCCGCGCGCTGCCAGGTCGGCAGCAACGTGCCCGAGGGCGAGCCGTCGTAGGTGAACGAGAAGGGCGGGGCGGCCCCGGTGCCGGCCAGCAGCCGCTGAGCCCACTCCGCGGTCGCCGTGATCTCATCCTGCAGGGTTTGCATGGCGTCGTTCCTTCCCGGCGGTCTATCGTGGTTGCCTGTATACCGTGTCACGCCACGGCCACGTCTACAAGGCAGCCCTGGACAGACGGCAGGGCTGTTCCGTTTTCCCAACGACCATCGGTGTTGGTCACCGGCACGGTGGAAGCGTGAGAGCGTGATTGCGTGAGGGTTACGGCGCGTGTGCCGGCCGTCTGCCACGAATCCACGCTTTCACGTTCTCACGCGCTCA
>CAILUI010000122.1 GCA_903837355.1 uncultured Victivallales bacterium
CCCAATGACCAATGACCAATGACCCAATGACCAATGACCAATGACCCAATGACCAATGACCAATGACCCAATGACCCATGACCCACTGACCACTGACCACTGACCCGTGGCCACTCCCAGCCGCACGGCTGGCCAAGTGCGCTTTCCCATGCACATTAGCAGGCGCCAGAGTACGCAACAGTTTCCAGAACCCAGCCTGAACGGCGAGAGCATCATGAGCAACACGGTTGACCTGACCCCTCCGGCCTCGATCCAATGGTGGCGCGAAGCCCGCTTCGGCATGTTCATCCACTGGGGCCTGTACGCCCAACCTGCCGGTACCTGGAAAGGCAAGGCGGTCCCCTCCATCGGCGAGTGGATCATGTACACTGCCAAGGTCCCGATCACGGAGTACGAGCAACTCGCCACCACCTTCAACCCGGTCACGTTCGACGCCGAAGAGTGGGTCTCGATCGCCTACCGCGCGGGCATGCGGTACCTCGTGATCACCAGCAAGCATCACGACGGTTTCGCCATGTTCCACTCACCCTCGAACCCGTACAACATCGTCGACGCGACGCCCTTTCGGCGCGACGTCATGAAGGAGTTGGCGGCAGCCTGCCAGCGTCAGGGCGTACGGCTCTGCTTCTACTACTCCCAAGCCCAGGACTGGCACGCGCCAGGCGGCGCTGGGCACTGGGACGAGGTCGGTGAGCAGGGCTGGTGGGGGGCCTCCGCGTCGCCGGAGCGCTTCGCTGCCTATCTCGAGGCGAAGGTCAAACCGCAACTGCGCGAACTGCTCACGCAGTATGGCCCCATCGGTCTGATCTGGTTCGACACCCCGGTGGTGATCACGCGCGAACAGAGCCTGGAGCTGCGCCGACTAGTCCACGAACTGCAACCCGATTGCCTGGTCAGCGGTCGCGTTGGCCATGATGTCGGCGACTACGGCAGCCTGGGCGACAACCAGATCCCGTACGGTCCGCTGAGCGGTGACTGGGAGACCCCGGCCACGCTCAACGACACCTGGGGCTATAAGTCCTACGACCACAACTGGAAGTCGGTCGGCGACCTGCTCGGCCTGCTCACCGAACTGGCCAGCAAGGGCGTGAACTACCTGCTGAACGTGGGCCCGACCGGCGCCGGCGAGATCCCGGCGCCGAGCGTCGAGCGTCTCGCCGAAATCGGCCAGTGGATGGACGTCAATGGCGAGGCCATCCATGGCACCTCGGCCAGCCCCTTCCCCTACGAGTTCGACTGGGGCCGCGTGACCCGCAAAGGGCACCGCCTGTACCTCCTCGTCTCCACGTGGTCCACCCCCTTCTCCCTCAACGGCCTGCGCAACCGGGTGACCAAGGCCTGCCTGCTGGCGACTCCCGGCAAGGCGCTGGAGGTCACCCAGACTCACGACGATACCAGCGACTTCCACACGTTGACGCTGGCGCTGCCCACGCAGCAGCCCGACCCGCACTTCTCGGTGGTGGTACTCGAACTGGACGGCGAACCCGACGTCGAACCCCTGCCTCTGCAGCAGCCGAACGGCGCCATCCTCCTCCCCATCCACATGGCCACCGTGAACGGCCCTGCCGGTGCCCGCAAACCCACGCTCTCGAACGGCGGCCTGCTGCAGAACTGGAAGGACACGGCCGACCGGGTGACCTGGAGCTTCAAGGCTGCGGCAGCGGGCGAGTACGAGGTGCGTCTGGTCCTGGGCTCGCCCCACTGGGAACACAAGGTCGGCAGCGGCCATCGCCTCTCGGTCAGCGTGGGGGGACAGGTCGTGCACGGCGTCGCAACCTCGGCCGAAGAGATCAAGGGACCGCGCACGACGCATTTCTGGCTGGCCGCCTCGCGCCTGGGCCGCGTCCGGCTGGCGCAACCTGGCACCCTGACCCTGGAACTGCGCGCCGAGGAGATCGCCGCGACGGTCTCCGAAGGCGTGGCGGTGCTCTCGCTGGAACTGCTGCCCGTGGGCTGAGGCGGGTGCCCTACTCGAACTTGAGCGTCGCCGTGCCGTAGGTATCCTTGAGCGTGCCACCGGTGATGACGGCGCGGAAGAAGATCGGGTAGCCGGCCGTACCGTCGAAGGTCGCGGTACCGGGCCCCAGCTTCACCTGCGCCGCCCACTCTTTGCCGTCCTTGGCGCCGACGCGCAGGAGTTGCAGGCTATTCTGGCCATTGAGCGGAATGGGCGTGTAGTTCGAGCCACCGCTGACCTCGACCGTGGCGTCCAGAGCCGGCTCCTCCAGGAACAGGCGGAACAGCAGCTCGTCGCCCTGCTTCAGTGCCTCCGGCAAGGGCGTGCCGTCGGCCAGGGTGACCGCCAGGCCATCCTGCGGGCGACGCACCAACTGCAGCCAGTCCAGGGCGATGGTGGGGCCGGGCTTCATGCTCCCATCGGCCTGCTGGGCAGAGCCGGCGCTGGAGAGGGTCAGGAAACACTGCTTGGCCGTGCCGTCGCGGAAGCTGGCGTGTACGTAGTGAGTGTCCAGGGTGTAGATGCCTGGACGCAGGGTATGCACACCGCCGCGAAACCCCGGCTTCCCCGACGAGTCGCCAAACATACCCACCAACCAGCGGTAACCCTCGCCGCGAACGTCGCTGACCTTGATCTGGTAGTAGCGGTAGGCCGGATCGTAGGGGAAGAGGTGGCTCGCGCTCGCATAGCCCTCGGGGGCCGTACTGGCGATGACCACACCGCCGCCGGCCTGCGGCTCCATCTTCAGCTTGGTGGCATTCAGCACCCACTGGTCGTCCTTGCCGTCCCACGTGAAGGCGGCGGCCGCCTTGAAGGCGCTGAAGTCCTCCCGCCAGAGCCGCGGTCCGGCAGCGGTCTCGGCGGCGGGAGCGGCCAACGCCGGCGCCGACGCGGCGGCGGCCAGGGGCTGCAGCGCCGTAGTCAGACCGGCTCCAGCCTCAGCGTAGGCCTCGATCTCGCGCACCTTCGCCCCCTGGATCCCGCCGCCAGCCTTGGCCAAAGCCGTCAGCCGCAGCTTCAGCGTCGGCGTGGGCGCCGCCAGGCGCAGTTCGGCGACCGAGGCGCTGTTGCCGCGCACGGCAGCTACCTGCACACTGCCATCGGCGGCTTGGAACTGCAGGTCGAAGTCCTGCAGGTTCGGCGTGTAGAGGACGACCCGCCCGATCGTCTCCTCACGCGCCAGGGTCAACTCCAGGGTGCAGGGCTTATCAGTATGGCTGAGGGTCCAGCCATCGTCGTCGAGCACGCCATTGATAGCATAGTAGTAGTACTGGTTGAACCATGGCGCATAGAAGCCCTCACCCGAGCGCGCCAGGACGCCACGGCTCCAGTGCAGCAGGTTGCCCGGCTTGACGCAGGCGGCTTCCTGGGCCTTGATCTCTGCCGCCACCTGAGCCATGGTGGCCAGCTTGGCGCCGGCGGGGTCGGTGGAGTAGACGTGCACCGCCCCCGGCTCGAAACGGTCGGTGAACGTGCCGCCAGCCAGCGCCACGGTGCGGCCTTCGCTGGCGACGGCCAGCGTCGTCACGTCTTTCAGCAGCGGGTGGCTGATCGTGGCGGTGCGGCTCCCGGCCTTGAGGTTGGAGACGATCAGGGTGACCTTGCCGGCAGCCTCACCGGCCCAGGCGATCATCTCGGCGTCAGCCGTGACCGTCGGCGGCACCTGCGGATTGGCGGCGGCAGCTTCCAGGAAGCGCACCTCGCGCCAGATCGGCGGCAGGCCATAGCGCAGACGCGGCTCGGGCATGAAGAAGGGCGTCACATAGGCGGTGTAGCCCTTGCAGCCCTGCGCCAGAGCCGTCAGATACTGGTGCCGCATGACCTCGTACGAGTAGGGCGGCGTCTGGCCGTACTCGACGTTGAAATGCGCGTCCGCCGAGGCGGCCCAGGGCGTCATCATGATCGCCTGCCCCCGACGCAGCACCTCGCGGCAGCGTTTCATGAAGTTGGGCACGTACTCCCACTCGGGCGAATACGGATCGGGGCTGAGCAGGTCGCAGGTCTTGTAGCCGTGGGTGACGATGCCGTCGAGGGTGTCGTTGGTGACCATCAGCGGATGGTAGGGGTCCAGTTCCTGCATCAGCGCGTAGGTGGCCTCCATCCAGTCGGAGCGCGCGTCATTGATCTCAGGCTCATCGGCCAGGTAGTAGCCCAGCACCCCCGGCTCGGCGGCCACGGCCGTCACCACTTGGCTCAACAGATCGCGCATGCCCGCACTCGGCGCCGACAGCGTCTTGATCTCCTCAACCAGCTCCTTGCCGCCACCGGGCTTCTGCCAGAGCTTGAAGGTGGTGAAGAGGCGCCCGGGCTCGATGCTGACGACGGAGTAGATGCCGTGCTGACGGAAGGGCTCGCCAATCTGCGCCTCGACCTCCGCCGGGGTGAGGCCGCCGAGAACCACCGGCGTCGACAGATCCTGCAGCGCCAGTACGTCGGCCCGCGGATCCTCGGTCGGAATGCCGCCATACCAGCCGCAGAACAGCTTCGCCTTGCCGTTGACCAGCACATTGCCCTGCGCATCCACGCGCACTTCGCTGCCAGGAGCGGGCGCCAGCTTGCGCACCGTGCTGGTCGCCTCGGCGAGGGTCGTCCCATCCGGCGCCAGGGCCGTGACCGCCAGGGTGTACGTCCCCACCGGCAGCGTGGCGACGTCCAGTTGCAGATCGCCCTTGAGTTGGTCCAGCGTCGCCGTGCCGGCGCTAACCTCGCGGTTTGCGTCAGCGCGTAACCCATAGGCGACCTGCGCCGTCCTGGCGGCGACATCGGCGGCCAGGGCGACGCGGAAGACGAGCGCGGGGACCGTCTCGCTGGCGTAAATGTTGCCGCGATAGACGGGCTGCAGAATGTCGACGGCCAAGGGACGGTAGGCCGCATCCAGGCGCTTGACCACGATCTTGGCCGGCGCGTTCGCGGCAGTGTCGGTGGCCGTCAGTTGGATGGCGGCGTCGCTGTCGCCGGCGCGCACCTTCAGCCCGGCCAGGATCACGGTCTGCGTGGCCCCGGCGGCGAGCTCAAGGTCAGCGGCCGTCACCGCCGTGTCCGGAGCCAGGAAGCGCGCAGCGCTCAGCCGCAGCGTCCGCGCCTGCTTGCCGTCATTGGTGACCGGCACCCTCAGCTCGACGGCGTTGACACCACTGCCCCCGCCGCTGACCACGACCTTGGGCTCACCGAAGTTCACGGCGAAGCGGGCATAGTCCACCTGCACCGCGGTGAGGGTGCCAAAGAGCTTGGGCTGGTGGAAGTTGCCCTTGAGCGGCGCCCAGGTGCTGAGTTCGAGCGTGCCACCGGCCTGGCGCTCACGGGTGACATTCCACAGCCAGGTCGCGCCGGCATCGGGGCGGAGTTGCAGTCCCGCCAGGGGGATGCGGACCTCGCAGCGCCAGACCTTCGCCGCCGTATCCACACTGCCGGCAGCCTGCAACGGGCACTCCCAGCGCTTCACATGGACCAAGCCGTAGTCGGCGCCCAGGTCATCGTACCAAGCGCCCTTGGCATTGACGATGAAGTGATGGTAGTACCGGCCCTCGCCCGCCGGATCCATGAAGAACTCCAGGCAGTCGTCGGCGTAGACCTCGTTGTCATGGTCGGCATACTTGGCCTTCAGCGCCTCGATCTGGGGCTCATCGCACTCGGCGGCCACGTAGATGGCGGCGGCGTCGTAGAGCACCTTGAAGCGCGTCTGAATCGGCACCGGCTTGGGCTGACCAGCATTGTCGACGGCGGCGCTGGCGGAAAGGAAGCCGCTCTGCCAGGCGGCCTTGGCCCAAGCCGCTTCGTCCAGGTTCCCGTCAACCTTGATCTCCCCCGCCCGCGCCACGGCCGGCACGGTCGGCGCGGCCGCGAGGGAGAACGCCGTCAGCGCGACGGCAACCACGCACCAACGCATCGCTTTCAGCATGGCCGACTCTCCAGATGGGGAATGGGAAGCTTTCTGCCGGGGTCCGGGAACAGCAGTATAGAGGACGGGCGGTGGAAGTCAAAAACGGGAGGCAACCGCCGGCCAGCGCTCCGCCCACTGCCGGTGGTAGCGCGCATACCTGGCCGGCAACCGCCGGTTGCGCACGATGTAGCCATCGAAACCGGTAATCGAACATACCGCTTCTGGTAGAGCTCAACCGCCCGCGCGGCTTGCCCCACTTGCCATTCGGGAACCGCCTCCCGCTCCAACCGCTCGACAAACGCCCGCTGCGCATCCTCCCGCGCAGCGAACGTCCGCCATAGGGCGATTACCATTTTTGCATGACGGCGGAAAGTCCGATCGGACGCCTAGCCCGGCTACGGCGGGGTTCTGCGACAACCAGACCGCGCGGCGGCGACGGTGCGCTGGCCTGGGAACGGCACGACTGGCGTCCCGCAAGCCTTTTGTGTCGCCTGTGTTACGCATGGATCAGCGCAGGCGGATAGCCATACCAGCGCAGGCGTGGTACAGTGCCGCCAGACGGGCTGGGGCGGTGCCTCGGGCCTTGCCGACCCGAGTTTCGCGATTGGCCGCCCGTATAACGTTGGGCGGTTTCAGGGGATCGGACAATCGACTGAGGAAGACGCAAGAAATGAAAGCCCACTTGGTGACAATCGCATTGTGCCTGCTTGCCACTGTCACATGGGCGCAGGATCCGACTCCGAAGGCTGCGGTAGCCCCGGCGAAATCCCCTGCGATGCGCGCCATCACCTCGACGGATTTCCCACCGCTGGATGTTATCCCGGTCAAAGGCGTCAAGAAGGGCGACCCGTCCGAGAAGTGCAGCGATCCGGATGACGTGCAGTCGATGGTCCGCTTTCTCCTGTATGCGAATGAATTCGATGTCGAGGGGCTGATCGCCTCGGCGGGCACGTTCGCGAACGTGGCAAGGAAGCAGAACATTCTGGACATGCTCGACCGCTACGATCAGGTGGACGAGAATCTGCGGCGGCATGATGCGCGGTATCCCACGGCGGAAAAGCTGCGTGCCGTTACGTGGCAGGGCCGCGATGGCACGTGGGGCGCGCCCGCGGTAGGCACGAAGACCAAACCGATCAATCAAATCCTCGGCGAGGGCAGGGACAGCGAGGCTTCGGACGCGATCATCCGGATTGTGGACCGGCCGGACCCGCGCCCGGTGTGGGTTTGCGTGTGGGGCGGTTCGTGCGAGGTGGCGCAGGCCATCTGGAAGGTGCGGGCCACGCGGAGCCCGGCGGAACTGGAACGCTTTCTCGGCAAGCTGCGCCTCTACTTGATCGCGAAGCAGGACGCGACGACGGACTGGCTGCTGGAGAGCTTCCCGAACCTGTTCATCATCCTTTCCGAGAAGAATTACATGGGGATGTTCTGGGTCAGCTCCGGCGCGGACAGGAACGTCGCGGACCTGGCTTGGGTGAACGCTCACATTCGCGAGGGGCATGGCCCGCTGGGCGCCGCCTATCCGCAGAGCGGATGGGACCCGAGTGTGCCGGGGATTTGGGAAGGCGACACGCCGTCGTTCCTGCATCTGGTCAGCGCCGTGCGCGGGCTGAACGACCCCGAAAAACCGGACCAGCCGGGCTGGGGCGGCCAGTTCGTTCGCAACGACCCATCCAAGAATCACTGGTTTGATGATTCAGCCGGCGGGAAGACCGTGTCGAAGTGGCGCGTCGATGTTCAGGCGGATTTCGGCCGGCGCGCGGACTGGATGCTGCCGTGAGCGACAACCGAGTAAGAGCGGACGGTCCGATGGTGATCACGATCAAGCCCAGCAAGCCAGATGCACCGAACGCCGCGATAGCGCTCCGATTTCATTCCGGGCGTCAGTCGCGCGGCGTCGGCGATCCGGGGCGTTGATCCACACACAAGAGAGGGGAACCCGCTGATGCCGGAGCTCTGCCGATTCCTCGGGATCGTGATCTACATGCTCTATGACGACCATCGCCCGCCGCACTTCCATGCCGAGTACGGCGAGTACAGGGTATCCGTGGAGATCGAGACGGGAGTGGTGGAAGGTCGCTTCCCACGGCGGGCCCTGACGGCTCTCTTGGAGTGGTACGCCGAGCACAAGCCAGAACTCCTCCACGACTGGGAGCTGGCTGGCGCACACCAGCCTCTGGAGAAGATTGCGCCTTTGGAGTAGTACCATGATTGAGGTGACCCAAGCCCGTCATCTGGACAGCTACAGGATCGAGATCACGTTCAACACAGGTGAGTCGGGCGTGGTGGATCTGGCGCAGTCCCTGTGGGGGCCGATGTTTGAGCCGCTACGAGCCCCGCAACGCTTCCGCAGGTTCGCCGTGTCGCCCACCCTCCATACGATCACCTGGGACAACGACGCGGATTTCGCACCCGAATACCTGCGGGAGAAGATGATCTAACAAGCGGCCGGTGCTGATGCCGCTAAGCGCGGGTCAGCACAGCCGTAGCGTTCGGGACAACGATGACGCCGGGGAATGGTGCGGGCCGAAGGCAGACTGGCCCGGTCCCAGCCGTGGCCTCCGCGCGATCCGTGGACAATCCGGGTTTCTGGAGCGGAGACAAACCGGGAAGATCCACCAGTGGAGGAACGGGCGACCGGAAACCTGCACCGCTCAGACCTTCCCCCACTCGTCGTAGACCGCGTCCATGTTCTCGACGCGGTGGTCCTTGCCCCAGAAGCATTGGCCAACAACGCCGCTGCGCTGCCGGCGCAGGAAGGCGTTGGCCACCCGCCGCACGGCGGCGCGCACCTCGTCCGTAGTCCCGTGCGTGAGCAGATGCTGCCGGTCGATCTCGCCCCAGAAGGCGATCCGGCCGGCGTACTGCTCGGCAAGCTGCTCGATGTCCATGCAGAACAACTGGGCGTTGACCGCATTGACGCCGATCTCGATGAGGTCCGGGATGATGTCCGCGGTGTAGCCATCGGTGTGCATGACGACAAGCTTGCCCTTGGCATGGGCCAGGTCGCAGTAGTCGCGATACAGGGGCTTGAAGAACTCCCGCCAGCGCGCCGGCGAGATCAGCAAAGCACTCTGGCTGCCCCAATCATCGGCGATGTGCACACCGTCGATATCGGTCTCGACCCACATCCGCAACTGCCGCATGAAGTAGTCATGCACCAGGTCGCGCAGCCGGTAGAGCTCGGGCTCCGGGTCGCCCAGATCCAGGAAGAGCTGCTCCGAACCGCGCAGGTGCTGCAGACGCTCGAACGGGTTGGGCGCGGCGGCCCACATCGGGATCATGAACTTGTCGGACGCCGCGCAGTCGGGATTCACCGTCGCCAGATCGGCCTGCTCAAGGACGTCCCACGGCGGCTGGAAGGGCGCCAGGGCGGACCAGTCCCCACGCAGGGGCGACGCCTTCACTTCGCCGCAGACGCCATCCTCGGCGGCCTCCCAGACACAGCCCCAGACGTCCGTGTACCGGCCCTTGCCGCAAGCCTGTGGGCCCGAACTCCGGCCCGGGCCGTAGGTGTAGCGCGGACCATAGACGTCGTCGCGCTCAGTAGGTATACGGTCCACCGGCTGGAAGGTCAGGGCTTTGATGACGCGTTCGCGCGAGGTCATGGGCACGTGTCTTTCCGTATGGCGGCTGACGAGATGAACCCTCTTGGGGCAGGTCATGCGACCCCCGGCACGCCCTTGGTGCCCAGTAGGTACGCTTCCATGTCGGCCTCGATCTGACGCGCCAGGTTGCGGGCCCCCTCGCGTTCGTGGGCGCTGCGCGCTCTGTCCTGCCTGTCCTGAACCGTGCGCCAGACGACGAAATCGGCGCGGGCGTGACCCGAGCCGCGGCCAGTGAGCTCGACTTCCTCCTCGATCTGGGCGAGGGCAAAGCCGTACTCCGTGAGGATGACGTCGAGAAACGTCTGCCTCACGAGTCCCTCGGGCGTCTGCACCAGCCATTTCTGACGGAGGCGGCTGAAGACCTGGTTGGGGCGAGTCGGGATCTGATCCGCTTTGGCGTAGGGCTGCGGGTCTGGTTTCCTCTTGGCCATGCGGCCTCCTTCTACTCCTGGGTGTGGGCACGGTCAAGCCCGCGAAGCCCGCGGAACTCCGACAAGAGCGTCCGCGCGAAATCGGATGCATTCTGTCCCGGTATGCCCTCTCTGAAAGTGCCCTTTCCGACACGGAGGATGATCGCGAGCAGCTCCGCCTCGGTGAGTCTGTCCGCCCCCTCGGCCAGGAGTCGCTCACGGGGGCGCTCCTGTTTGGGCCAGTTCCTGATGCGGTCTGATTTCATCGTGCGGTCGGCGGGCGCCCCGTGTCGGAGTGACCCCTGTCCCCTCTACCCCTGGTTGAACGAGTCCTCGATCTGCTGCAATCGCTGGAGAATGCCGTCAAAGGGCGGCGGCGGCTCGGTGAACATCTCCCGCATCTGCTGGTAGTCGGCTCTCAGGTCGGGCAGACGGTGGCCAGGCGGGGCGAGTCGCAGCGAGCCGGGTTTGGCGGCGGCGTAGTTCGCCCAGGCGGAGGGGAAATAGGTGTTCTTATAGCATACAACGCGCGCGAGCAGACCGGTGTCCAGCAGCGCCCGCTGCCCAGCGGGGTGCGCGGCCATCTCGTACACGTCATAGCAGTCACGAGAGTGCCGGCTGCGCATGGGTCTGTCCGCAGGACGGTGGTACTCAGCGTGCAGAATAGTGGCCTTTTCCCAGAACGTACGCTCCACCTCAAGGGCGACCACGCGGCCAGTCGGTTCATTGAACAAGCCAGGGAAATCCTCGGCCACCCACGGGGTGATGGTGTGTCTGCCAACAGGCTGCTGGTCGGTGAGCGAGCCCAGTTCGAGCTTGACCTGGGGAAGCACGTAACCCGGCCGGTCCGGTTCGGGCGTCGGGTAACGGAAGATGAGGACGGGGGATTGCGTCTGTGCGTCGGTACTGAAAGCAAGATAAGACGAGCTGTTCCGGGCCGAACCCAGTTCGTCGCAGATCACCTGCTCTAGCACCGGCTGGATTCTGTCGGAGACCGCCACGGCGCAGGCGCTACTGAGCTCCTTCCGGCGCTTCTCAAACTGCGAGCGCGAGCGCGCCGCGTCTGGGCCACTCACGCCGGCGAAGCCGAGCCAGCCGGGATCGACCGAGAGATCGATGTCCTCGGAGAACCGCTTGGTGATGGAGAAGACCTTGGCGAGCGACGTGCCGCCCTTGAACACGAGCCTGCCTGCCAGTTCGGGTGTGGCGAAGAGGAGACCTAAGGCGTAACAGACCCAGAAGTCCTTCTCGACGATGAGCCGGGTCAGCCCACGACGGTTGGCGGCCTCCTGGAAGTAGGGAGTGCGCTCGGCGAGCGCCAGTCTGGCGAAATCACGCATGTGGCTCCTCCGCGATGGCGTCGATGAGGCGGTGCATCCAGCCGGGAACATAGATCAGATCCCGCTTCAGTTGGGCCCTGTCGCTCGCGGAGAGCGTCTGCCGCAGGTGGGCGATGTGCGACTCGCCAATCTGCTTCGCCCCGAGATGCCGGAGCGCCTGGATCACCGTGCCGCTGACGGTGCCCGCTGTGGCCATGTTGCGGGGAGTGGTGTTCTTGAGGACAATATCTTGGTGACCGATTCTGACGTGACGTGCCGGACCATCGGTGAGGAAGACGATCCGAGCCGGAACCTGTTCGGAGAGCCCCAGCAGGTTGGCGGCATAGGCTCCAGAGGGTTGGAGCCGCGCGACATCGCGTTCGGCGAGGGCTCTAGCGACCTTCTCGGGGTCGGCGGAAAGGAGCCCGATGGTCGGGTGCCGTCTGGGCAGGTCATAGAGCCCGCGGGCAAGGCGCCGGACGGCACTCCGCCTCTCCATGCGATGCAGAGCGAGACGGACGGCCTCGGGGCTACCAAGGTCGAGAAAAGCCTTAGGGGTGAAGCACCAACCCCGGTCCTTGCCCTGGATCCTGCTGCCGATGCGTTTCTCGACTGAGTCCAAGCGGGACGCCTCCATAGATGTAACGAAAAATACCCATTAATCGTTACAAATGCAAGGATCTATAGGAGCGTCGCGCGCGCCCCAGTACCTCGTCACGTGCCGCCTGCGTCCGCATGGCCCGCCGGGCATGGCTGGCGCGCCGCGGGCGGGCGCGGATCGCCCATGGCGTCCATCATCTCGAGCGTGCGCTGCCGGAGCTGGCCGGTATCCCGATTTTCGCCCGGCGCCAGAAAGCGGCAACGGGACAGCCCTCGACCTGTTTGACGAAGCCCCTCGGGCCATGTCTTGTACAGCACACTACGCAGCGGAAGGAAGACACCCCATGCACATCGCCTACCGGCTCAGCTCCATCACCGGCGCTGCCGCCCTCGTCGCCGCTACCGCCTTCGCGCAGACACCCCCTGCGGTCGTTCTGGTCCGCGCTGGCCAGCCGGCGGCGACCCTCGTATTGGCGGCGAACCCGACGCGGGCCGCGCAGCTCGCGGCCGGCGAAGTGCAGCACTTCGTCCGACTCAGCAGCGGCGCGACGCTGCCGATCGTCAACGAAGGCCAGGCGGTCGTGGGGACGGCCATCTTCGTCGGCGATACGGCCGCGGCCAGGGCGGCAGGCTTGGCCGCAGACAGCTTCAGACCCCAGGAGTACGCCGTGCAGTTCGCCGCCGCGGGCATCTTCCTCGTCGGCCGCGATGCCCCGGAACCCGGCGAGTTCGCCTACGATATGCAGAACCTGCCCGCCTGCAAAGGCTTCCCTGGCTTCTGGGAGGAGCGCGGGACACTGCATGCCGCCTACGACTTCCTCGAAAGGGGCTGCGGCGTGCGCTGGTTCAACCCGACGGACCTGGGCACCGTCGTGCCGCAATCCGCCACGCTGACGGTCAAGGCCACGAGCCTCCGGCGCCAGCCGGGGTTCGAGTTCCGCGATGGCCTGGGGGCGACAGGCGACAACGTCGGCATGTACGACAGCTATACCGCACTCTGGCCCCGCGAGAGCACGGAGTTCAAGCAGTGGGACAGCGCCGCCTACGCCGATCTGCACCAGCGCTTCCCGGACGAGGGACAGTACGAAGCCGCTCGCGGCGTCTTGGCGCGGCTGTTCCTGCTGCGCCAGCGCAACGGCGGTACGATCCAGCGCTGCAACCACTCCCTCTACGGCTACTACGAACGGTACTGGCGAAACCCGGAGACGCGCCGGCCAGGGATGTTCGCCAAGGGCTACGAGGGCGAGCCGCCGCAGTTGTGCTACACCAGTCGCGAGCTGATCGAGCAGCAGGCTCAGGACGCCCGCGATTACTACGACGGCAGGAAGACCGGCAAGGAACTCGGCATCTTCTGGCAGCCGAATCTGCCCAACTGGTTCCCGGTCGAACCCATGGACAACGGCAGTTTCTGCACCTGCGACGCCTGCCAGGCCCTGCTGCAGAAGGATGACAACGCCGGCCGCTTCTTCTCCACCGGCGTGCACAGCGACTACTTCTTCACCTTCATCAACGAAGTCGCTAAAGAATTGCGGAAAACGCATCCGGACCGCAGCATCGTAACCCTCGCCTATGCCAGCCACGCCGCCCTGCCGAAAGCAGTTACGCTCGACCCCAGCGTGGCCGTCCAGTTCTGCTTCGCCTGCAACCGGGCGCCGTTCGACCGGGAGCAGTACGCCCACGAGCTGGGCCTGCTCAAGGCCTGGGCTGCGGCCGACCCAACCCGGCCGCTCTACCTCTGGCTCTACGACACCTTCCCGGTCGAGACCGCGCGCAACGGCGGCCAAAACTGCTTCCCCGGCTTCTTCGCGCACACCATCGGCACGCAGATGAAGGAGTTCCAGCGGCTCGGCGTGCGCGGCATATTCCACTGCGGTTACGGCCAGGACGTCGAGGCGTATCTCACCTTCAAGCTGATGGATGACCCCAGCCTGGACGTGGACACGCTCCTCGACGAGTACTTCGCCGGGCTCTACGGCGCCGCCGCCGCACCGCTGAAACAGGCCTACCTCGAGATCGAGAAGACGTTCTGCGACCCGGCGTTGCGGCCAGCCAGGAGCGACGCGCCCTTCATTGAGGTGAACTGGCGAATCCTTGGCTCGGCCGAGCGCATGGCGGCGCTGGAGGCGCTCCTGGTCCAGGCCCGGGGCCTGGCCAGCTCCGCGCGCGAGAAGCGCGCGCTGGCCCTGTTCGACCTCGGCGTGTGGTCCTATATGCTCGCCGGTCGGCAGCAGTACCTGCAGATGCTCGAAACGCCGGTGCCGACGCTGGCAGTTCCACGCCTGGCCACCGCCGGCGGTGACCCTGCCAAGGCCGCCTGGGACCAGGCCGCAGCGCTCGCGGCGCCCTGGTGCAAGACGGCCAGCAGTGACCCGACCGACCGCCGGCTCAGCGGCCGCATCGCCCACGACGGCGAGTACCTCTACCTCGAGATCACCGACCGGTGCGAAACCGCGAAGCTACAAAGCTCGTCCATGGTCTTCCCCTTCGACGACTGGGAGGTCTTCGTCGCCACCCAGCGCGGCTTGCCCTACCGCCAGTACGCCGTCAGCCCTGCCGGCATCATCGCCGCCCTCTCGCACGGCGAAGTCAACTTCCGCCGCAACGTGGTCATGGACAAGCACTCGCTGCAGGTGGTATCCGATGTTACGGCCGCCGACCGTTGGGTGACGCGCCTGAGTTGGAAGCTCAGCGACCTGGTCGCCGGCGGCGTCGCCCCGGGCGGCAAGGTCTACCTGAATGTCATCCGCGTCACCTCGCCCGGCCTGCGCAGCGCGACCGACACCACCGGCATCGCCGCCTGGGTCCCCTTCACGCGCGTCCACGAGGTGACGCGCCTGGCGGAACTGACCCTGGCGCCGTAGGCTGGCGGACAGAGGGGAGATCGGACAGATCACACAGATCACACAGATCAGACGGATCCGGCGAGCGGAGTGGGCCGCGCTGGCGGCCGGCGCGTGCCTCTGCGTGGCGCGGCCTGGCAGCGCTCACGCCGACGTCGTGGCCAAGTACACCTTTGATGGGCGCATCGGCACGACGAGCGCCGTCCGGCTGCACAGCGCTACGCCGCCCTACGACGGCGAAGACTACGTCCCGAACCCAAGCGCTGACGAGACCGGTCCGCGGCTGGCGAACCCGGGACCCGGCGGGGAGAACTGGAACTACTACCGCTCCTACTACAACCACGACGCCAGCGCCGAGTCGCGCGGCCGCCAGACCCTCGAACTGCGACCGCACCACAGCTTCTTCCTCGACCGCTACCGGACGCGCGAGGGCGAGGGGACGCTACCCACGCAGGGCTCATTCACCTGGGAGCTGGTCGTGCGCATCGACGCCTACGACGGCTGCGACCACTACGGCCTGCTCTTCGATGCGTCCAAGGGCGCCGGCCGGATCCCCGGCTACCCCGGCGACGGCGGCAATCGCGCCATCGTCACACGCCTGTGGCTGGGTGCGACGAAGGACGGCAGGTTCCCGCTGCACTTCAGCGTCCCCACCGACGCCGAGAACCGCGCCGTCACCGCAACCACCGACCTGAAGCTGGGCCAGTGGTACCACCTGGCTGCGGTCTACGACGACACGGCGCACCAGGCCAGACTGTATGTGGATGGGGCGCTGCAGGCGAGCGCCGAGGTCACCTCGTGCGCCGACCGCGCCAGCGGCTTTGGCCTCGCCGGCTACGGCCCTGAGGTATTCCGCGTCGACCACCCCTTCCACCTGCAGAAGGCCTGGATCGACGCGCTGGCCTGCACCAACGATGTCCGCGCGCCGGGCAACTTCGTGCTCCCGGTCGGCGACCCGCCCGCTGCGCCAGTGGCAGCACCCTGAATGACCGCGGCTGTCCCCGGCGAACGGCGCTCCGACTTCTGGCGTTACCGCCCCTCCTCGTGAAGTTCGAGCGGCCGGACTTCCATCGGCGCCAGATCGTGGCGCCCCAGTTCCAGCCAGTCGCGGCTCCAGGCTGGCCGACAGCGGAGTTCGCAACTCATCGGGCGGAGTACAGGTGCAACGGCTGACCGTTGCAGCGGTAACAACCGCGGTCGAAGGTGACGGGGTCCATGGCTACTCCACCAGGTCGCCGATCAGCATGACGGCGCCGGCGTACCAGGTGGTGCCCTGGTACTTGGCCGGGTTCTTCTCCATGTCAGGCCGGTTGTGTTCGAAGAGGATCTTCATCTTGTCCGGCACCTGGGCATCGACGGTGATGGTGACCGTGTGCACGGTGTCAGCCAGGCCCGAACCCAGGTCAAGGCTGGCGATGCGGTGGTAGGTGCAGTACGGGTCGATACGGGGGCGCAGCGCCGCCGGCTTGTCGTCGAGGGTGGCACTGACCTGGCCACAGTCCGGTCCGAGCAGGTCATAGACGCCGACACTCGTGCCCTTGAACCTGAAGGTGATCGACGTGCCGGGGGTCTCGGCCTTCCAGAGCTCCGCCATGCGGTTGCCGAAGGCCTTGGCCAGGTTGTCCTTGGCCGGATCGAGCTTCTGCCAGCCGGCGCTCATGGTGGTTCGACTCAGCGGCACCATCTTCGCCGCTTCCCAGTTGTCGGCCACCAGCGGCGCGCCGAGGGTGTGCGGCCCGACCTTGGCCTGCGGCACCACGGCGATCTTCTCCAGGCTGCGGGCCACCACCTGCGCGTAAACCTCATGGCCAGTCTCGGCGAGCGGGTGTACGCCGTCCTCGCTGAACAGCATCTTGTCGCCCAGCGCCGCCTTCTCGGCATCCGTCTTGGGCCGCGTCCCCTTGAAGACGAGCTTGCCCTCCTTCTCCAGCTTGGCGATCTCGAGGCCCATGTGGATCGAGGCGATCCCGTAATGGTCAGCCAGGGCTTCCATGGCGCTGGCGGCGCGCGGGTACTTGCCATTCTTCAGGTCGTTGAGCATGCCGTCGTGAGCGAGGGTATAGACATAACAGATATCCATGTCCGGCAAGGCTTTCCAGGACTGCCTGATGATCCCCTCCATGCTCCGGTGAATGCTGAGCGGATCGGCGCCGCCGTCGTTCACTGCAAACTCGACAAACATCAGGTCTGGCTTGAACTGCAGCACGTCATGGTCGAGGCGGAAGACGCCAAGACCCGAGCCCGTGCCACCGATGGCCGCGTTGACCTCGCTGATCTTCGCCTTCGGGTACTTGCCCTGGAACCACTTCAACGTCTTGACCCGCCAGCCGTCGGCGGCCGTGATGCTGCCGCCGAAGTAGGCGATCTTCACCTCTTTGCCCGCCTCAAGTTTGGCGAAGACGTTGGCCAGGCCCTGGCGCGGCGTGAACTCCACCGCCTCCCGCAATGGGTACTCCGCCTCCGCAGCCAGCAGTGACATCCCCACCGCCATCGTCGATGCCAGCATCGTGAGAGTTCGCATTCCGGGGTACCTTTCGTGACTCTGCAGCACTTCGGTCTCAAGCCAGCTTCCCACGCCTGCCCCAAGTCTATCGCGTCTTGGCCTGTTTTCCATCTGTGCGCATCCCGGCTTCCCACCGCCGGGACGCCTCCATCTCGACCCTGGACGACGACGCTCCCCAGCCTGCGTGCCGGCGCCGAGGCGCTGCCTGGGACCCGAGATCAGGCCGGCGCTTGACTTGCCCCCGCCGCCCCCTACACTAAGCCGGCGTGTTTCAGGGAGGGCCGGCCAGGTGGACCCGGAGCTCCTGTGCCGGCCTACTGGAGGTCCTCCGCCAAGGGCCTGAGTGGAAACCCAAGGTGTCGCCATGAACTCGCGCTGGCTCTGCATCTTCCTGCTGACCGCCGCGCCGCTCCTCAGGGGCGTCGAGGCGCCCGTACGCGTCCTCATCCTCAGCGGCCAGAACAACCACGACTGGAAGACCACGACGCCGTACCTGCGCCAGCTCCTCGCGGAGAGCGGGCGTTTCACGGTCGCGGTCACGGACACCCCGGAGACGCTGACGGCCGCGGACCTCGCCCAGGCGGAGGTGCTGCTCTGCAACTGGAACACCTTCGGCGCCCAGGCCGCCGACTGGCCGGCCGAGCGGCGTACGCTGTTCCTCGAGTTCGTACGCAACGGTAAGGGCCTCGTCTCGGTCCACGCCGGCACCTCGTCCTTCCCCGACTGGGCGGACTACCAGGAGCTGGTAATGGGCACCTGGAAACTCGGCCAGACCGGACATGGCCAAGTCCACGCCTTCGCGGTCACCAACACCCAGCCCGAGCACCCGGTCATGCAGGGACTCCCGGAACTCTGGGTCGAGGACGAGCTCTGGCACGGAGTGCCGCTGCGCGGCGACCCCACCGTCCTCGCCAGCGCCCTCTCGGCCGCGGCGACCGGCGGCAGCGGCAAGGTAGAACCCCTCGTCCTTGCCCGCACCTTCGGCCAGGGACGCAGCCTGACTCTCCTGCTCGGGCATGACCTGCAGGCCATGCGTCACCCCGGCTTCCGCATCCTCGTCACTCGCGGCAGCGAATGGGCCGCCACGGGCAAGGTCACGCTGCCCCTGCCCCCGGATCTCGCCGGCGAGGAACTGGCGCTGGCGCTGGCGGCCGTCGCCGTCCACGGCTTTGGGCAGGACCGCGCCCCCTTGCGCCGGGTCGAGACGCTGGTGCTACGGGCCCTGGCCGATGACCGCCAGCATCAGGACCTGGCCACCCGCCTGGCCCGCCTGCTTGACGAGCCCACCACCAGCACCGAGGGCAAACGCTTCGCGTGCGAGCAACTTGCCATCGCGGGGGCGGCCACGGAAGTCCCGGCACTGGCGCGCTGGGTGGGCGATGAGGGGCTCGGGGTTTCAGCGCGGGGCGCCCTGGAGCGTATCGCTGGACCTGAGGCCACGGCAGCCCTGCGACAGGCCTTGGCCACGGTCCCTGAGAGCCAGCGCCCAGGCGTTGTTGCCAGCCTCGGCCGCCGGCGCGATGCCGAGGCCGTCGCCCTCCTCGCAGCGGGCGTTGACTCGGCCCGGCCGGTCCTCGCCGCCGCCACGCTCCAGGCCCTGGCCGCCATCGGCACGGCGGACGCTCTGACGGTCCTCCTGACCTTGGAGAAGCAGGCGGGGGAAACGTTGCGCGTGCCCTGGTCGGAGGCGCTGCTCCGCGCCGCCGATACACGCCTCCGGCAGGGCGATGCCGGCGCGGCAGAAACAGCCTTCCTGCGCTTAACGCAGACGGATGTCCCGGCCCACGTCCGCCGCAGTGCCCTCCGCCAGACGCTGGGCACGCCGGCCACTGACCAAACGGCAGCTTTGACTGCCGCCCTGCGCAGCGACGACGCGGTCCGTTGCGGCGCCGCTCTCGATGTCCTGCGCGACAACACCCTCTTACCGGCGGCCGCCGCCGTAGCCTGCATTGCCAGCGTCTACGACGCCAGCACCGAGAGCACGCAGAGCCAACTGCTGGCCGTCCTGGAAGCCCGCGGCGGCCCTGAGGCGCTCCGCCTCGCCGGCGCCGCGCTGGCCAGCCCGGCGGAAGGGGTCCGCCGCCGCGCCATCGCGACGCTTGGCAGCCTCGGCGGCGCCGACCAGGTGCCCCTGCTCATTGCCCGCGCCACCCCAGCCACCGCCGCCGAAGCCGACGCCATCACCACCGCTCTCTCGCGGCTGGCGGGCGACGACGTTACCCCGGCCATCGCCGCCGCACTCGGCGGCGCTACCGACCCCGCGACCCTCATCCTGGTCGAGACCCTCCTCAACCGCGCCGCCCGCAGCGCCATCCCGGCGCTGCTCCAGACCGCGACGCGCCAGGGAGAACCGGGCGCCGCGGCGGTGCGGGCCCTCGGCGAGTTGGGCGATGACGCGACCTTCGCCAACCTCGTTGCCAGCGTTGCTCAAGGCCGCTGCAGCGCCCCGACAACGGTCGTCCGTCAGGCGCTGACCGACATCGCGCAGCGACGCCCGGCGGACCCCGCCCGGCCGGCCCTCGCGGCCCTCGCGGCCGCCGAACCCGCCGTCCAGGCACTGCTCGTCGGCGTGCTCGGCACGCTCGGCGGTGACGAAGCCCTGGCGGCAGTGGCGGCCAGGTTGACCCCAGAGGCTCCCGCAGAGGTCCGCCTGGCCAGCCTGCGCGCCCTCTCCGGCTGGCCGACCGCGGCCCCTTGCGAGCGCCTCGTGGAGGTCCTTCAGAACTCCACCGACCCGGTCGAGCAGGTCCTGGCCGCCCGCGGCGTGAGCCGCATGCTTGGGGAGGACTCCGGACGCCCTCTCGACGCCCGTGCCGCCCTCCTCAACCGTGCCTTCGCCACCCGGTACGCAGAGGCCACGGACGAACTGCTGAAGGGCGCTGCCAGCGTGTGCAGCCCACAGACCTTCGAGGTCCTGCTCCCCGCCCTCGCCGCCGGATCCACCAGCTCCGCCGCGGCCCAGGCCATCATCGCCCTCGCCGGGACTCTCCAAGGCAGCCATGCGGCGGCAACCGCACGCGCCCTGCGCGCCGTCGCGGCCGAGTGCTACGACAGCGCCCTGCAGGACCGCGCCGAGGGCATGCTGCGTGGCGTCATCGCCGGACCCAACCTCGCCGTCGGCGCCACGGCCGATAGTCGCGATGGCCTGGCTCCGGACAATGAAGGCCGCGGACCCGAGGCCGCCATCGACGGCAATCCCGCCACCTACTGGGACGATCTGGACGACCAGAAAGCCTATCACCTCAGCGTCACCCTGACCCAACCCGCGGTCGTCGGCGCCATCGCCATCACCGGCTTCGTACACCACGAGTACGCACCGAAGGACTTCGAGATCGTGGCCGATGGCAAGGTCATCCGTACCGTGGTTGGCGCCGCCTATGAGCACAACCGGTTGCTGGTCGCGCTGCCCCCGGTCCGCTGCCAAACCCTGGAACTGCGCATCTCGGGGTACTACAGCAAGAGCCCTGCCGTGCGCGAGCTCGAGATCTTCGGCCCCCCCCTTGTCGAGCCCGGCCAGGACAGGCTGGGCTGGGAGCGGACCCCCGGCGCCGTCAGCCTGCTCAATGGCGAGCGTACCGTCTGGCGCCTCAACTACGCCCCCGGCCACGCCAAGCCCTTCTTTCATCCGCTTGCCCTCAGAGACGGCACCGTCCTCACCTGGGCGTCGCCCCCCGACCACCCCTGGCACCATGCCCTCTGGTTCTCCTGGAAGCTCATCAACGACGTGAACTACTGGGAGGAAGACAAGGCCACCGGGCAGTCGGCAGGACGGACCTCCTGGGAGCCCCCGACCCTCGACACCCGCGACGACTTCTCGGCCACCATCCGCCTGGCACTCGCCTACGCTCCCCCAGACGGCGCTCCCGTCCTCCGCGAACAGCGCACGCTCGACATCTCGGCGCCCACCGCCGACGGTGGTTACCGCCTGGACTGGACCCTGGTCTTCACCGCCGTCGCCGACCAGGTTGTCCTCGAGCGCACACCCATTCCCGGCGAAGCCAACGGGGTCGGCCACGGCGGCTACGCCGGACTCAGCCTCCGTGTCGCCCGCAGTCTGGTGGACTGGAAGATCCTCAACGCCGACGGCCTCAGCGGCGGCGAGGGGCATCGCAAACCGTCACTGGCCATGGACTTCAGCGGTACGGCCGGCGGCGTGGCGGCGGGCATCGCCATCCTCGATCACCCCGGCAATCTGCACGCGCCCAGCCCGTGGTTCGTCAGCGCGGATACGCAGACGCCGTTCGGGTACTTCAGCCCCGCTGTCCTCTGCCTGCAACCCCACACGCTGCGCCGCGGCGAGACCTTCACCCTGCGCTACCGGGTGCTGGTCCATCCTGGGGCGCTGGATGCCGCGAGCCTGCACGGCGCCGCGGCGGACTTTGCGAAGTAACGAGGCGCAGCCGCAGTCCGGGAGATCAGACCATGGCAACCGCAATGCTGTCGCGGCGGAGTTTCCTCAAGAGTTCGGCGGCCAGCGCCGCCGCCCTGGCGGTGCCGACCCTCATCCCGGCGCGTGTCCGGGGACAGCAGGCCCCCAGCCGCAAGGTGACCCTGGCGGCCCTCGGCGTCGGCGGCCGCGGCACTGCCGTCATGCACGGCTTTATGCAGCACGCCGACGCCCAGTTCCTCGCCGTCTGCGATCCCTTCCAGAGCCGGCGCGAGGCCGCCAAGGCGACCTTGGACACACACTACGGCAGGAATGCCGTCACCGCCTACGCCGACTACCGCGAGGTTCTCGCACGCCCGGACATCGATGCGGTGATCATCTGCACCCAGGATCACTGGCACGTCCCCCTGGCCATCGCCGCGGCCCGAGCTGGCAAGGATATGTACGTGGAGAAGCCCCTGGGCGTCAGCCTGGAATGGGCCAAAGTGCTGCGCGAGGAACTCCGGCGCGGCGCCCGCGTCTTCCAGTATGGCACCCAGCAGCGCTCGGACTGGAAGTTCCGCACCGCCTGCGAGCTGGCGCGTAACCAGGTCGTCGGCAAACTCCAGCGTATCGAGGCCTGGTGCGCCAGCCTGGGCGGCCCGGGCGGATCCACCGCGCCACTGGCCGCTCCGCCCGACCTCAATTACGACCTCTGGCTCGGACCGGCCCCGGTCAGCCCCTACACCGCCGACCGCTGCACGGCCAACGGGACCTACCACATCTATGACTACGCCCTCGGCTTCATCGCCGGCTGGGGGGCTCACCCGCTCGATATCGCGCAGTGGGGCCTCGGCAGCGACGACACCAGCCCGGTGGCCTACGCGGGCACGGGGACGCTGCCGACGGCCGGCCTCTGGGATACGGTCGCGAGCTGGGATATCCACTGCCGCTATGCCAACGGCGTCGACCTGCACTTCATGAGCGCCGACGTCGCGCAGCCGATCGTGACCCCGTATCGGCCCTGGTGCGACCACGGCACCACCTTCTTCGGCGACCAAGGCTGGGTCAGCGTCGACCGCGGCCGCCTCTGCGCCAGTGCGCCCGGCCTCCTCAAAGCGCGCCTCGGCCCCGACGCCATTCGCCTCAAAGCCAGTCCGGGGCAGGACCGCGACTTCCTGGACTGCGTCCTCTCCCGCGAGCCCACCGTGAACCCGTTCGAATCGGCCATGCGTTCGGATACCATCAGCCACCTGGCCGACGTGGTCGTCCGCAGTGGGCGCCCCCTGCGCTGGGATCCCCTCCAGGAAGCGGTGGTCGGCGACGACGCCGCGGCCCGCCGCCTTGACCGCCCGATGCGCGCGCCTTACGCGGTCTGAACTCGGGCCGGCGGCGCCGCACGGACTGACAGGCGCCGGCATGGGCTACGGCAAGCGCACACGATAGTGGCGGAGCGCTGGCGACACCCATGCGGAAGGGATGACGGATGCAGAGGATCACGCCCATCATTCTCCTGGCTGGCTACATCGTCCTCTTCACCGTGCTGGGCCTGGCGCCCTACGACCGCGCCGTGTGGTGGGCGGAGAACCTGCCGATCCTGCTCCTGGTGGGGGTCCTGGTCGTCCTGCACCGCTGGCACTGCTCCTCGCCGCTCGCGTACGGCCTGATGGCGTGCCTGGTCTATCTGCACACCATCGGGGGCCACTACACCTTCGAACGCGTGCCCTTCGACCTGGTCACCCAGACCTTCGGCTTCGCGCGTAACCACTACGACCGGGTGGCGCACTTCAGCGTCGGTTTCTACGCCTTCGGCATCGCCGAACTGCTGCTGCTGCGCCGGGCGGTCAACTCGAGGCTGGTTTTGTTCATGTTCCCGGTCTTCGCGATCGCGACGCTGGCCTGCGCCTATGAGATCTTCGAGTGGGGGTACGCCGTCAGTGCCGACCCGACCGCCGGCATCGCCGTGCTTGGCTCGCAGGGCGACGTCTGGGACGCGCAGAAGGACATGCTGGCCGATGTGCTGGGAGCCCTGTTCGCCACTGGACTATTCTGGCTGGCGTACCGCCGCCACCCAGCGTTCCGCAGCTTGGGCAGCGGCACGGGCACGGGCACGCCGGTGGCCCTGCCCACGCCACCGCCCCACGGATCTTCACCCTCACGGTGACGCCGGTCAACGATCCGCCCACGGTCACCGGCGTGGCAGCCTCGACCGCGGTCGAGGGCGACACCTCGACCCTCACCGCAACGCTGGAGGACGTGGACGAGGCTACCCTTGACGTGGCCGTCGCCTGGGGCGATGGCCGGACAGACACCTATCCCGGCGTGGGCTGGGAAGGAGGTTCCTCAGCTACCGTCGAGGACGGTGAAGCCCTCGAGGCGGGCCGCCGCCGCCAGGCGCAGATCGAGACAGACGAAGCTGAGGCGCTCCGGCTCATGATCCGCTGCGGTCAGGGCGGCGGCCAGTTGCAGGGCGTCTGCCGCGCGTAGCGGATGCACGCGCAGGAGGCGTTCGGCGGCGCGGCGACAGGCCTCGCCGGGCAGGACCTCGTCCCAGCTCTGGCGTAGCTCCGTCAGGCGGTCCTGCACGGCACGCAACCCCTGCGGGTCCAGGGTTCCCTCGCGAACCAGGCGCATGATGGCCGACCAGCACTCGACCGACGTGCCCCACCAGGTGAGCAGCTCCGGGTCGTCCTGCAGCAGGGCCTCCAGGCGCAGACTGGCGTTCTGCCGTACGAGCAGGACGACAAGAGCCGACGAGTCCCAGTACCTCACCGCCCGCCCTCCCGTTCGGCAAGCAGGCTGGCCAGGATATCGCCCTTGCCCGCGGGGGTCGCCGGCGGCAAGCCAATGAAACGCGTGGGGTCGAGCGGCCGCGTCGCGACGCGGATGACGCCCTGGCGAACCAGCGCTGCCTTCCATTCGGCAACCTGGGCACGCGGGGCCGTCACCGGCTCGAGACGGGCGACCGGCGTCTGGCGGTCAAGGATCAGGACCGACTCACCGGCCTTCACCAGATCCAGCAGTTCGCTGAGGTGATTGCGCGTATAGGATATGTTCGCCGTATTCATCACGCCACTATAGCCATGTATGGGAGAGGGATCAAGCCCCCTGACCGCAGACCCAGGGCTGTTCCAAGATCGCGGTTCCCGCTACGGGTGAGCGCGTGAGAACGTGAAAGCGTGGATTCGTGGCAGACGGCCGGCGCACGCGCCGTAACCCTCACGCAATCACGCTCTCACGCTTTCACCGTGCCGGTGACCAACACCGGTGGTCGTTGGGAAAACGGAACCGCCCTGCCGCAGACCCGTAGGCGGGCATAGGATCGGCAGTCGCGCCCGGCGCCATGTGCCGGGATCGAGGTACGGGCGGGTGCCCTCACCCGCCACCGGCACATGGCGCCGGGATCGAGGTACGGGCGGGTGCCCTCACCCGCCACCGGCACATGGCGCCGGGATCGAGGTACGGGCGGGTGCCCTCACCCGCCACCGGCACCGCGTGAGGGCACGCGGCCCTACCTTGCCCACGGCGACCGCGGGCGTGGCGACGCCCTGACCAGTGACCCGGTACGCGAACTCACTGGCGGCCGCACCTACACGGAGTACGCCGGGGTGACATACCGGGACTACTACGACTCGCCGGCGCTGTACCGCGAGTTCGCCGTGCCGTGCTACCAGCGGCTCTACGGCGGCCAGACGAGCCGTTTCATGCATAGCGAACTGCTGCGGGCCGAGCACCTGCGGATCGCGAGTGTCGCGGCGGCCCCGCGTAGCCAGCGACGGCCGCAGCTTCAGGGGATCTCCTCCCACAGCCGGTCCAGCTTGGCGATGGGCCCCAGTCCGCGCACGTAGACCGGGGAGCCGCTGAGGCTGAGCGTGATCTTGCCTGCGGCCGGCTGACGCGTTTCGGGATTGCCCATGGTATCGATCACCGTCACCGGCCCGGCGGCAGCCAGTTCGAGAGTGACCGGCGCCTGCCAGCGCTCCACCCAGGGCTCGCCAGGCCGGCGGGAGTCCTTGGCGTACTTCTCCGGTGGCCACCAGGGAAGGTCGGTTTCGTGCTTCTCGCGGTAGCTCCAGAGCACATCCAGGGGCTGGCCGCCCTGCTCAAAGCGCACGCCGTAGAGATCCGGAGCGCCGAGGTCCAGCCGGCCGAGACAGCGCGCCCCCTCCAACTGCTCGGTCATGGCGCCGAAGGCGACGTAGGCCGGCTTGGGGGTGAGATCGGTATAGAGGACGCCGAAGCTGTACTCCGCGTCCGCCGGGTTGGGCCGCTGCGCGAACCAGACGCCATCCTGGAACTGGTACCATTCCACCACCTTGACCCCCAGAGCCAGGGCGCAGACGTAGGTGCGCACGAGGTAGTCGGCACTGGTACGCAGATCCACCCCGCTGGGGCCCGGCGGCGTGGGCGCGTAGGCCTCCGTGATCCAGACCTCTTTGGCGCCATGCTCGCGTGCCAGCCGCATGGTGTCCAGCATCTGCGGCCGAAACACCCAACCGCGCCAGCCCTCGAAGTACTCTGGCGCCCGCGGCTGACAGCCGGGGTGGACGGAGAGCACGTCGCATAGCTCGGCGCCCCCCGCCTGACCGAAGGCGTCCAGCCACTCCTTCATCGCCCCGCCCAGCCCCATGGTCATTACCCTGCCCTGGGGACAGACGCGCCGCATCGTCTCGTGGGTCGGCTTCAGCAGCTTCTCGACGTAGTCTGCCGCTGCGGTCGAGGCGTTAAGCTCGTTGCCGACCTCGATGTACGGGGTCACCCAGGCGAAGCGCTGCAGCGAGGCGGCCAGCGCCTGCCGGTAGGCGTCCAGCTCATCCGGCTTGGGGACGCCACTGCCGAGTTGCACGTGCGGCAGCACTCCGTGCTGCGTCAGCACTGCAACGCGCTCCCGCACCTGCTGCTCGTCGCGGTCCGTGATCTCGGCTTTGAGCGGGAACCAGCCGCCACGGATCCAGCGTACCCCGACACGCTCGGCCAGGCCAAGCACCGTCGCCAGGTCATGATGGTCGGGGTAGGCCGTCGGGTTGGCGGTGATGGCAGCCATGCCGAAGGGCGAGGCTGCCAACGTGCCCGCCGCCCGGCGCTCGGGCAGGATGCCGAGGGTGGCGCGCTGCAGGATCTCGCCGCCGTCCCAACTCAGGCGCGCGGCAATGAAGACCACGCCGCGCTGGGTAACGCGCAACTCCCGGCGTAGCGTCTGACGCCCGAACGGCGCCAGCGCCAGATCGGTGCGGTCACTGCTCAAACGCTCGCCCCGGTAGCTCCAGGCCTCCACCTCCAGCTTCGCCGCGCCGTCCTGTGCCGTCACATTGCTGACGATGCCGTCGAAGACCACCGGCTCGCCGGGCGCAAAGAGGTTCCCCGTCCGGTCGGTGTGGAGGCTGAGCGCCAAGGGCCGTCCGGCCGCCTCCGCCGCCAGTCGGGCGGGATCCAGGTCATCTGCCGGCGCCACCAGGAAGGCCAACTGCGCGGTCTGCACGCCTGGCGCCTCCGGCGCCGGGGCCAGTCGGGCGAAGTGCGCCCGTTCGAGGTTGGCCCCGTAGATCCAATCCGGGTCGTACGCGGAAGCGACCATGGCCAGCGTCGTGTCCCCGAACTGGACCGCGCGTACTTGGCACTCCGTGTCCGGATAAGGTGTGTCCCCGGCAACTTCCCACGGCAGCGCCCCCGTGGGCTTTACCCAGCGCGTCACGGGCTGGGTCCGCGCCCCCGTGGGCGGCGTCGCAAACTCGAGGCGGATGCCGCTGCTGCCGCCATCCCATACGCGTGCCGGCCCCGAGTACTCGATGCGCCAGGCCAGCACTACCCCGTGCGGGCGTGGCGTGACCTGGGCGCTCACCCGCGCCGCCGGCGCGTCGGGTCCGCTGAGCGCGAAGTCCAGGCGTCCGGTCGCATCCAGGGTCGCCGCGCCGGTCTCAAAGGCGACACCCTGCGCCGTCCGGGCCACGTAGCTCAGTCCCCTGAACAGGGGCGTGACGACACCGGCGCGCTCGACGTGAAGCGTCAACGCGCCCGCCTCCAGGCTGCACTGCAGCGCCTCGCCAACGCCCACGGCGCTGCACAGGGGCAGCGCGCCCATGACGACTGCCACGCACGCCATCCGCATCATCGTGTTCACCCTTCCCGGAAAACCTCGCCGCGGCCAAAGGCCGCCCAGGTGGTCTCAAACCAGCTTTCGTCGGCCGGCAACGGCCGCACCGGCACCGCGGTTACGCGCACCTCACAGACCGTCTGCGGTACGAGCGCCACCTCCAGGATTTCGCCGCGCTGCGCGAGGTTCTCGGCGCGATGCCGCAACCCCGGCCCATGCTGCGTTTCCACGACCAACTCCCCCGCCGGATCCAGCACCATGTACGCCCCCCGACTGCCACCGCCCGCCGCAAGATAGGCTCGCAGCGCTTCGAGGAAGACGACGCTGGTCAGTGCCAGCCATTTGTCCTGCGTGGCCTTAGGCAGATCGGCGGCGGTGTTACAGCGCAGGCCCCGTGCGGCAATGGCCAGGCAAAGCTCGCGCGCCTCGCACAGGGCCTGCTCCACCACCGGCAGCGAACGCACAAAGGTTCCCGCTCGGCTCATGCGCTCCTGGATGGCCGGTCGCACGTGACCCCGTTCCAGCCCGCCGTCTGCCTGCAACCAACGCCCATACTCAGCCATCTGCTCGGCAACCTGGCCGCGCACCTGTTCGGCGAAGGCTGCGGCCGCAGGGGCCGGCTCGGAGTAGACGTTGGCGATGTACTGCGCCGCCCGCATGGCCCCCACCTGGCCACTGTTGAGCGCGCTGCCACCCGGCCGCACCCCGTGGGTGCCGTTCAGTTCGCCGATGGCGAACAGATGCGGCAAACTCGTCTCCCACCAGGCGTTGCCGCGCAGGCCGCCATTGCAGTGCTGCGCGCAGACGGCTACCTCGAGCGGCTCGCGCAGGTCGATGCCATGCTCGGCATAGAGCTCGATGCTCTGCCGATTCATGTGCGCCAGACGCTCGTACGGCGTCGCCTGCACCGCGCCCGAGCGTTCCAGGTACGCCCGCGCCTCCGGGCGCAACTCGGTAATGCGGAAAGGCGCCATCCCCACGGCTGGCCGCGGGTCGCTCATGAAGTCCATGAAGACGCGCCGGCCGGCTTCGATCTCGCCGTGCACGGCGATGTCGACCAGGCTCGAGCCCTGATGCTGCAAGCGCTCGGCATGGAACGGCCACTGGTAGCCCTTGAGGAAGATGCTCGTGGCCAGGGTCGGCATGTCCGTGAAGTAGTCGTGCAGAAACGAGCGCCGCTCGCTGACCCCGTCCGCCGCCGTGCTGAAGTAGTCCGGCACAACCTGCTGGTAGGTGCCGGAGAGGTTCCAGCGGAAAGCCACCGAGGCCAGGCCGTACTGCAACTCCGTCAGGTTGTTGCCCACCACCCCGGCCGCCAGAGCCAGGCCGTGCGAGCCGACTTGGCCGTGCGGCCAGACGCTGACCTTGTACAGCTCCCCCGGCCCACCCGTGGCCAGGACCACATTGCGCGCATTGAACAGCGTCAGCCCGTAGCTCTCCCGGTAGTGCTCCGCGCGGTTCAGGCACAGCACCCCGACCACCCGCCGCGACGCGCCCTCGCCCGCCGTCAACAGGCGCACGGCGTCGTGCCGGTCCAGGATCGGGATCTGCCGTTGCCGGACCTGCTCCAGCAGACGCTCGAACATGAACCGCGACGTCTTCGGCCCGGCACTCGTCGCGCGCTGCCGAGGGTCGTGGTCCGTCTTGTAGCCCACGTAAGCGCCGTAGCGGTTGCAGGGGAACGGCACCCCAATGCGGCAGAGCTCGAAGAAGGCGGGCGCTGAACCCAGCCCCTCGATGTAGGCCAGGTCGCCGTGCATCATGCCGCCCTTGAACAGACTGCGCGCGAAGTCCAGCGGGCTGTCCGCGTCGTCTCCGAACATCCCCAGTTTGTAGTAGGTCTGCTTGTCCGAGCCGGAGTTATTGCTGGTGCCGTTGCCGAGACGGTCCACGACGATGGCCACATCACGCACGCCCAGATCGTGCAGCGCCGTGGCGCAGCGCAAGCCCGCCGCCCCCGCCCCGACGATGAGCGTATCCACCGACACCACCGCAAAGACCGCCTGGCGGCCCTCCCCTGCCCCAAGTGCTATCCTCTGCTTGCGCATGGCCCGATCCCTTTGCCGCGTCTTCACCCCGATCCGCCGGCAGTGCCGCAATGTAGCCCATGAACCGGGCCCGGCGGTACCCGCCGACTCGCGCCTTTGCCTCGTGGCCTCCCGCAGCTACGTTGCGTATCCGTCGTCCGTAGCCGACAGCGGTCACCGGTCATTGGTCATTCTGCCCTCAGGAGCCGCCATCATGCCCTTCCGCATCTGCGTCATCGGTTGCGGTGCCCTCTCCAGCCAGGCCCATGGGCCCGCCTGCCGGCGCTATGCCGAACGCCATCCGGAGGTCGAGTTGGCGGCCTGTTGCGACCTCGATACGGCCCGCGCGGCCAGCTACCAGCAGGCCAACGGCTTCCGGCGTCACTACGGCGACTACCGGACCATGCTCGCCAGCGAACGCCCCGACGCCGTCTGCCTGATGGCACCGGTCGACAAGACCTGCGAGTTGTCGTGCGCCGTCATGGAACTGGGCTTCCCGCTGCTCATGGAGAAACCCCCGGGCCTCAACCGCGACGAGTGCCTGGCCATGATCGCGGCCGCCGACCGCAGCGGCGTCCCGAACCAGGTCGCCTTCAACCGCCGCTACACGCCTCTGGTGCAGGAGCTCCGGGCGCGCCTCGCGGCCGAATTCCAGCCCACTGACATCCAGAACCTGCGCTACGACTTTTTCCGCATCAACCGCCGCGATGCGGACTTCGCCACCACCGCTATCCACGGCATCGACACCGCCAGCTTCATCGCCGGCTCACCCTACCGCCGCGTCCGTTGCCGTTACCAGGAACTGCCCGCCCTGGGCCCGACCGTGGCCAATATCTTCATGGACTGCGATCTCGTCTCCGGCGCCACGGTGCAGATCACCTTCTGTCCGGTCACCGGCGTGATCATCGAGCGCGCCACCGTCAGCCTCTTCGACCACACCTACTTCCTGAACCTCCCCATCTGGCAGGCCTACGACAGCCCCGGACGGCTGCTGCACCTGCAGCGCGGCGCCTGTGTCGAGGACCTCGCTGGCGGCACGCTCGAAGGCGCCGACCTGATGTACGTCGCCGCGGGCTTCTACGGCGAGAACGCCAGCTTCTTCGACGATCTGCGCGCCGGCCGCCGGCCCCAGGGCGATCTGCGTTCCGGCCTGCAGGCCGTCGAGATCGCCGACTGCCTCCGCCAGCGCCGGCCTGAGTACGTCGCCACCTCGCTCACAGCGCCGTGAAACGCTCAAACACCGTTGGCCGCGCACACTGCTGCCGGAAGGCCGCCAGCTCGGCGCTGCCCACGAGGACCTGGAACTCGAGGTCGAACTCGCGCGCGGCACCGGGTTCCAGCAGCGGCAACAGCCCGACGCGACGCAGTTCGGCACGGTTGGCACAGGGCGCATTGCAGGGCTCGATGCCCACGACGTAGTCCCGCTGTCCCATCATCTTCCACTCGTTGAGAAACGGCAACTGCCGCGGGTCGAAGCTCAAGGCCAGTCCCAGACCGCCGGCCAGAGTCGGATTGAGCATCCCGGCGTGCGCCTTGCCGTCTGGACCTACCGTCATCTGGTGCAGAAAGTTCTGCTCCGCGCAACCCGGCAGCGGCGCCGTGAAGCGCCCAAAGTCAGCCAGCGCCGCCTGCGAGATCTCGTCGTGGGCTTCAGTACGCGCCGCGGTCAGCGCCAGGAGGCTATCCTGGTCAAGCAGCGGGAAGCCGGCGTTGACATGGTAAAGAATGGCGCAGGGACTGCTGCGGTAGCCGGTGTTGACGATGCGGTCATGTACCGACAGACTGCGACTGCCGATGGCGGTACGGATCGTGCGCGTCAGCTCCAGGCTGTGATCGAACAGCCGGGTCTCCTCAACCACGCCGCTGACCTCGATGAGGTAGCGCTCCCCCTCCCAGCGCGACCGGTCCTGCACGCGTCGGGCCGGCAGGCCGTTGTAACGCCCGTGCAGCCCCAACTCAACGTCCCCATCGCGCCCCGGCGAGCCCAGCGTGGTCAGGCCGCAGGTGGTCAGCAACCCGGCAAAGAAGGTGTGCAGCCAACCCAGGCCGGCCGCATCGAAGAACGCCGGGTTGACCTCGCCATTGGAGGTGAGAAAGACCAGGTTCGTGCCCTGGTAGGAGCACAGGCTGATGTCCAGCCCGCGGTCGGGCAGGATGGTGAAACGCAGGCCCGCGCCGGTATCGACGTCGATGGCCGCGATGCCCTTGGCCGCACCGTCGTTGAGGATGACATGCCGGGTCCCGCCTAACTGGGCCAGATTGCCGACGCGCTGCAGACGCGCGCCGCGGTCGAGATCACACGCTGACTGACTCATTGGCCGTACTCCCTTTGCCGCCACCGCGCCGCCAACCCCGTCCCACCACTCACCGACACGGAGAGCGCCTACCCTAGCACGGCCATTGAGGGCTTTCCACGGCCGGCCAGTCAGCCCCGCCCGTCGAGGCGGCCGGGGCTTCCGTTCCCAGGTCTGCGGTCGCCCGGCGGGAGACCGTCGGGGCCAGCGCGTGTGCCCACACGATGGCGCACCAGCCCCGTACGAACACCACTCGCGCTTGCCGATTACGTCATTCTGTTGCATTGACAGGGGACTGTAGTAGCACAGATGGTGTGGTTTAGAGAAATCCCTTAAGCGAGGCCGCGATAGGTTCCCGAGCACTGTGTAGATCGTGCAGTAGAGGCACTGGGCCAGTGGCACGGGCTGGGCGGCCGGCACGGGAATCGCCAGCAGCAGGCCGAAGAGGAGCGAAATCAGTCCGCTGCCGTGAGGATTCTGCTGCGTCGCTACAGATCAGGCAAATGCGCCAGTGGTTCAGTCCAGTTGGGGATGGGCATCCGTTGCGAGCAAACGCGAAGACCCGAAACCAGTTAGTGGCTCCCGCAACCCAGACTCAGGAGGATGGCATGAAGGAACAGGACGGCCAAGAGATCCGCGCACTCGACCGGCAAGATGCGCCACACCAGACTCAGACAGGCGAACCGCGGGTCCGTCCCGGGGGCATCCGTGGGTTGCCGGGAGAACTCGGCGACATCGGCGGGCGTCGTGATGCGGGGCACTATCGTCGGCCTGGAATGACGCTGCCGTGGGGCTTCCTGTTCGTTGCCAGCCTACTGCTGGCCCAGGTTGCTTCCGCGGCCTACAGCGGCACACAGGTAAGCGTTACAGCAACAACCCCTATTGGCGTTGGCCAGCCCCTGAGTTTCTCTGCAACCGTCAGGAACACGGGGACGTCCACGTGGACGGGGAGCGGTACTCAACCTGGCTGGCTATTCACGGTCTACGGCGATGACTGCTCGTGGTCGACGGCCTGGAGTGACATTACGTACTACGTCTGGCACACCGTTTCATCTGGTGCGACAGACTCCGCGTCAGGTACGTTGGATGCCGCGGACCTCCCGACTGCGCCGGGGTCCTACTCCTTCTGGGTGTATACCTACTACCCGGTAGACAGTTCGACTGGCAACTACTCCATTATGTCAGGCAGCCCGCAGCTCGTCAGCTTCGTGATCGGCACTCCATTGACGGTGACCCTCAACCAGGCCGCCGGCCAGGCCGACCCGACCAACGCTTCGCCGATCAACTTCATGGTGGTGTTCAGCGAGAGTGTGGCGAATTTCGCCACTGGCGATGTGACTCTCAGCGGCACGGCCGGCGCCACCACGGCCACGGTCACCGGCAGCGGCACAACCTACAATGTGGGGGTCAGCGGCATGACCGCCAGCGGCACGGTGATCGCGAGCATCGCGGCGGGCAAGGCCAGCGACAGCGCCGGTAACCTCAACACCGCCGCGACCAGCACCGACAGCACGGTGACCATTGACACCCCGCCGCCGACGGTCACAGACGTCACCTCGAGCACCGCCAACGGCGCCTACAAGGACGGTACGGTGATCCCGGTCACGGTGACCTTCAGCGAAGCGGTGCTGGTGACCGGTACGCCGCAACTGACCCTGGAGACGGGCAGCGCCGACGCGGTGGTGAACTACAGCAGCGGCAGCGGCACGACCACACTGACCTTTCAGTACACCGTCGCCGCCGGGCACACGAGTCCCGACCTGGACTACGTGGCGACCGGCTCCCTGGCGCTGAATGGCGGCACGATCCGCGACGCCGCGACCAACAACGCCACCCTGACCCTGCCGGCCCCTGGAACGACGCACTCGCTGGGCGCCAACAAGGCCATCGTGATCGATACGACCGCGCCGACGGCGGGGATCACCTACAGCATCGGGCACGCGGTGCGGGACGCCGACACGCTGACGATCACCGCGACCTTCAGCGAGCCGCTGGCCGACGCACCGGTGGTGAAGCTCGGGATCGCCTACAGCGGCGGCATCGCGGCCCTAACGGCCACCGCTATGAGCAAGACCGACAGCACGCACTACACCTACAGCCTCAATGTGCCCGCGGGCAACGGCATCGGCACCGTGGCGCTCTCGGTGGGTACGGACCTGACTGGGAACCTGGTCACCGCCGCGCCGACCTCCGGGGCCACCTTCGTGGTCGACAACACACCGCCCACAGTCGTGATCAGCGCGCCCTCGTCCGCGACGGCAAGCACAGGGCCAGTGACCTATACGGTGACCTACTCCGGCGCTGACACGGTGACCCTGACGGCGGGTAACGTGACGCTGAACAGGACCGGTACGGCCGATGGCAGTGTGGCAGTCTCCGGCAGCGGCACGGCGACGCGCACCGTGACCCTCTCCAGCCTCACGGGCGACGGCACCTTGGGCATCTCGCTGGCCGCGGGCACAGCCAGCGACAGTGCCGTGAACTTGGCGCCCGCCGCCGGCCCGAGTCAGACGTTCACCGTGGCCGGCCCTCTGCCCCTGATGGCGTCACCGGCCACGGTCGGCTTCGGGGCCGTGGTCTTGGGCGATACGGCGATCCTCTCGGTTCTGGTCTCCAACCCTGGCGCTGCCTCCGTCACCGTGCAGGGAGTCAGTGCCTCGCCGTCAGCATTCACTGTGGATGATTTTGTGGGCACACTGGAGGCGGGGGATGTGCTCTTCATCCCGGTGGCCTTCGCGCCTGCGGCGGCGGTCTCCTATAGCGGCACGCTGGAACTCACCACCACTGCGGGAAGCATCCGGGTGCCGCTGACCGGCAGCGGGACGACGGCGCCGGTGCGGTTGGAGTTGGGGCGCATGGTTACCCCGCCGCTGGCGGTGGATACCTTGGTTGATGTGCCGGTGCAGCTCGCGAACCCGACCGGCCTGGCGGTGCTTAGTTTCCGCATTGAGTTCGATGCGACCCGGTTCGAGTTTGCTGAGTTTGTGGCCGACACGGCCCGGGTGACGAAGACGCCGGACGTATCGACCCCGGCCGCCGATGCCGTGCTGGTGGTAATCGCGGACCTGGCCGGCGACGGCGCAGTGCTGGCCGGCGACGGACTCATCGGCACGCTCAGGCTACGCAGTACCGCAGCGCTTGAGGCTGCGGTCGTGCCGCTTCTGGTGACTGCTGTCAGCGCCACAGACGCCACCATGAATAGCGTCACAGTCGCCGCCCGCAACGGTGAGATCCAGATCGGTGCGGTCGTGCCGACGGTGGACGTGGACAACGACGGCCAAACGAACTTCCGCGATGTCGTGCTCATCTATCGGCGACTCATGGGGCTACCCACGGTGAAGGAAGGGTGGACCCTGCCGGCGGGCGAGACCGAGACCACCGCCAATGCGCGTATCGACGACCTGCAGGAGGAGGGGTTCGACGGCTTCGCCCCGCTCGATGTCGACCGTGGCGGTGCCTCGAACTTCCGTGATGTAGTCTTCCTTTACCGCAGGCTGATGGGCCTGCCTACGCTCAAACCCGGCTGGGCCCTGCCCGCAGGCGAGACCGAGGCCACCGTTAACGCCCGCATCGACAACCTTCGGAAATTCTGAACTGAGAGCCTCAAGGAAAAGGAACTGACGAACATGAAGACATGGATGGCGGTAATCATCATGCTGCCCGCGATTCTGGCGGGCAGTCGCAGTGCGGCCGGGGACCGGGTGTTCCTGGAGACGGGCGCCAGGAATGCGCAGACGGGCGCGGTTCGCGTCGCCGTGTGCCTGGACACTGACAAGCCGCTGGTCTGCTTCTCCGTGAAGCTCACTGCAGCCGGTGAGCGCCGCGAACTGGGATCGGCAACCGCCGTCCTCAATGAGGCACGCCTGCCGTGGAAAGACCGCGCCGTGAACGTCGAAGCCGAGGGAGCCTGCCTGGCGTTCAGCGTCGCCGACCTGAGCGGCGAGAATGTCATGGTCAAGCCGGGCAAGGGCTGGGTCTTCGCGGTCGACCTGGCTCCGGCGCCCGGCGCGACGGCGCCGGAGATCAGAATCGAGGAAGCCAAGGCCTTCGACCGCAACGGCAACGAGATCAAGATCAGTTCCGCAGACCGCTGATCGAGGAGAGACGACGTGCGTAACCTCTTGCGACGAATTGCGGCCATCACCGCTCTGAGCTTGGCCCTCGGGGCGGTGGCAGCCGGGAACACACTGAGCGCGCCGCAGGTCACCGTCACGGCCCTGCCTACCACGGTGAGCGTGCAGATCGCGCTGACTGTGGACCGCCCGCTCGCGGCGCTGGGGTTCAGCCTGGAGTTCAACGTCGACTACCTCGAGACAACGACGGCCCAAGTGACCCCGGTGGCGGCGCGCTTCGCCAGCGCTACGCCGCCGGTCAGCATCGACGTGGTCGCGGGACGAATCACCTGGAGTGCAGCGGACTTCACCGGCGAGACCGTGATCCTGGCAGGTGGCGGCCCCTTGGTATCGGTGCAGTTCACCGTCAAGGCCGCCCTGGCGGGTGCGCCTGGACAGTCGGCCATACTGCACCTGACGGGAGTCAGGGAGGTCTACGATACGAACCTCAGCGGGGTTACCATCGGCACGGTGCAGAATGGCAGCGTGGGGTACGACAGCGTGCCGCCCACGGTGACCCTCAACCAGGCAGCCGGCCAGGCCGATCCGACCAATGGGTCACCGGAAGGCTCAAGGCCCACGGTTCGCCGGCCCCTATTCCGGCCGGAACACTAGGTACCCGGCACCTGGCCGGAGGTCGCTGTGGACGGCCTCCCAGCCGCTCGTGCTCCAGGCCCAGGCCAGGCGCGGCGCACCGGGCAGAGTTGCTACGGGCAGGCAGCGGCTGACACCGCAGGCGTTCCACCCGGGCGCCAGGACGGACGTCGCCTCGGGCGCCTCGAAGCCACTCAGTTCAAGGCGGGTAGGCGCGGGCGCGTACACCCAGTAAGGCCTCAGCGACGCCAGCGTCTGCACGGCACCGCGCCTCTGACCACGGTCGTCGCAATGGCGCCGATCCAAGGCCGCCAGAGCCGTGGGAACGCCGCCGTCAGGAAGGTCCAGTGGCAGTGAGATCAGATTCCAGCCGGGCCGCAACACCAGCACGAAACGAGTGGCGCGACGCGGCCACCACAGGTACGCCCCAGCGGTCGGCGCGACGCCGCCGCTGAAAGCTAGCCAACCGCCGAACGCGGCCGGACTGAGCACCGGCCCAGCGCAGCGCACGCCGATGCTCACCACTCCCCCGCGCAGTGCCGCCTCGTCCAACACCCAGGAGACGGCGAGCCCATCCCGACGCGGCCCCGGCAGGACGCGCCCCGCTGCGTCGCGGCCGCTGCCGGTCGTCACCTGCCAGCCCGCCGGCAACACCTCGGTGAGGATCGCACAGGCACCGGCAGGTACGGAGTCGGTCAGGCCGAGATCGATGCGGACGGTCTCGTCCCCGCCCGGCAGGTAGCGTGCCGCACCGAAGCTGCGGCGGGGCGTGGCGCCGCGCCACATACCTGCCGGCACGGCGGGCGCGGCCTGGCTCCCCTGCCCCCAGCGCTCTCGCGCCTCAGTCCAGGCGGCGGCCGTGGCGCAGCCTGAGGCAACGACGGCGGCGTACGCCAGCAACTCCGGGCTGTCGATGTCCGTATCGCCGCCGCCAGCGGCAGAGGTCATGCCCTCGATGAGCACGTCGAACTCCGCCGCGGCCGAGAGCGGCGGCACGCTGTCGTCGGCGGCACAGACCACCACCCGCCAGACCCCGCAGTCCGTCGGCGTACCGGCAAGGGTGCCATCCGGCGCCAGGCTCAGACCGTCGGGAAGCGGGCTGGCCGTGCTCCACAGCAGGCTGTTGCCATTGCCGCCACGAGCCACCAGGTTGGCCGCATAGGGGACGCCGTACCGCCCCCCCGGCAGCGCCACCGTAAGCACCTCGACGGGCGGTGGTTCTGCCCTGACTTCGACGGCAGCCTGATAGGGGATCACGTCAACCGCATAGACGGTGACAGTAAGCACGTCCGATACAAGATCGGCAGGCACAGAGAAGCGCGCGAAGCCCTGGGCATCGGTGGTGCACAGCCACTGCACCCCGCCCGGCGCGTAGATGCAGGCCGTTAGCCCGGCCAGCGCGCGGCCCGTGCCCGCGTCCTGCACCGTGAGCTCAAAGGGTGCCCCCCGCGCTGCCGCCTGCCCGTGGGCCACCCGCAAAGCCGTGGGAACCCGCGTCCGCACCCCCAGCGTGGGGTCACCGAAAAGATGCGTCTGCTCAACGATCCGCCGCGCGGCCGCGTCACCTTCGACCGGCGTCGCCAGGCAGAAGTCCACGGCCCGCTGCACGGCGCCGAAGGTCAACTCGCTGGCCGTGGCCCGCGGCAGACCGCCGGCAAAGGTCAGCCCCCCACTGGCGAACTGCGCCCGCCGCGTGAGGTAGGCAGTGAAGCTCTGCAGCATGACCACCGGCGGATCCCAGTCCATGGTGGAGGTCGCGCCGACGGCCGCGACCGCCCCCGCCGGCGCGCCGGCGCTGCCCCCCTTCAGCAAGGCCTCGCACAGGCAGTCCGTCGCCAGGGTGAAGTTACCGGTGTGGCAGGCGGCGCTCAGCACGAAGGGCAGCGCCGCCCCAGCGTGCAGGAGCCGGTTGACGTCGCCGACGGCAAACCCGGTCGTCCGCCAGCTTTGCTGCAGGCCGTGTCCGAGATAGAGAACCAGTCCGCGACCGCCGTTCCAGGCGTCCGCCAGCAGCTCCTTGGTGGGGGCCACCCCGGGCCGGTCATAGAGTGCGTCGCAGGGCGAGACGCCATAGCCAGCCAGATCCAGACGAGCGACCTCCATGGCCTCACGGTCCAACAGGCCGAGGTTGCCCTGGTTCTCATTGGAGGCCACCGCTGTGGCCGCGGCGCAGCCGTCGCCCGGCGCGGGCCACTGCCAGCGCTCGTACATGACCGCGCGGCTGAGTTGCGCCGCCAGATCGCCGGCGGAGGTCGCCGTCAGGCGGGAGATGCTGAGGTCGTGGTAGCGGTCGGCGGCGCCATCCAGCAGTGTATACACCGTATCGGACGGTGGCACCGCGGTCTGGGCCGGCGGGATGGCGCCCTCGTCGCCGAGCAGGATTACGTTGGCGCGATCCTTACCCTCGGCAAAGGCGCGGATCAGGGCCTTGACGCTGGCCACGGTCGGCCGAACTGCGAGTGCCTGTATGCTGACCGCTACGCCTCGCTGTTGCTTCCAGAGCGCGAACTCGGCCAACGCGGGCGCCGGGCGCAGGGACTCGGGAACCAGCACCAGCAGCGACTCCTGAACGACGCCGGACTCCACCCCCTTCAGCGCCTGGGCCGCCGGCTCGGGCCAGCGCTGCGCGGCGATCGCCAAACGTGACCGCGGGCTGCCGGCCAGCTCCGCCGCGGCGGCGGCGCCACGCACGCGCACCTCCAGACGTCGACAGACCCCCAAAACCCCGGCCGCGGCATCGTAGCGGAAGGGACAGAGAATAACCCCGACCCCCCGCCAGCCGCGCCAGCCGTAGACGGCGGTCAGCCGTGCCGGCGTCTCGGGAAACCGTCCCCCTGCCCCGCGGCCAACGCCCCCGACCGTGGCCGCCGCGCTCGGGGGTGCGGCGCGGGAAACAAAACCTGGCGACGGCAGCAGCGGCGGACAGGCCGTCTCCTCCCACGTCGCGGACACGATCTCGAGCTCCGGCTCGGCGCCTGCGCCCAGCAATACGTCGTAGCGCACCACGGGCAGCGGGGCCTCGCCGCGCACCGCGAGCGGCCAGGCGTCACCCAGAGTCACAGCCCAGCCACCGCCCCCGGCCGGCTGCAAAGCGTAGTCGGAGACCGTCAGCGTCACGGTCTGGAGGGTCGCCGCCGTGACCTCGGCGGCGAGCGTGTAGGGCGCCGGGGCGGGCGCCGACCCCGGCCAGCCGGCCGCGGCGGGAAGAGCCAGCGGCTGGATCGCCGCGGCGGCCGACACAACGGCAACCGGCGCCCGCGCCGCCGGTCGCGCCGAACCGACACCGGCAGCGGCCCCAGGCAACCGCCGGACAGGCGCCGGCAGCCCGGTCGCCCGCTCGCGGCACCACCACAGCCCCAGGCCAATGGCCAGCACCGCAGCGCCGCAGGCGAGAAGGCGCCGCCGCCGCCGCACGGCGGGACACGAACTCGACACCGACCACGGCGACTCTGACAGAGGGGGCTGCATCGCCGCCATTATAGCCGTTCGGCAGCGGCACTGCGAGGGGACGGACCCGTAGGCCGGGGCTGTTCCGTTTTCCCAACGACCATCGGTGTTGGTCACCGGCACGGTGAAAGCGTGAGAGCGTGATTGCGTGAGGGTTACGGCGCGTGTGCCGGCCGTCTGCCACGAATCCACGCTTTCACGTTCTCACCCGCTCACCCGTAGCGGGAACCGCGATCTTGGAACCGCCCTGCCCGTAGGCCGGGGGTGCCAGTACCCGGCCGCGGTCAGAGCCTCAACCTGTACCCGTGGCGGAAGCCAGGTGCAGGGGTTAGGGTTACGTCCTGCCACGGAAGGCCGGGAACCCATCCGGCAACCGCCAACGGGGAAGATGACGACGATGGCAAGAGGTGTGGACGAACAACGTCTGACGATGGCGGCTCTGCTCGCCGTGGGCCTGGCAGCGGGGGCACAGGAGTCGCCGCGGCGGCCGTGGCTAGAGACGGCGCCAGAGGCGATGCCGCCGCTGACCGTACGCTGGGAAGATCCAGGACAGAAGGAGGTCTTTGTCGTCGAAGGCAGCGACTACCAGGTCCGCGTCGCGACGCACCCCGCCCGCATTCTCTCGCTGCGCGCCCATGGCCGCGATCTGACCGGCCCGGAGGGGGTGACGCCGGGATTCGAGGACGAGGCTGGCCGCCGGTACCGCCCGGCGCCACGCGAGGTCACCCCGGACTGGCAAGTCTGGATCGGCCAGGACTACAAGCCAGCCCCCAGTTCGCGGGCCCGGATGAACGTCTGGAGCGCCACCCCGTACTACTGGGACGCCCACCTGCTCGACATCCCGCTGGTCACCGACGAGACCGTCCGGGCCTTGCAGGCGCGGGGCGAGGCGGCGGCTCTGCTGACCTGGGACTTCACCAAGGACGCCCAAGACTGGCAGGCCATCAACGACTGCAGCATCGCCCCAACCCGCGACGGCCTGCGGGTCTCGCTCAGCGGTGCCGACCCCTTCCTCAGTTCGGCGGAACTCACCAACTTCCCAACCGGACCGGTGGTGGTCGCACTGCGGACGCGCGGCCAAGGCGGCGGTGCGGCTCTCTACTGGTACGAGGAAGGCGAGGCCGGCTATGCCGGGGACAAGGTGCAGACCTTCGCCGTACCGGGGGGCAGCGACTGGCGCGAGACACGGGTCCGCCTGCCGGTGCAGGGACGACTCAAGCGACTGCGTTTCGATCCTCCTGGCACCTCCGGCGTCATCGAGGTCGCCGCGATCCGTCTCCTGCAGGACGTGGTGCCCGACCCGGCCCACGTGCCGGCGCGCGGCGAGATCGTCTTCCATGCCTTCCAGGACAAGCTGCACCTCGAGTTCCGGGTCACCCCGGCGCCTGGCCAGACGCGGCCCGCGCAGGCGGTGTGGACGGCGGCTATCCCCAGCGCCGATATCGTCCAGGACGCGGGTGGGCGCGCGGGGCTCATTCCCGGCGGCCGTGCAGACGGCGTGGCCGGACTGCTGGCGCCACCGGCAGGCGAGTTCGTCGAGGGCGGGCGCGGCTGGCGGGCGCCGCTGACCGGCGTGCCCGCGACGACGTACTGGGTGCTGCGGCCCTTTGCCGCGGCAATGGGCGCGGCTGGGCGTAACGGCCATCTCGACAGCGGCCGGGAGGAGCTCTCGCCCCTGCCCGCCAGCGCCTTCGCCGTGCGCGACGGCTGGTGGCTGGGCTACGACCCCGTCTCCGGCCTCTACCGCATGCAGACGGCCGCCAACACCCCGGCCTACTCCTTCGAGGCCGCCTACCGTGTCCCCTCGCGACGCCTGGTCGCCGGCCTCGCGGTCACCAACGACGACCTGCCGCGACGCCTCGTGGTCAAGTGCGCCACCGGCGTGGGGAACCTCCCCGGCGCCGTGCTGACCGACGCCGCCGGCTTTCCGTTGCCGGTTCCCATCGTGGTCGCCAAGAACTTCGCCGGCGAGCGCGAAGAACCCGACGACAGCGGCTACGGCGACGCCTACTTCCCGCTGACGCTGGCCCCCGGCGAGCAGCGCGATCTCCAGGTCATGAATCTCCTGCAGACCTGGGGAAACCACATGGTCAAGCAGGTGTCCTCGATCCGCTTCTTCATGATCTACTGGCACCTCTCGGTCGGCCTCTCCGAGAGCACCTGCTTCTCGATGGACTCCCTCGGGGACGAGTTCTGCTATCGCATTCCTGATTTCCGACCGCTGAGCGGCGAGTTCTGGGCCGGGCAGCCGCAGCACGGCGTGGGGCAGTTCCCGGGGTTTCTGCAGTACCAGCCCGGGAACCGCACTCGGCTGATCTACGAGCGCACCGAGTTCGAGTCCGCCAGCCCGTGCCTGGCACGCTTCACGATGCACTACCACACGGCGGACGATGCCGCGACCGCACGCGTATCCGTCCTGGAAGCCCCGCACCGCGATGAGATGCGCACCTTCCTCTGGCTGCGCTACGACTGGCAGAAGACGGTGGCGATCGAAGGCGACGCCCGCACGCACTTCCGCTGGCTCAACCTGGCCGACCGTTTCCGCTCCGAGCGCTTGCTGTGGCTGGGCGCCGACGGCAAGGTCCAGCAACGGGCCTTGCGGGGCCAGACACCCGCGGTAACGTTGAGCGGGGAACGGCTGGCCGCGGACTCGCCCTTCGTGGCCACGGACGCCGACTGCCAGGAGGAGCAGTACAACTGCGTCACCCTGATCCGGGGCTTCCGGGCCCGCCTCGGCGGCCGCGAGCTGACGCAGCCCGCGCTGTCCGCCGACTTCTCCGGGCCGCGCGGCTTCTGGCTGACCGTGCCCGAGGCGAAGCTGACCCTGCAGCCGGGCGACTTCCTCGAGGCCGAAGTCATGCTCATGCCGCATGGCGAGCCGGCCCTGCCCGAACTCAAGCCACGACGGGAACGTGAGCGCTTCGGCGCCGGGCGGGTGAAGGTGGAGGTCAGCACCGGCACCAAGCTGGCCGACTTCCCGGTGCGCGTGGCGGCGGCCGACGAAGTGGCGCGCTTCACTCTCGAGGGCGGCTTCGACCTGATGCCGCTCGTGGTCGAAGGCTTCCGGCACTGGGGCGTCCCGTTGCTCTGGCAGGGCTCCTTGTGGCAGGATCAGCAGCAGCACGGCGGCGATGGCTACCAGGTCGAACCCGATGGCCAGGGCGGCTACCGTTTCGTCTTTGTCTACCCGATCCGGACCGGCCAGAAACTGCCCTTCCTGGTCACCCGCGCGGACTGCAGCACCGGCATCTCCCGCCTGCTCGACCGGAATGGCGACCTGGCGCTGGAGAGCTCGGCAGAGGGCGTGTTCACGCTCAAGGCGCCCGTCCTCTTCGCGCCGGGGACGAACCGCATCCGCGCCGGTTCCGACCTGGTGGAGTTCAGCGGCCGGGGGCGCACGGTACGCGCGGTGCCCGTCACCGCCGACCTCGCGGGCGGTGAGGGCACCCTCGAGATCGTCTCCTGGTCACCACGCGAGGTCCAGATTCGGACCGACGGCAACGCCATGCGTCTCAGCTTCGGGCGCCTGCCGCCCGCGGCGCCGTGCACGGTAACCCTCGGCGAGAGCGTCAGGGAGACTGCCGCCGATGGTGAAGGCACGCTGGTCGTTGCCGTGCCCCCAGGCACGACCGCGGTCAGAGTGCGACTGCCCTGATGAGTCAGACCGCCAGTGCGGAACCCTACCCGGTCACGGTCTGCCCGTGCCCTTGACGGACAGCGTCTGCCGCGCCGCGCCGACCGTCACCGACCGCGCGGAATACCTCGGTTCATCTCCGATTGCAGAGGTCGAGAAAAAGACCAGAGGCCCAGTTGCGTGCGTGGCCCTGCGGCGCTAGTATGTGAAGAATTGGTGGATTATGTCCCGCCCCCGCGGGGCCACCAGTAAGAAACCGAGTGTCCGCAGTCGAAGGAGGTGCATCCCATGAACCGGCGTCGCTTCACTCTGATCGAACTCCTCGTGGTGATTGCCATTATCGCCATCCTGGCAGCCATGCTGCTGCCGGCCCTGGCCAAAGCCCGGGAGAAGGCGCAGACCATCAGTTGTACCAGTAATATGAAGCAGCTCACCCTGGGCGTGATCATGTATGCGGGCGACTACAACCAGCGGATTCCCCCCATGAACGACAACACCCGCTCGCCCTTGCCGTGGTGGGCGCAGTTCGTGCTGCCCTACGTCACCGACACCAAGCTCTTTGAGTGCCCGAGTGCCGACGGCGACGCCTGGAGGAACTGCACCTGCGGCGGCGCGCAGGAGTTGCGGCCGGTGCACTATGGCGCCAACTGCGGCGGCGGTGGGGCTGGCGGCACCGCCATGCCGAACTGGCAGGGCGTGATGGGCCAGAAGCAGGTCTCGGTCGCGGAGCCCTCGCAGACCGTCTGGGGCGCCGACTCGACCTGCGTCAACATCGGCCCCTGGGGCGCCTATCCCGGGCAGGGCACGACCTGCCCCGGCGTGGCCGCGAATCGGCACAGCCTCGGCGTCAACTTCGGCTTCGTCGACGGCCATGCCATGTGGTACCGCGCGACCTCCAGCACCCAGATCGGGATTCCGTTCGGCTACTGGACCCGGCAAGGCGGCGACTGACGCTCCCCCGCTCCTCCGCCAAGGCGCTCTGGCCGGGCAACCCGCCCGTCAGAGCGCCTTGTTGTTTCTACGGCCAGCCGTGGGCTCGCCAGCGGGGGGGCGCAGCAATGCTGTTAGCTCTCCCCGTCTGCGTGGCGGCGCGGGGCACTTGTCGGTCGCGCGCCAAGCTCGCGGCCGGGGTCGGGTACTGGCACCCCCGACCTACCACCTGCCCGCCTGCGGCCGAGGGCGCAGCCAGGAAGTTAACCACATTGGGGGGCGCAGAACGAAAAGGAGCGCCCTCGTGCGGAGGGCGCTCCTTTCGCGTGATCGCGTGCGACCGGCCTGACCCGGCCGGTCGGACGCTCGGCTGAGTTACATGCCAAGACGCTGACGGATCTCGGCAAGCTGGGCCCGCATCCGGACCGGAACCCGGTCGCCGAACTGGGCAAAGTGCTCCTCGACGTCGGGCATCTCGGCCTTGAAGGCTTCGACGTCCACGCGAAGGAGTTCCTGCAGGTCCTCGGCGCTGACCTTGAGGCCATTCACGTCAAGGTCGCTCGGGCGCGGCATCATGCCGATCGGGGTTTCGATGGCGCCGGCGGTGCCATCAATGCGCTCGCACATCCACTTCAGGACGCGGCTGTTCTCGCCGAAACCCGGCCACAGCCACTTGCCCTGCGGGCTCTTGCGGAACCAGTTCACATAGAAGATCGCCGGCGCCTTGGCCCCCAGCTTGTCACCCATCTTGAACCAGTGGGCGAAGTAGTCGGCCATGTTGTAGCCGCAGAAGGGCAGCATGGCGAAGGGGTCGCGGCGCAGCTTGGACTTCACATCCAGTGCCGCGGCGGTGGGCTCCGAAGCCGCGGTGGCGCCCATGTAGACGCCATGGTCCCAGGAGCGGGCCTGGTGAACCAAGGGCATCACCGCCGTGCGCCGCCCGCCGAACACCAGGATGTCGATTGGTACGCCCGCGGGATCCTCCCAAGCCGGACAGACGACCGGGCACTGGCGGGCCGGAGCCGTGAAGCGGGCGTTGGGGTGGGCCCCCTTCGCGGGCTTGCCTTCGGCGTCCTTCATCTCAGGCGTCCACTCCTTGCCCTTCCAGTCGATGCCGTGGGCGCAGGGCTGGTCCATGTCTTCCCACCAGATGTCCTTGTCGTCTGTGAGCACGCAGTTGGTGAAGATGGTGTTCTTCTTGATGGTCTCCATGGCCATCGGGTTGGACTTGAAACTGGTCCCCGGCGCGACGCCGAAGAAGCCCGCCTCGGGGTTGATCGCGCGCAGACGACCGTCGGGGCCGACCTTCATCCAGGCGATGTCGTCGCCGACGCATTCGCACTTCCAGCCCGGGATGGTGGGTTGTAGCATCGCCAGGTTGGTCTTACCGCAGGCCGAGGGGAACGCCGCGGCGATATGGTAGGCCTTGCCCTGGGGGTTGGTCAGACGCAGGATGAGCATGTGCTCGGCCATCCAGCCTTCGCGGCGTGCCATCGACGAGGCGATGCGCAGGGCCAGGCACTTCTTGCCGAGCAGGGCGTTGCCGCCGTAGCCCGAGCCGTAGGACCAGATCAGGTTCTCCTCGGGGAAGTGCGAGATGTACTTTTGCTCGATGGGGGCGCAGGGCCAGGAGCTGTCCTTCTGACCCGGCTTGAGCGGCGCGCCTACCGAGTGCAGGCAGGGGATGAACTCGCCATCGGCCCCGAGCGTCTTAATGACCTGGTCGCCGACACGAGTCATGATGTGCATGTTGCAGACGACATAGGGTGAGTCGGTGATTTCGACACCGATCTTCGCGATCGGCGAGCCGATGGGCCCCATGGAGAAGGGGATGACATACAGCGTCCGGCCGCGCATACAGCCGTCGTACAGCGCCGTCATCGTCTGCTTCAGCCCGACCGGGTCGATCCAGTTATTGGTCGGACCCGCCTCCGCCTGCGTGTGGGAGGCGATGTAGGTGCGGTTCTCGACGCGGGCCACGTCGGAGGGATCGGAGCGGAAGGAAACGCAACCGGGACGCTTGGCCGGATTCAGCGGAATCCCCATGCCGGCGGCGACCATCTCGCCCAGCAGACGATCATACTCGGCCTGGGAGCCGTCGCACCAGGCGACTGCGTCCGGCTTGCAGAGGGTCTGGACCTCCGCCACCCAGTTCAGGAGTTTGCGGTTCGTTGTCATGATCGCCATCGAGAGTCCTCCTTCGTCCACTGTCTCAGGGGGGCACCGCGTGGGCGCAGCGCATCACAGGGCTTTGCCGGTCAGAGCCTGATAGGCATCCAGGTACTTCTGCCGGGTCTTGGTCACGACGTCAGTGGGCAGAACCGGCGCCGGCGGCTGGTGGTTGAAGCCGATGGCGTCGAGGTAGTCGCGCACAAACTGCTTGTCGAGACTGGGCGGGTTACTGCCGGTGGCATACGACTCAGCAGGCCAGAAACGACTGGAGTCAGGGGTCAGAACCTCGTCGATGAGGATCATCTTGCCAGCCGGATCCAGGCCGAACTCGAACTTGGTGTCGGCAATGATCATGCCGCGGGCCGCAGCGCAGTCACGAGCTTCCGAGTAGAGCCGCAAGGTATTACTGCGGAGCGCGGCCGCCGTCCGCGGATCGGTCATCCGGATGACTTCCTCGTAGGTGATATTCTCGTCGTGCTCGCCCTGCTCGGCCTTGTAGGAGGGAGTGAAAATGGCCTCGTCGAGTTGCGCGGCCTGGACATAGCCCGCCCGCAAGGCGATGCCGCAGACGACGCCGTTCTTCTGGTACTCCTTCCAGCCGGAGCCGACCAGGTAGCCACGGGCGATGCACTCAACGGCAAGGGCCCGCGCCTTCTGCACCAACATCGAGCGGCCCGCCAGATCCGCGGCCACCGCCCTGGCGGCGGCCGGGTAGTCCTGCACGTTCATGCTGATCAGGTGATTGGGCATCCAGGAGAAGAGGTCGAACCAGAAGGCCGAGATCCCGGTCAGCACCCGGCCCTTGTCCGGAATGCCGTTGGGCATGACGCAGTCGAAGGCACTGATGCGGTCGGTGGCAACCAACAGCAGGGACTCGCCGAGGTCGTAGATGTCACGAACTTTGCCGCGCCGTGGCGGCGGCAGACCGGGGATGGAACTCTCGATGAGCGCGTGGTTCTGGTCGTACTTCATGGCCGCTCATTCCTTAGCTGGGCACCTGGCGCTCCGCACTGGATCTGCCGGGCCGCTCTGCGCTCCGTGCCAGGACATCCCCGGAGCGGAAAGCCCACTCGCGCCTTCGAGCCCCTGGCTCAACGCTCCCGTGGCACCACCCAAAAACGGGTGGAATCCATAAGTTAGCCCCGCGTTTTACCGGCTGCAAACATACGACCGCGCTTTCTTTCGTGGGCGCCTCAATGAAGTCTGCGCGGACCCGTGGAGGGCGAAGCTCCCCAGGCGCGCCCGCGCCGCTGAGCCGCGGGCCACAGGCCGGACACGGGGGACGGCTGGTGTTGGAGGGCGAAGCTCCCCAGGCGCGCCCGCGCCGCTGAGCCGCGGGCCACAGGCCGGCTCCCCGGTCACGGCTCACCGCCTGCCAGCAGGCTGGGGAGGTTCTCCAAAGTCTGCCCGCAGAGCCGGCGGCGGCGGACTTCACCGAGGCATGGCGCTGCGGGCGGTCCGCCTCAGGAGGCCTGGCTCTGCGCCTCGCGGTGGACCGCTTCCCACTCGTCGAAAATGGCCATGGCGACGTCGGGGTTAGCGCCCGGCGAAAGCTCGAACTGGGCGATGATGCCGCCGGCGCGGTCGTAGAGGTGGTGCGCGGCCTGGCGGACGGCCGTACGGCCGACCTGCGGGTTGGCGGCCGGGAGCACATGCTGACGGTCGATCTCCCCCCAGAAGGTCAGCTTGCCCTTGGCCGTCTTGGCCAGTGCGCTCATGTCCATGCAGAAAAGCTGCGAGTTCAGGGCGTCTACGCCGATCTCGACGAGATCCGGATAGACCTCCTGGATGTGCCCATCGGAATGCATGAAGACGAACTTGCCGGCCGCGTGGGCCTGCTCGCAGTATTCACGGTAGAGGGGCTTGAAGAGGTCGCGCCAGACGCGGGGCGGCACCAGGAGCTGGGACTGGGCTCCCCAGTCGTCCATGAACATCAGAGCGTCGACGTCGGTGGTGCACCAGAAGGCGAGCTCCTGCAGGTAGAACTCATGGATGAGCCGCAGCAGGTCGCGCGTGCCCTGGTCGGGATCCATCACGTCAAGGAAGGCGTTCTGACTGCCGCGCAGGAACTGGTAGCGCTCCCACGGCCGCGGGCAGCAGCCGCTGCGCACGAACTTGTCGGTGCTTCCGCAGAAGCGGTTGATCCCGTCGCGGGCTGCCGTGGGGTCGGCCGGGAGGGTTTCATAGGGCGGCTTGACCGAGCGCCAGTCGCGCAGGTCGGCAAGGATAGGCTCCTTGACCTCGCCGACGACGCCATACTGGATATTCTCCCAGATGCAGCCCCAGTCATCGACGTAAGTACCCACGTCAAACATGTCGCCACGGACACGCGGTGAGGGCTGGTACCCAGAGGGCGCGCCGGCAAAATCCGACGGGTAGGCTGCCACCAGCCGGTCGAGGCCGGCTTTGACGTGGCGCTGCGCCCAGGGGAGGTACCACAACTCGCGGGGAAGGCGCTCAGGGTAATCGAAGGTCAGGGCGCGACGAACCAGTTCGCGTGATGTCTGCGGCATACGGTGCTCCTTGTGTCCGCTCTCCGGGTACGACCGACAACGTACCCGCCGTCGGCGGTAGCGCAAGGGTGGCAGCGGCGCCGCCCACGGCCACTCAGGCCAGCGTGTAGTCAATGGCGAACAGCAGGAAGGTGTCCAGGCGCGGCAACACGAACTCCAGGTAGCCAGCGCTCACCGTAAAGGGCACATCCGCTGCCGCCGGCAGACAACGCAGACGGCTCGGCAGGCGACCGTCGAGCCGCACCCGCAGACGGCTGCCGCTGACGGGAATATTCGGGAGTTCCCCCTGGAAGTTCAGCACCGCGACCAGCAGGCGCTGGTCTGGGCTCTGGTCGTAGAGCAGGATCTCGACGGACTTGGGGGCATCGGTAACGACCAACGACGCCGGTGCGAGCAAGCCCAGCAACTGCCGGAGAATCTCCCGGTGCGCGTCGTGTTCCATCCGTTCCAGACAGCCTGCGACATACAGCGTCTCGCCCTTGCCGAAACGGTTCCTGACCACCGCTGGGTACGCCGTCGGGATGCCCGGCGGATTGCTGATGGCGGAACCGAACCGAGACGGATCCTTGGGATCGGTGTAGGGCCTCGTCACGGTGGCCAGAACCTGCGCCGAGGACCTGGCAGTGACCAGCATCTGGGAGCCCATGATCGTCAGTGGCTGGGCCGCCGTACAAGGATTGAATACCGACTCGCTACCGGGCACCGGGGCGATGTAGGTCACCTCTTCGACCGTCTGTCCGACCCAGTTGATCCCGAGGACGTCGGCCAGCATGAAGTCGGCCTGCTTCTCGCCCGCCGCATTGAGCAGGGAGGTCGAGCGCGCGATGTACAGCCTCCCGCCCTGCTCCACGTAGCGCCGCAGCGCCTCCGCCTCGCGCGGGCTGAGCATGAACAACTCGGGCACGACCAGGACCGCGAACTCGGACAACGCCTCCAGGTCCTTCGGCGTCAGCACCGCGTAGGCGATATGGCCCTGCATCAAGGTGCGCGCCAGGTTGGTGATCGCGGCCACCACGGGCGGCCGCCCAGCCGCGAGGTCGGCAACCCGCCTGCCGTTCTCGCGCGGGTCGATGAGGGACTCGAAGTTGAAGTAGATCCCAACGTCGGCGAGCGGCCTGGCTGCCGGCGTCAGGAAGGGCTCGTAGGGCTGTGTTTTCGCGAAAACGCTGCCCATTTCGGCGTACACGCGCGGGTCCATGGTTCCCACCGGATCGATGGCATCGATGAACAGGAACCGTCCGTTGTGAGCCAAGGCCGAGAAGGCCTGGGCCTCCAGCAACTCCCGGCTCTTCATCGTCGTGTGGTCGGTAAGGTCCGGGCAGCGCGAGGTCATGAACTCGAAGCGCGGCTTCTCGCTGAGGCGGGTGAAGAGCTTGCAGATGAACGACTGCTCGGCAGCCCCCCCGTAGAAATCGCCGGAGAGATAGTCATTGTGGGCAAAGAACGTCGAACCGATACCGGACGGCCACCCCGTGGACCAGGCGGCACACTGGTGTCCGACGGAAACGCCGGGCTGCAAGCGGCGGGCGGTGGCCGTGATCTGGCCGACGACCGCCGCCATCCAGGCCTCGCGACGGCGCTGGAAACCGACCCACTCGGGATCTTCCCAGTTCACGATCTTCGGCAGATCCAGCCCGGTCTCGTCGTGGTAGCGCCGCCGGCAGTGGGCGCAGTAGCAGACGGTGTAGGGCCAGAAGATCATGTCGACCCACAGGCCTTCGAAGCGGTATCTCGAGCACAGTTCCTCCACCTGGGCGAGAACGAAGTCACGATGCGGCGAGTTGAAGCAACAGACGCCGTAATGGCCGGGAGTCCACAGGTAATCGGCGGTGTTCTCGCCTTTGGCCGTGACCACGCGCCAGTCGGGGTGGGTATCGTAGGCCCACTTCGACCACCAGTTGTAGTAGACCACGACCTCCATCCCGCGCTCATGGCAGGCAGTGATGCGCTCGCCCAGAATGTCGCGGCCGTGAACCCCGGCGTGCAGGTGGCCGACCGCCGTGGGCCAGTAGCAGATGCCGAGGCAGGACGAGGCGTACAGGTAGGCGACCTCGACACCCGCCTGCACCAGCAGATCGGCGTAGGCCTGCGCGTCGAAGCGCGCGAGGAAGTCCGGATGCCAGTCCGGGATGTGCATGTCAACCAGGTTGCCCCGGAAGCGCGTCTCATACCAAGGCTGTGCCACGAGGTCTCTCCAGTTTCACCACGCCGGGACACTCCTGCGGCAGCAACGGCTCACGCCGCCAACGCTTCGCGCAGGGCCGCAACCAGGGTCTCAAGATCAAAGGGCTTGGGGACGAAATGCACGCCGGGATCCAAGACCCCCTGGGAGGCGATTACGTCCGCCGGATACCCCGACATGTAGAGCACCCTTAGCCCCGGCCGCGCCTCCTGCAGACGCCGGTAGAGTTCCCTGCCGTTGAGGCCAGGCATGACGACGTCGGTCAGCAGGATGCCGATGCTCTCCGGGGTGTCCTGCGCCAGTCGAACCGCCGCGGCCGGGGTCGGTGCCGACAGGACGCGAAACCCCCGCGGCGGCAGTACTCTGCAGACGAAGGCACGCACGTCCTCGGCATCCTCCACGACCAGCACGGTGGTCAGCGCACGGGGCTCCGGAACCACGGCGGCCGCGGCAGAGCCTGCCGGCACCGCCGCGGCCGCCGGGGTCACCGCCCGCGGCAGATAGACGGTCACCGTGGTGCCACACCCCGGCGCGCTGGTGACCTCGATGTGGCCGCCGTGCTGGGTCACAATACCATGTACGGTGGCGAGGCCAAGCCCGGTGCCTTTGCCCGCTTCCTTGGTCGTGAAGAACGGCTCGAACAGGTGCCGTTGGGTGGCCTCATCCATGCCTGTCCCCGTGTCACGAACCGCCAGCGTCACGTAGTGCCCCGGCGCGGCGCCCAGGTGCGCCGCGGCGGCGCGTTCATCCAGTTCAGCCGCCGCGATCGTGAGCGTGATCGTCCCACCTTGCGGCATCGCGTCGCGGGCGTTGATCGCCAGATTCGCGATGATCTGGCGCACCTGTGTTGGATCGGCACAAATGGACCCGCCAGCCGGCTCGGCGTGACAGACAATCTCGATGCTCTCCGGGATCAGACGGCGCAAGAAGCCCTGGAACAGGCCGACCTCCTCAGCCAGGTCGATCACCTGAACGTTCAGCACCTGCCGACGCGCAAAGGCCAGCAGTTGCTGCGTCAAGCCCCGCGCCTGTTCCGCGGCGCGCCGGATCTGGGCCACGTCGGCGCGTGAAGGATGATCGGCAGACAGTTCGTCACGGATAATATCGGCGTACCCCAGGACGGGTACCAGCAGGTTGTTGAGGTCGTGGGCCACCCCGCCCGCCAAACGGCCGAGCGCCTCGATCTGGCGCGCGTGCCCAAGCTGGGTCTCCAGTTCACGCCGACGCAAGCCGGAACGCTGATGCTGCAGCGCATTGGCAAAGATCTCCCCGGCCAGGCGCAACAGGGAAACGGCGCTCTCCGACCAGCGCCGCGCCCGCCGCACAGAATCGACGCCGACGAAACCGAGGACTGTCCCCCCGCAGGCCATGGGCACACAGAGCAGGGAGCGAACCGACTCAGCCTCCAGCTCCGCACGCCAACTCGCCGCCTCCGGCGGTAGGCCGGACACATCCGGGACGTTGACCACGGCGCCGCTCCGATGCAATGGAGTGTTCCAGGGGAACGTGGTCGCCACGATACCCTGTAGCCGCGACATCACACCGGCAACGCCCTCCCGGCACCATTCATGGGTGCAGGAGAGCACGGCCAGGTCGGGCGTGAACTGAAACACGTAACAGCGGTCGGTATCAAGGAACTCGCCTAGTCGACGCAGGGCGCTGCCGAACTCGGCATCGAACTGATCAGCGGCCTGGCTCACGAACCCGGTCGAGATCGCTGCCATCATCTGCTCGGCGCGCAGACGCTGCGTCAGATCGGCCTCGGCGTCGGTGCGCTGGACGTTCTCCCGCAGCAGTTCGGCGTGCTGTGCGTGGAACCGACGTACCAGTCGCGCCACGTGGCCGAACTCGTCGGCGCGGAGCTCCAACTCCCCGAGGCAGCCGGGATCACCCTTGTCCAAGCTCGTAGCCACGACCCGCAACGGCAGCGACACCCAGGCGCGCAGCGCCCAGGCCAGAAGCGCCAGGAGCACGGCGGCAAGAGCCGCACCCAGTATGACCTGGTAACCGGAGGAGCGCCGCAGATGGGCCACGGCAGGGACCGGTACACGCGCCTCCAACTGCGCCAGCGCCGAGCCATCCCAGGCCGGCAACCGCCAGCGCAACGTCAACGTGCTGCTATCAGGACGAACGGGCGGGCCGTCCGGAGCGCCGTTGGGCACGTCAGACACGGTCCCGCCAAGCAGGGTGGAGAGCTCGTTGAGGGCGCGCCTGTCGAGGCACACGGCGGCCACCAGGTAGCCGTTCCCGCCGACCGTGTCCGCAGCGCTCGCGCGCAGGCGAATCGGGGCGCCGCAGACCTCCCAGAGCCCGCCCGGACCGTAGGTGAAGAAGTGGGCCATCCGCTGCCCGGCGAAGAGGTCGGCGCCGTTTGACTTGAGCGCCGGAATCTCCCACATCGAGAAGGCCTCACGCAGGGCGCCGTAGTAGACCAGCGTGAAGTCATTGCGGTACACCCACACGGAGTGCACACGGAAGGTCCGTAGCGGGGGATCGATATTCACCGCCGCCCACAAGGAGTCGCCGGAGTCCACGAACTCGACCATCGCATCCGAGCTGGAGTAGTCGTGGACGAAGGTCTCCAGCGGCACGCTGTTAAGCTGGATCAGGCGCCGGAACAACTGGCCTAACTCCTCCTCGCGCGAGGCCAGCAGCACGCCCCCCTGCCGACGCTGATGCAAGGCCAGGGCAGCCAGTGCCCCAACGAAAACAACCAGCAGCGCGACCAGCAGCAGCAAGAGCCGGTGTCTGACGCTCTGCACCGGGAACGTGGCCACACGTGGCAGCATGCGCATGCCGAGCCCGCTCCTCTGGGTTACCGACTGCTTTCGTCGTTGCGTGCTTAGCCCTAAGCTAACGCCAGAACGGAAGCTCGGCCACCTGCAGCGTCCCGACGCTGAGGCAGTACAGTATGGGCCTGATATGGGCTCCACCAACCTGGAGCCGGAGGCCGACTGGATGGCGCATGTTCAACTCTGACCCGCTGCACTACCGTTACCGCGTGTTCCGACCGCCGGCCGAGGCCGACAGCCTGATCATCCAGGTGGCCTACGGCTGCCCGCACAACCACTGCGGCTTCTGCGGCATGTACAAGAACGTGCCTTACGCGGTGCGCCCCTGGCCCGAGGTCCACGAGGAACTCCGGCGCGCTGCCCGCAAGCTGCAGGGAACGCGACGCGTCTTCCTGGCCGACGGCGACGTCATGCACCTGCCCTTCGCTGCGCTGCGCGGCATCCTGCTCGACCTCGGGACGCTGTTCCCGCTGCTGGCCCGCGTCAACCTCTATGCCAACGGTCGTTCTATCCTGGCCAAGTCCGACGCCGAGTTGGGCGAACTCCGCCAGTTGAAGCTCCAGACGCTTTACCTGGGCCTGGAGAGCGGCGACGATGAGGTCCTGCGTCAACAGGGCAAGGCCGACACCGTGGACGAGATGGTGCTCGCGGCGCAACGCGCCCAGGCGCAGGGCTTGCGCCTGTCGGTGATGGTCTTGCTCGGCCTCGCCGGCCGGGCTGGGTCGGAGCGCCATGCGCAGGCCACCGCCAGGGCGGCCAACCGGATGCAACCACGCCTGCTGTCGGCCCTCCGGGTCGTCCCTATCCCCGGGACCGCCCTGCAGCGCTCGGTCGACGCCGGCCGCTTCGACCCGCTGACCGAATACGAGACCGTGGTGGAGCTGCATGCCATGATCGGGGGCTTCGAGCTTGACGGGACGATCTTCCGGGCCAACCACGTGTCGAATGCCCTGCCGCTCGAGGCCAGGTTCCCGAAGGACAAAGCCCTGGCCCTGGCGACGCTGCAGGCGGCGCTGGACTCTGATGCCCTGGATCGCACCTCGCCTGGGCCGAGGCCGTTTACCTTATAGGATTCCAAACTCTGACCTCTGAACACACCCGTCCCATGGAAGACCCAGAGGCTGTAGCGGTTTAGGCTGTAGGCTACTAGGTTACAACACCGGACCCGAATCCGGAAACGCACAATGCCCCGAGGTAAGACCGAACAGTCTACAGCCTGAGTACCTAACAGTCTTGGCGTCCTGAGGGACGCCTGTGAACCCTGAACTCCGAACCATGCCCATCGTTGAATCCAGCCACTTGACCAAGACCTTCCGGGTAGCGGACAAGGATCCCGGCGCGCGCGGCACGCTCCGCCATTTCCTGCGCCGGCGCTACCGCCAGGTCACGGCGGTCAAGGAGTTGTCGTTCGTGATCGAACCCGGGGAGATCGTCGGTTTCCTGGGGCCGAATGGGGCCGGCAAGACGACGACCCTGAAGATGCTGGCAGGGCTCATCTGCCCGACCTCGGGGCAGGTGACCGTGGCCGGCCATATTCCCTTCCGGCGCGATCACGCCTTCCTGCGGCGCATCACCATGGTCCTGGGGCAGAAACAGCAACTCATCTGGGACCTGCCGGCCCTGGACTCGCTGCGCATCAACGGCGCCGTCTATGAGATCCCCGATGACGAGTGCCAGCGGCGGATCGCGGAACTCGCCGAGATGCTGGCCCTCGGAGACCACCTGCGCCAGCCGGTGCGCAAGCTCTCGCTGGGCGAACGCATGAAGGCCGAGCTGATGGCGGCGCTGCTGCATCGGCCCGACGTGCTTTTCCTGGACGAGCCGACCCTCGGGCTGGACGTCAACGCCCAAGTCTCGGTGCGGGATTTCCTGCGCGAGTACAACCGCCGCTACCGGGCCACCATCCTGCTGACCAGTCACTACATGGCCGACATCACGGCGCTGTGCGCGCGCGTCCTCATTATCCACGAAGGCGCCCTGATGTACGACGGCAGCCTGGACGGCATTGTCCGGCGCTTTGCGCCTTTCCGCGAAGTCCGCATGGAACTTGGCCAGCCCTGCGTGCCGGACTGCCTCAAGGCCTATGGCGAGGTGGCCAGCATCGAAGGCCGGGCCGTGCGCCTCATCGTCGTCCGTGATCAGCTCACCCAGACCGTGGCGCAGCTCCTGAACGACTTCGATGTGCGCGACCTCACCGTCAACGACCCGCCCATCGAAGAGACGATCGGCCGCATCTTCGCGAGGAAGAGCAGCGCGTGATGAGGCAGCTCCTGCACAAACTGCGCGTGTTCATCGCAGTGAGCTACGCGGAGATGATGGAGTACCGCGCCGAGATCCTGCTCTGGATCCTCTCGAGCATCATGCCCTTCGTGCTCATGGGCGTGTGGATGCAGGCCAGCGCCGGCGCCCCCGGACGGCTCGGCATGACGCCGGCGGAGTTTGCCCGCTACTTCCTCTGCGTTTTCCTCATTCGTCAACTCACCCTGGTGTGGGTCATCTACGAGTTCGAGCGGCATGTCGTCCAAGGCACGCTTTCGGCGCGACTGCTGCACCCCATCGACCCCTTCTGGCGCTTCTTCTGCGATCATCTGGCCGAACGCCTGGCGCGGCTGCCCTTCCTGGCGCTGGTGACGGCCGTGTTCTTCGCCCTCTACCCGGCCTCCTTCTGGGTCCCCAGCCTGCGCAGCCTGGCCCTGGCCCTGGCCTGCCTGCTGATGGCCTTCCTGCTGCGCTTCATCATGCAGTACGCCTTTGCCATGATCGCCTTCTGGTCCGAGCGCGCCAACGCCATCGAGGATCTGTGGTTCTTCGCCTACCTCTTCCTCTCCGGCTATCTGGCGCCGCTGACCCTCTTCCCCGAGCCCATTCGCCGCCTGGCCGAATGGACGCCGTTTCCGTACCTGATCTACATGCCGGCCCGCATCCTGATGGGCCAGCCGACCGCGGTGCTGCGCGGCCTCACCGTGAGCGCCGTGTGGGCGCTGCTGTTCTTCGTCGCCTACCGCATCCTCTGGCGCGCCGGCCTGCGCCGTTACTCGGGCATGGGAGCGTAGACCGGCATGCTGCGACGCCACGTCAAGACGCTGGGGCGGTTCTGGTCTGCCGCGGTGGCGGCGGAGATGGAGTACCGCCTGAACTTCGTCCTGGCAACGATCACCAGCCTGGGCAACCTGGCCGGCAGCCTGTTCGGGCTGTCGCTGTTCTACAGCAACGGCGCCAGCCTGGGCGGCTGGCGCTGGGAAGAGGCGACGATCGTCCTCGGCCTGGCCGTCTTCCTGGAAGGCTTCAGCAGTACCTTCCTGCGCCCCAACCTCGGGCAGATCGTCGAGCACGTACGCTCAGGGACCCTCGATTTCGTGCTGCTCAAGCCCATCGACCCGCAGTTCTGGCTGTCCACCCGGAACCTCTCGGTCTGGGGCTTCCCCAACTTGCTCTATGGCCTCGGGGTCATCGTCTACGGCGGTTCCCGGCTGGGCCTGCCGCCGAGCCGCTACCTGGCCGGGGTCTGGCCGCTAGCCATGGCGCTGCTGATCCTCTACAGCCTGTGGTTCATGCTCAGCACCACCAGCCTGTGGTTCGTCAAGATCCACAACGTCACCAACCTGCTGGGTGGTCTCCTCGAAGCCGGGCGCTTCCCCGTGCCGGCTTACCCGGCCATCTACCGGGTCGTGCTCACCTTCATCGTCCCGGTCGCCCTGTTGACCACGGTACCCGCCAGCGCCGTCCTGCAGCGTCCCTGGGGCGTGCCCTGGTTGTCAGCGCTGCTGCTGGCCGGCGGCCTGGCCGTTCTCTCGCGCGCCTTCTGGCACTTCGGCCTGCGCTGCTACACCAGCGCCTCAAGTTGAGGGCCTGCCTGCTCCGCAATGGATTGCCGAGCCCGTACGGCACGGGGCGAGGCGGCACTACGGCGAGGTCCTCCGGCGCCCCCTCAGATAGCTCTCCGGGCGCATCTGGGTACCCTCCGCAGTGGCCTGTGGAGTCGTGGCGAGATACTCCCTGACCAGGCTTCCCGCCAGCGACTTCCGGGCACAGACCAAGTAGATCTCACCGGCGTGAATGCTCGGCACGTCCCATCTGAGGGTCCGGCCACGCCGCGCCGCACGGATCGGCTCCAACCGTCCGTCACCCACCCGGTACACGCGCACTGCCTTCAGCCAAGGTAGGTCTTTCATCGTGAACTCGACGTCACGGACCGGCGACGACACGTACCCCTCAGGCTCTGACGCCCCAGCCTCATTGACGGCAACGACCAGAGCCGCCTGCTCTCCGCAGGCCAGGGTCCGCACCCACAACGCAGGCCGGTTCGTCTGGCACCAGAGCAGCGGCTGCGACACTTGGATCAGGGGCGCGATAACGCGCAGTTCGCGACTGGTCCTGGTCTTCTCCTGCCACACTTCCGGGATGTCTGGACTCCCGTGGAAGATCATGACCCCGGAGTTCAGTTCCGTGAAGGCCCAGAAGGCGAACAGGCCATGCGCACCGCTGCCGATCGCGTAGAGCATGGGGATGCGGATTTCCTCCGGCGTCGGGGCCCTGCCGAAACCGCGGGTTCTGGTACGGTCGATGAACGACTCACTCCCCAACTGGGCGAGTTCGGCCCTGCCAATGTAGCGGCCGGTGTCTATGGCTGGCTCCTCCCAATGGCTCTGGTAGGTGCCGAGGAACGGCTGCGGTGCCGCGGCACGCTTCAGAATGGCCATCTTGTCGCGGAACGCCGTCAGCGGCCAGCCCAGCACCACGGTGTAGCAGTCGGCGTTGGCGACGTCGGCCGCCTTGGCGTAGGTAAAGTAGTTCTGCGGCGCAAAGGTAAGATCGAGAGTGGTGATCGTGGGAGTGCTGGGGTCGGTGCGCTCACACTCGTCCCCCCACTGTACCCACGACTGCGCCAAGGTGCCCAGGCGCAGATGCAGCGGCCTGGTCATGTCGGCGGAGTAGTCCGCGCAGTCGGGCTCGTCGCCAGCGAGGTAGCCGTAGATATGCGGGTTACCGACCATGTAAGGCGGGGGCTGTTGCAGGGACATGTGGCACGCAGTCCGGATGCCGAGCGAGCCGAATTCCGCCAGCCCCTTCTCGTCAATCAGGCCACAGAGCAGCGAGTTCAGGCCAGCGTCTGCAGCCATTTTGGCATCGGGCAAAGCGTAGGAGCCGAACCTGGCCAGGTCGCCGAACGCGCGCACGGATCCGGCGCAGGCAGTCGCGCCAAAGGACACTCTGAACAGGTGGCGACTTCCCTGTCTGAACGGCTTCGGGGGCGAGACCTTGATGACGGCCAGATCCCCCGCCCGCCCCCCGCCAAGGAACTGCGCGGATCTGCCGGCAACGCACCCATCCACGTAGACTCTCTCGGGCCCACAGTTCGCACCCTCGACATACAGGTATACGGAGCGCAGATCAGGCGAGAAAGCCACCGTGGAGAGTCGCGGCCCGACGTAGTCCGGACTCACCCGGCAGGCCACCTTCCCGGCGTCCCCAAGGTCAACAACAAACGTCGTGTCCTGCTTCAGGGATCCCCGGAGGTTCAGCGTGATCTCACTCTCGGCGCCGGGACCCATGGTTGCCGGGGCACACCGCCACCACATCAATCCGTAGTCAGGCCCAGCCAAGTGGGCCTTGGCGTCGGCACCATCCCAGGTGACTCCCTGGACCGTAACCGGGCGCGGCGATGGGTTGTGCAGGATGATGCACACCGTGCCCCCGAGGTCCGGATGGGCGCGCTTCGCCTCCATGATGGCCGCGTTGCCCTCAGGCGGGACGAACTCGTTGACCGTGTTGGCGATATGGTACGCGAGCACGGCACTGACCGGCTCCGCCGCCCAGGCCACGCTTGCCCCTGCGCCCCATGCCGCTGCCAATGCCAAAGCCAGAGACCGCATCATGTTGTGCCCTCTTCCTGCAGGATATCGAGGTGGTGCCAGCCAGAGTCCACGATGGCTTCAGTCCGTGGCCTCGACCTCCAGGCGACCGCGGGCCAGGCGGACGATGCCGTAAAGGACCAGGGCGACGAGGGTCATCAACCCGGCGGCGGCCAGGGCTTTGCCGTCCTGACGCAGGAGGAGCAGCAGCCCGGTCAAGGCGCCCAGGGCCGGCACGAGCGCCGGCGTCCGGAAGCGGGGCGGCGGCAGGGTCGGATCACGCTTGATCCGCAGTAGCCCGACGTGCAGCAGGACGAACACGGCGAGGAGGAAGGTGGCCGTTCCCGAGGCCAGGGTCTTGATGTCGGCAAAGGTGAAGAGCAGCACGGCCACGACGCCGGCGGCGAACGCCACCCCCACCACCGGGGTCTGCCAGCGCGGGTGGATCCGAGCGAATACCGCCGGTACCAGGCGCGCATCGGCTTTCGACATGCCGTAGAGCAACCGCGAGGCCATCATCAGGTTCAGCAGAGCGGTGTTGAACACGGCAAAAGCAGGGATGACGGTGTAGATCCAGGTCGGGAATCCCGGCGCCGCCGTCCGCACGACGTCCAGCAACGGCGACTTGCTGGCGCCCAGGGCCTCCGGACTGAGCACCGACACCGAGATGACGGCGATGCTGCAGTAGATCACCCCCGCGATCGCAATGCTCAGGCAGATGGCCAGGGGCACCGTGCGCTCGGGCTCGCGCACTTCCTCGCTGAGGTTCACCAGATCCTCAAAGCCGACGAACGCAAAGAACGCCAGCGAGGCCCCGCCGAGGACCAGCAACGGGGCCGGTTCCGCGCCAGGGCCGGCGGCAAAGGCGAGGTAGTTGACGCCGCCCAGGCAGTGCGCGCCGAGGGCGATGATGGCCAGCAGACCGCTGATCTCAATGGCCGTACAGACAGCGTTGGTACGCGAAGAGAGCTGGATACCGCGGACGGCGACCACCGCCAGGAGCGCGACGAACACCGTCGGCAAGGCGCCACTCTGGACCCAACTGGGAAGCTCAGGCAGGCGCGCGGTGGCGTAGTTCGCAAAGACCCGTGACGCCGTGGCCATCGAGAACAACCCCGAGAGCACGACGCTGACCATAACCAGGAACGTGATCAGCGAACTGCGGAAGGCTTGTTTACAGAAGAACGCGGCACCGCCGGCCTGGGGAAAGCGCGATGCCAGTTCCGCGTAGGTCAGCCCGGTCAGCGCCGCCATGAACCCGGCCACGATGTAGGACGTCCAGGCCGCGTAACCGACCATGCCGGCGATCCGTCCGACCAGCCCGTAGACGCCAGCGCCGAGGATGTCGCCGACACCGAACAGCGTCAACGCGGTCAGCCCAAGGGTTCGCCGCAAGGTCACGGAAGGGGACGAGTTTGACATGCCGCTAGCATATCCGTTGCGGCCCCCCGCGTCCACAGCCCGCCCAGATGCCTGAAGGCGAGCGGCTGACCGCGGCTGACCCAGGCCCCTAGCTCCGGCTGCTCACGGCGTAGATGCTGGCGCTACGGAGATGGAAACGCAGGCGGAGGGTACGGCCGGCCAGGTCGCGGGCGGAACGGCCCTCCCAGCGCAACGGCAGGTCAATCTTGTCGGCGCTTTGGATGACGCACTTTTCCGCCTCGAAGCCGGGCACGACCTGGCCTTGGTCGTCGAGCACGGCCACCATGACATAGGCCTGCTGGGTCGCGAAGGCGCGGTCGGCCGACGGCACCGCGGCATTGAGCTCCAGATCCGCGCCGGGCATGGCGAAAGGCAGCGTCGAGAACTCGGCATTGGCGCGCGCCGCCACGTAGCTGATCCGGTCCTGCGGCACGCCGAGCAAACGGTTGCCGAAGTGGAACAGGACCATGCCGCCGATCAGCAGGGGATTGTGCGTGATGCAGACAACGCCAGGGAAGCTGTCGCCAACCGCATTGATCTCCCGGTAAGGCCGCTCCCAGCCTAGCCCGTCGCGGCTCACCCACCACTCGGTGTCAAGTTGCGGCGCGTGCTTGCCCCGCGACTGCGGATGGGCGCTGGCAGCATAGTTGAGCACGACCATGAAGCTGCGATCGTGATACCAGAAGCCGATGCCACGATAGAACTCCAGATCGGGCGGATCGGCGGCGTCGGGCGTGGTCATGAACTGCGCGGGCAAGGGCTTGTAGTTGCCGATCCGGTTCCAGACGTCCAGCATGGAATCCGCCGGTTCCCACTGCCGCCCGTCCGGGCTCGATCGGATCGCGATCACACGGCGGTCACGGAGAGCGTCGTTCTGGTTCTGCGGATGGGTGCCGCCGTGGTCCCGGAGGTGCTTTAGGAAGGGCTGGAGTGTCTTGTTCGTACTGACGAACCGATGGACCTGAGGACTCCAGAAAAGCCCCATGGAATCGCAGTCGTAGAACAGCGGATTGCGCGGATGCTCGGCCCAGTGCAGGCCATCGGGGCTGAAGTAGGCTCGATAGCCAAAGCCGTTGTCGTCGATCCTCAGCTTCAGCGCCAGAAACTCCTTGGCGTCCGGGTTGTAGGCCAGGCCGAGGTGGTCCGTCCAGGCGCCGGGATCCGCCTCGAACACGGTCTCAATGCCCTCAAACCGCGAGCCGTCGCGGGTGGTGGCGTGGACCAGCTTCCAGGTGTTCTTGGCCGCGGTATCGGTGGCAACGGCGTCACGGGTGAAGACCTGACCGTAGACATCCCAGGAGCCGTCGGGCCGCGGCCGGCAGCAGGCGACCGTAAAGCCGGGGGGCTCGCAGTCGCGCACCTTCTGCATGGGCGTCGCCCCGAAGTGCAGCTTGCCCCAGGTGTCGGCAACGTCCTGGGGCGTCGAGAACAGCAGCTTGACGTCCGCCGCCGTTGGCTGGGCGCCGGCGGCGTGGCCGAAGGCGAGACCCGCAGCAAGCAGAGTCAGCGCCGGGCGTAGAAGACCGCGCATGGAGGCATCCTTTCACGGGCCATGGAACCACGGCCACCCCTCACCGACCGGCCTTGAAGAGGGCGACCTGCTCCTTCAGGATCTCGAGGTCACGGTGCCCGAATTCCTTGGAGGGCTCAAGGTCGCGCCCCAAGTCGGCGCTGAGCTGCTCGCCCAGCACCCACTCATTGAAGGTGGTGACCATGGCGAAGCGCGGCCCGACCGTCCGGGCCCGGGCCCACTGCTGCCGGAAGGTCTCGCCCGCCCGCCGGCCCGAGGCCGCGATGTAGCCCGGCTGCCCGGGTTCAGCCTGGGGCCGCCACGCCGCCACCACCACCATGGCCTCCGGGCGGTCGTCGTGGACCGTGCAGGTCTGGGGGCCGCGGTCCTCCCAGGACCAGTAGCCGAACCGACTCACCAGGTCAGCGGTGCGCAGGCTGGGCTGCTCGGTGACGAACCCGGTCATGTAGCGGACCGTGAACCGCGGGTCGTCCCATTCCGGCACGCCCTGCTGCCAGGGAGAGGGCGTATTCACGTAGACCACCAGCAGCGGCTTGCCCAGGTAGTCCTGCAGCAGGGGCCGGTAGCGGGGATCGGCAACGAACTCGCGATGAACCTGCTCGGCCTTGCGCGTGAGCCGGCCGTCCTTGACCGCTTCCGGCGCCCCCGGACAGCCGATGAAGATGCTGATCTTCGGGTGCTTCTCCAGGCGGCTGTACTCCTCGAAGATGGCCAGGGTCGCGCCCTCGATGGTCTCGAAGTCGCGCCGGCCCTGGGTGACCCCCGGTATGTAGTCCAGGTCGTTGGACCAGTCGATCCAGATGAAGTCGACGCCGGCATCCGTGAGCCAGGCGGCGTGCTGGCGAATCACGGCCCGGTCCGTCGAGGCGTAGAAGCCCAGCTCCGGGGTCCCCCAGACGTTGCTCCACGCCGCCCCCTGGTGCCAGGTGGTGTAGGCGATGCCGACCTGCCGTTCGGCGGCCGGCACGGGCGCGAGAAGCGCCAGGGGCTTCTCCGGTCCGCTCGGGGGCGCAGCCATGGCCGAGGAGACAACGAGCGCGGCGGTGGTCGCGGCGATCGTGATGGCGGTAAGCATGGTGCCCTGTCTCATCACCGCGCCGCCTCACTTCCAGGCAGTGCCGTGGTTCTTCTTGGCGGGGGCCTTGGCGTACTCGAGGCTGGCCTTGGCCATGAGCTGCTTCATGTTGGCGATACGTTTCTCATCGAGTGGATGCGTGGAGAGCCAGTCGCTGAACGGACTCTTCTGACCTGCATCCTTGCCGGCGAAGCGCTGCCAGAAAGTGACCGCCGCCTCCGGCGTGTACCCCGCCTGCGCCATGTACATGAGCCCGATCTGATCGGCGGCGTACTCCTGGACCCGGCTGAACGGAAGGATGGCGCCATACTGCGCACCGAGGGCGAACGCCTTCATGTAGAGCTCGCGATTCGGCAGCTTCTTGGACGCCAGCACCGCATCCAGCGCCGCGCCTACATAGCCGGCGGTCTGCTGCTCCGACATGCGCTCGACGCCGTGCCGCGCCACGGCGTGCCCGACCTCATGCCCGACTACCGCCGCCAGCTCGGCGTCGTTCTTCGCGTAGGCGAAAAGCCCTTCGTACACCGCGACTTTGCCGCCAGGCAGACAGAACGCATTCGCGTCCTTCGACGCCAGCACCACGAACTCCCACTGGTACGCCGCCGTACTCGGGCCGGACGCCACCGCCTGGATGGCCTTACCGACACGCTGCACCGCCGCGCTCATTTCGGCGTTGTTACTGACGGGCGTCGCCTTCAGCGTCTCCTGCCAGGCATCGAGACCGAGCTTACACTCGTCCTGGGCAGACATACTCATCATGTACTGCTTCCGGCCGGTAAAGGGTTCGGTACCGGTCTGGCAGCCCCCGGCGCAGAGCACCAGCGCCAGCCCAAGCCCTGCCGTATAGCACCTTGGCCACCTTGTTCCCATTGGAAAGTCCTCTCCGCTCGGGGTCGTCTACTTGGCGATCAGCACCGCGTTGATGCGGAACTCGTTGCCTGTACTGCCGGGGTTCCTGTCGGCCAGAAGCGTGACGCGCAGGATGTGCCGGCCGGGGGCCAGGTCGCGGGCCACGAGTTGGAAGGGCGTATAGCCACCCCAGTCGGCACCGAACCAGGCATCCATCCGCACGGGCGGCAGGTTGTCCACCCGCGCCTCGGCAATGCCCGTGGCTCCTTTGATGCGGTAGAAGAGCAGACTGACGGCCCGACCCTCCACCTCGAATTCCAGCACACTGCCAGGCGCGGCCGTTCTCCAGCCCTTGCCGAAGAGGCCGCCAAAGACCGGGTCCGGGCTGACCTCCCAACCGCTGTTCAGGCTGGGCTTGATGGCGTCGGCATTGTAGAACAGCGCGTTCTCGAACAGGTTGCCCGTCTTGGGTTCCGGCAGGGCGGCCACGACGGGAAGACCCTGGTCAGGCGGCAGGTCCTTGAGCACCTTCCCGCAGAGGTTCGTCATGAACAGCGCGCAGTAAGCGTGACCGCGGTCGTTCGGGTGCACTTCGTCGGCCTCGACGTCCGTCCAGGCGATGCGTTTGGCCTCGATCTCGGGCCAGAGCGCGTCACGGAAGCTGGCCATGGGCAGGCCGTAGTGGCGGCCGATCCCCACGTGGGCCGGCTGCGTGTTCCCGCCCTTGTTGTCCATGGTGAACAGCAGCATGACGGCGGGTTGGTTGGGTTGTTTGAGGATACGACGCACGAGCCCCTCGAGGGTCTCCTCATGCATCGGGTTGATGGTGTCGTTGACGGCATACTCGACCAGCACGAGGCCGGGGTTCTTGTCCAGCAAGTGCGGCTGGACCCGGTGCGCGCCAAGGTCGGAACAGGTGGCACCGATCCCGGCATTGACGAAGGTGATGGTGGCGGTGGGGAACGTGCGCGTCCACCAGGCGGCGACCAGATTGCCCCAGGAGAGTTCCGGCTTGCTGGCGCTGGCCCCCGCGGTAATCGAGCCACCGATCACGCCCACCACCACCGACTCCCCCCGTCGCGCCTTGGCGAGGACGCGCTGGAGCCGGGCCGGATCGCCCAGACTCACCAGCGAGCGCTCCAGGATGGTGGCCTCGTCCTGGGCCGAGGCGGTGCCGCCGCAACTGGAGAGGGCGAGCACCGAGGCGAGGGTAAGCACACAAGGACTGCCGCTGGCGATGGTCCCGAACATGGTCACCTCCGTGTATCAATCCGCAATCGGAAGACGGTAACCCATGCGTGCGCCGGACGCAAGCGCACCGTTGCCAAGCCGCTTCACTTCGAGTGCGTCCTGGCCGCGCCCAGCCCGACGCGCCACCACAGGGGTGTCACTCCCTGGTGATCCCCACATCATCGACCCAAACCCGGCCGCCCTCTGCCACCACCTCAAGGTCTATGGCCGCAGCCTCCGCATCGTCCCAGGTGAAGACCTGCCCGACCCGCTGCCAAGCGCTGCCGCTCGCTTCGCCAACCAACCGGTAACGGCGCAACCAGTTCCCGGCCGGGCCGAACAACGCGCCGTTGACGACGGCCTTCGCGCCCCCCTCTGTCCGCACCCACGCCCAGACCTCGACCTTCTGTCCTGGCTTCACCGTCACCGCGTTCAGGCACTTGATCCCCTGGTCCGCGGTCGTGACGACGGCACTGCGCTTCCCGGTCCGCGCCACGCTGCCGTCCAGGCTCGCGTCGCCGCCGGCGAAGGTGACCCAGCCCCATTTGCGCTCGAAGCCGGGATTGTAGACCCGGTTCCCCGCCTGCGCCGCCACGTCGATGTCGCTGAAGATCGGGATCTCGTCGTACGTCGGCACCGTCCGTCCCAGCGCCTGCGGCGTCAGGTCGACATGGTGCGGGCTGCCGGGGCAGAAGGCGTCGCGCAGCGCGTCCAGGTAACCGAAGCCGTACTGCGTGCAGGGCTCGAGGTAGCTCCCCTCGCCAAACTCGTTCCAGCACTCCGCGATCACCGCCTTGAGTTGCGGGTCCACATACGCCTTTGCCGCCTCGCACATGGCCCGGAACTTCTCCGGCCGCGAATCGGTGCGCACCATGGCCCGCGCGCCGTACCACGGCGTGGAGTCCCACCCCGGCGACAGGGGTACGATGTAGGGTAGCTTCGCCGCGGCCGTCGCCTGTTTCCAGGTGTCCACATAGCCCGTCACCATGGTGTCGTAGGGGGCCGAAAGCTGTCCTTCCGGCACGTTGACAGCGGCGTAGTTGTAGGCGGTGACGGCCCCATACCCCGCCTGCGCCAGTGTCTCCTGATCGCTGTGCGCCAGCGCAATCGGCAGGATCTCCACCCCCGCCTCGGCACTCAGCTTGCGCCACAATTCCGCGCAGCCCTGGACGCCAAAGCGCTTGGTCAGTCGCCATGGCTGCGAGATGAAGAGGGCCGCCTTGCCGCCGAAGGTCAGGTAGTTCGGCTGAGTCAGGTAGCGGTCGCGCAACGTCCGCGCCAGCACGAGCATCTGCTCCTCGGTGTAGTCTGGCTCCCAGACCTCCTCATTGCACCAGAAGATGGCAAACTTCATTGAGCCGCGGTACTGCGCCCGCAGGAAACCACGATCCAATGCGTCATTGTGCTGCAGTACGTTCCCTGTCTTGTAGTCGTAGTACCAGTCAAAGACGAAAAAGCTGATGCCGTGCTCCACGGCCCACTTGATGTGCCAGTCCGAAACCACGGGCTCCCCGTCGCGGTAGTACCCCAGCAGTGGGAAAGGGAACCCCGCCTGCGCCATCGGCACCCAGCGCGCGGCGTTGAAGTGGCCCGGGAAGTAGTAGCTCCCGACCAGGATCGGTCCGCTGACCGGCCGCGGCTCCGGCACCGGGTACGGCTCCTGGGCCGCGGCCAACAGCACGCCAAGAGCACACAACCAAACAGCTCTTCTGAGCATCGCACACCCCCCCGGACAGCCCTCGTTCACGGTTCAGGGCTCACGGTTGCCCGCCTCCGCCCACAGCCTCCCCAACTCATCCGCCCGCACCGGCACATACTCCGGCCCCAACTGCTCCAGGACCTGCTGCAGCCGGGTCGGCGTCCACGGGTAACACTGCACAAATGCGTGCATGAACGCCGGACGCGTCGGCGGCGTGTAGGCGCGGAGGTCATCCAGCATCAGTTTCATCGTCGCCTCCTGCCCCAGTGCCAGGTTGAACGACGTCACCGCATGGAACGCCGGCACGCCCCGCGGCAGCACGGCAATTGCGTTCCCCGCCGTGGTTGTGGGGGCCCGCCCGTAATCCGGCAGCGCGTAGCGCAGCACCGGAATCCTCGCCGCGAACTCGCGCAACGTCGCTCCCGAAGCCGTGTGCGTCCACAGTCCGTGCAGGTCGTGCTGCTCCATGTACTCCCCGGTGCGTTTCACGAACCCGTCGAACGTCCCCTGCGGGTCCGCCAGTTGCTCGCCGTAGACGTCCGGGTAGCAGTACCCTACCCCCGAGCACGCGGTCACAAAGCAGTCGTTGACGCTCGCCCGGTCGCGCACGTAGTCCATGATGTCCGGGATCAGGTCGAACACTGTCGGCCCGACCGACCAGGTCAAGGGAAACTGCCCGCGCACCGGGTCGTTCCAGTAGGCGGTGCGAAAAAAAGCCGCCCAGTTGATGGGCGCATCACCATCGGATACCATCATCGCCAGGTAGACTTTGCTGCGGTCCAACGGCAGCGGCGCCGCGGGCCGATGCCGAAACGGCTGGCGCGCCCCTGCCCCGCTATGCACCGTCAGGTTAGGCACATCCGCCGACCATGACAGGAACTTCCCGTAGCGGCTGAACAGGCTGACCCCCATCCCCTCCTGGATCCCCACATTGTCGCCGTTCCACGGAGCGCCAATCAGCCCTACATTCGCCGGCGTGCGCGCCAGCAGGTGGTCGATGACCAACTGCTCCGCAAGCGGGCTCCCCACCGGCGGTCGCCCGTCGACCGGACCCGTGATCCAGAAACTGAACACCCGGTGCGCCACCAGGTAGTCCGCCAACAGCGGCCAGCCTGGCGCGTTGGTCGCCAGCAGGCGCTGATTCATCTTTGGCCACAACTCGGCCACCGCCCAGCCCAACGCCGCCGCATTGGTCAGCCACCGCCCACGCAGGTCCGCCACCACCGGCAGCTTCAACTCGTCGGCCAGCCGTGGCGAAGCGGCCAGCACGTTCTCCAGGGCCGCTATCGACGTCGCCACATTCACCGTCGCCGGCACCGCCGGGTCGTACACCACCAGCCCGCGAAAGACGTCACGGTAGGTCGCCAGCAGCGCGCGCGGCGACGCCACCCGGTCCACCGCCGTTACGTCCCCGCGCTCCTGCAGCCACGCCAACCACTGTTCATCCACCGGCGGGTCCCCCGGCACCACCGAGGCAACGTAGTAGAGCCGCGGTAGGGTGCGGTTCACCAGCCCCTGCAGCGTCGTGAGCAACAGCTTCTCGTCGGTCGCCGCAAAACGGATGTCCGCCACGCTCAGCCGCGGCGACGGCCGCGGCGACTGCGGGAAGACCGTGGCGGTTGGCTTCGCCTCCTCTGGCAGGGTCACGCCCTTTCGCGGCTGATCCCGCTGGTAGAGGGCAGCGGCCGTGGCCAGGATCGCCTCTCGCCGCTCGTGCGCCAGGACGCCCTTCTCTGCCCCGATGTACACCGCCGCCCGCGCCACCACCTCGCGCTGGTCCACCGGACTCTGCACGCCGTGGGTGGCGAACAACTGGCCTCCGGCCCAGACGTCCACCGCGCCCTTGCACGGGGCGCAGTGGTGCCGCACCACCGCGATCACCGGCCATGATTGCCCCGCCTCCGTGAAACTCAGCACGTTCACCACCTCGTCCAGCGCCGGCAGCGTCCCCGGATCCAGCGTCTGCGTGGTCATGGCGAGCCGCTCCCACAGCCCGCGCCAGCGTGCCCAGTCCAGCGCCCCGAGCCCCAGCGGATCGACGTCCCCGTGGTACTCCAGCCCGCCACGCGCCGGACCCGGGGTGTGGAAGCCGCCCATCGCCAGCCCCTCTTCGTGCGTTACCCACTTCTGGACATGCCCAAGGTCCTTCCACGCCCCGCCCGTCGCGGCGAAGCTCCCATTCGGCGCCAGGTTCTCACCCGGCCGATCCCCGCACTCCAGCGTCACGTCGTCCAGCCACAGCGTCGCCGGGGTCGCCCACAAGGCCGGACAGATGTCCATTTCCTCAGCCCCGGCCGGCGCCACCACCTCCTGGCTTACCCGCCGCCATGGCGCCGGCGGCGGGAACGGCGGTCCCCACTGTCCGAGGAACGTGCCGCCCTTCGCGAAGAAGCGCAGGTACAGGCAGTCGGTCTCCCGCGTCCCGAGTCCGCCTTCTGTCCGCACGCGCGCCGCGATCCGCACCGTCTCGCCCGCCCGCACCGGCACCCGCGTCGACACGGCCCCCACCCAGTTGGCCAGCGGGCTGGTCTTCGCCACCATCAGGCACGCATTCCCCGCCTGCTCGGGATCGTCACGCCGCTCCACCTGATCGGCGGGCTGCGCCATAGCGGTCCACTCGGCCACCCCCGGCTGTACGCACGGATGGCAGAACGGTACCACCGTCCCGATCAGTCCCCCACCCGCCTTCCGGAAGGCCTGCACGTTCTGGGCCGCGGCCAGCGGGAAACAGTTTCCGTAGATGTGCACCAGGCAGTAGTACCGCTCCGCATTGAATACCGCCGGATCGGCCAACTCCCGCGCGCTCAAGCCTCGCGCCGACAGCCCGAGGCGCTGCAGATACGCCACCATGTCCGGCGCTGCCAGCCCCGCGTAACCTGCAAAGTAGGGGAAACCGGGCTCGTCGAGCACGGCTACGCTCGGGGCCGCCAACGCAGCCCCCGGCAGCGCCGACAGTGCCAGCAGACTCACCAGCAGCCCTGCTCTCATCAGCGAACTCCCCTTGCGGCCAGCCCGACTTATCACCCACGCTCAAACGCCAAGACGGTGATGCTCAGCGGCGGACAGGTCACCACGGGTAGGCGCAACGCGCCGCCGTCAGCGTGCACCGTAAAGCTGTCCGCAGGCAGCAGGGACACCGCGTTCTTACTGTCCGCGGCGGGCGCCCCCTCGAAGGTCCCCTCGGCGGCGGAACCGGGCTTCCGCCCGATGAATCGCGCGGTACGGCTGGGATCATAGAGGTACCGGGTGACGACCCACGCGCCGCTGGTCAGGTTCAGGACCGACGACTCCGCCGTGCAGGAACGGAAGCTCTTGTTGATCAGGATCACCCTCGGCCGGCCGGCATCCCCGATCGCAAACACCTCGGCCTCCGAGGGGCCGGCCGTTGCTTCCACACGGGCCGAAATCATCGTCGCGCCACGCTTCATCCCGGCTCTCTGCTGAAGCAACTTCCAGGCGAACCAGACAGGCTGCCGGTAGTAAGTCTTTTCCAGGCCATTATCGATCAGCCCGTAGTAGTTCCTGGCGTTGAACTTGCAGACCACGTCCGCCTTGCCCTGCGCCGCGAGATTGCAGAGTACCGAGGCGCTCCAGACTCCGCCGTAGACGTTACTGTTGACGTAGCAGTCCGCGGCGGGGTCGTAGTCTGGCCAAGCCGGGTTTTCCGGATTGCGCTGGTAGGGCGACTGCGCGACCACATCGAACTCGGTGTAGGCAATACCGATGTGCTTCCCGCTCGGGTTCAGGGCCCGGTCGTCGAGGAGCGTGCGCAGTGATTGTGTCCACAGGGCGTATTTCGGCGTCATGCTCAGCAGGTACTCGAGGTACTTCCGGTCGGCCATGGTGACGATATCGGTCTCGGGTTTGAACCCCAGAGCCCAGAGTTCATGATCGCCAGAGCCATACCAGTGCAGGCTTACATAGTCCAGCAGCTCGGGACCGTACTTGGCCAGATAGGGCTTGAGGAAGCGCTCCTCTACGGTCCAGCCTGGCCAGGTTGCGGGGCCCATGATCGTCGCCGACGCATCCCCGTCCCGAATCCCTCTGGCCACGTGGTAATGGATCTCCGCGAGCGGCATCTCGGCGCCCATCTCGTAGATCGTCTCCCAGCATAGACCTTTCAGGCCCTCGGCGGCGAGCTTGGCGACGGTGGCGTGCGCGATGCGCGTCAGGGCTCCATACTGGTCTCCGTTCCCATCCGCCGCCGCCGAGCCATCGCCGTTGTAGCGGAACCAAGCCTTGGTCGCCTGGTCGTTATTCTCACCGTGGAACCACCTCGGCAGATCGGCGTAGCCGCCATGCAACGAGAAGGCGATGATGGGGGTCCAGCCGTTCTCGATGAGCTTCCTGATCCTTGAGACGAAGCCCAGCCCCTGATCAGGCGGCGTGACGTACTCCCAGCGGTAGTCACCCGGCCGGTCTCCACAGAGCTCCCGCAGTTGGGCAACAATACGGCAGTACTTCACCTGGACATCGTTCAGGGACGCGACCGCGGTCGGATAGGTGATATCGCCCCAGCCGTTGTAACCGACATTGTACAGCTCCGGGACGGTGGCTATCACTCGTGCGGCATCCACGTCGACCTTGATGGCGCCGGCGGCATCCACGGGCGTCGTCGCCAGCATCACGCAGGCGGTCGCCAGCAGACCGGCTGCAGATACCCTGATTCCTGGGACTGTCGGCATGGTCAGAATATCCTCTTCCACACACATCTGCGTTACGGCCACCCGCATCCGGGTGGAGCGGCGCGCCGCGGCGGCGGGAACCGCGCCACGCCTGCGGCTCCGGCAACTCTACTCCGGCACCGGCGCCGAGATCCCGACCCCGGCGCCGAGCGCTGTCAGCGCCACGATGATGGCATCCATACCCGCAGCATACTCGGCGCGAGCCCTGCTGAGGACCCCCACGACACGCTCATTCCGCGCGGCGTCAGGTCCCTCTGGCGACGTCCACCAGAGCAGCCCCTCTGCATCCCTGAGGGTGTTGGCCTCATTCTCGAAATGCCCGGCCGCCACGGCGAGTTGCGCCTGCGCCCGGGGGTACCGCGGCGCGATCTCACGCAGGAAACCGGCGGCAGCACGGTGGGTGCTGCGGTAGATGCCGTAGCAGTAGGCGTCGCCAAGGCCGCGCTTGGCCGCCGGATCGCCAAAGTGCCGGAGCCACTGGTCGTAGGCCGCCAGACCCTCCAGCATGACCCACGGCTCCTTACCGACCTTCTCCTGGTTCTTGCTGGAGTGAGCATGGCGAACGGCCTCCTGCAGGGCTGCAATCTCGGCTTGGCGCGCCGCGAAGGTACCCCGCTTCGCACCGACCAGAATCGCCCCCGGCGGCCCGCCGATATAGACTGCCGTCAACGTGCGCGTCTGCGGGGCCGTCGCCAGTTCGGCCTCGCCCCCGGCATACGAGCCCCGGCCGAGAAAGGTGCCCTTGGCATCGTCGAAGCCGGCGACGACGTCGTACTCGGCGTTGGTGAAGGCATGCCAGACGATGGCGGCACGCCCGGCGCGAATCTCGCCCTTGACCGCCGCAGTGATCGCCAGCAACTCGGTGCGGAGTTCGCGCAGCGCGGGCGTCGCCAGCGTGGCCTCAGCAGGCAGTACCTTGCCATTCGCCTCCAGCGCGTCCGCGAGATCCCTGACCTTGGTGGCGCCCTTGTCCTCGAGAATCAGACGCATGGCCGTGTAACCAAGCAACTCCACCAGCGCCTCGGTCGACATGGCCGCGCTGCAGGTAGGGGCGCACGGGCAGATCCCGGCAATACGGAAGGCGGCGCCGGAGATGCCCTGCAGGTAGTCGGCCGAGTAGCTCTCGCCGCGCTGCGCCAACACCACCCGTACACACTCGAACAGAGGCTCGCAGACGCGGTAGCGGTCCACGCTCTCGATACAGACCCGCTCCTCGCCTTTGACGGCTGCTGTCTTCATCTCGCCTCCCTCCTCGGCACGCCCGGCCAGCACACCTGCGGTCAGCACTGCCGCCACCGCCCCTGCCGCGAACCGTGGCCTGCAAGACATGACCTCTCTCCTTGCCGCCGCGGATCTCACGGCGGACCCAGCAACCGATAGACATGACGCTCGTAGGGACCGAAGCGGTCGCTCCAGCCGCCATCCGTGAGCGCGACCTCGCGCCCCTCGAAGACGACCTCAGCCGTAGCGGCACGCAGGGCCAGCCCCAGCGTCGGCACACAGGCTTCTCGGCCCGTATTGACGGCAAGCACCCAGATCTCGTTTCCCTGCCGGTAGCTCTGCGCCATCAGGCGCGGGGAGTCGCAGCGCAGGGCGGGCGCGGCCTCCAGGCTGCCGAGAGCCGGAACCAATCGCGGCAGTTCGGCGCAGAGGGCGCGCATCTCCGCCCAGCAGCCCGGCGAGCGCGGGATCTGCGCGAAGTAGTAGAGCCCCCGCGCCCCGGCAATGAGCGAACCATAGACCATGCACGACAGTTCACGCGGCGTCGGCTCGCGATCCATCGAGTACGCATAGCCTGTACCCTGCAGCCACATCCACACCGGTTTGCGCTCCTTGGCAGCCGCCGCGGCCATGCCCGCCACGCCCTGGATGGCGGCGCTGGGCGTGCTGTTGGGGATGGGGTAGATGTCGGTCGAGTAGAGATCGCCCAGGTGCCCGGTCAGCTTGTCACCCAGGTAGTTGATCAGCGCCGGGTGGCTGGGGTCAAGTTCGTGCGCCAGAGCCAGACGCCGGTTCGCCTCGGCGAAACGCTCGCCGCTGGGCTCGTCAAAGACGTACCAGCAAAGCAGGGCCGGATGCTCCTTAAGGGCGATGAGATGACTGCGGAAACGCTCCAAGGGGATGTCGCCATCGAGCCAGGGGATGACCCGCAGGCCGAGTTCGGCACAGCGGTCGAACCAGGCCTTGAGCTGGTCGGTGGTGATGCCTCTGTTGACCTCGATGCAGACCTCGGCAAAACCTGCCGCCGCCGGCACCTCCAACAGCGCCGGATCTGAGATGAACTCGAGACCAAGGGAGTGCTGCAGATAGGGCTGACCGTCGACCAGGAAACGACCGTCGCTATCGATTGCGACCTTGGCGGGTGTGAGCGGACCGGTCGTGCGCCGGCCGGCGGCGACCTCCGCCGTACGGCGAGGCGACGACCAGTCCACCTGGGCTTCACGCTGGCAGAGGCCGTCGTCCTCCGGATGGGGATGGAAGGTCTCCGTATCCTGGCCACTGGCCTGAACCTGTACCGCGTCGATCCAGAGCGTCCCGACGGCCGCCGCCGCGAGGGCGAGCCGCTGCTGCGACCCGGGTTCGATCCCCGGCAGGATGGCGCGTTGCCAGGCTCTGCCGACCTGCACGCTCGCACTGCGCTCGCCGCACGCGAGTGTGACCGGCAGGCCGTCGCGGTCGGCGCGCAGCCAGGCAGACGCGCTGTAGGTCGAGCCCGGCGCCCCCGGCAGGCCGAACCACGCCGACTGGGCCTGTAGTCGCGGCAGGTCGGGTGCATTGACCACACGCAGGCTCTGGCGCCCACCCCGGGCCACCTCCGAATCCAGCGCGAAGTGACGGCGCCACAGGGCCGTATCGGCGGCCCAGGGGAGGTTGCCCAGGCCCCAGTGACCGTTGCCCCAGGCATAGGGCAGCGGGCCAGGGATTTCGAAACTACCGTTGCGCAGGAAGTTACGCTGCAGGTCACGGGGCAGAGCCCGGAAGCCGCGCAGGCGAAAGGTCACCCGGCCTGGCGCCGTGCCCCAGACCGAAAAGCGGAAGCAGTTGACCTGATCCCAGCCCGCCGGCTTATCCTCGCTCCCGAAGTCGCCGAGTTGCCAGGTGCGGCGCGTCCAGGCGTCTGCCGGACCGCCCCAGCCAAAGGCGGCATACCAGCCCCCCGGCGCACCGAAGTACACTCCGAGATTGCCCACCAGGCCACCATTCTCCGAACGTATTTCCAGGCTCACGACGTCGGCCTGGGAAAGATCGAGCGGCCCGTTCCAGTCCCAGCACAGGCGGTCCCCGGCGCCTTTGAAGGTACCCTCGAGAACCGTGCAAGCGCCGTCGGGGAGTGCCTCAACCCGTGCCGGCGGGCTACCGAACTGGGCCGTCCAGCCCGCCGGCGCGCCGGCGCTGTCCCGACCAGCAAAAATGTCCGGCGTGGCGGCCTGAGCAACCACCGCCACCAGCACAAACCCGACGCCAGTCACCAGAGCCCTCATCGGAACCCTCCCCGTCGCAGGTTGGCAACGCACCGAGCGCTGGCACGCAGCCGCTATGGATGATCGCCCCCAGGTGCGCTAATGTGTGCCCGCGGCCCCGAGACGCAAATGGGTTGATTTACTCTCATTACTGCGTAAAATTACTCAGTATCATGGCCACAAGCACAGGTATGCCTTTCCGGCGGGCGCCTTTCTCTCAGACCCTTCACGCCCGACCCATCGAGCCGAGGCGCTTCATGCAGGCGGTGGCCGGCCGTGGGCGCACACCTGGCCAATGCAGCGGCCTGCGGCGTCTGCGCGGCGTACTACTGGCGCGAGCGCAACCGTGAGGTGGACTTTGTGGTGCGGGCGGGACGCACGCTGGTCGCCATCGAGGTCAAGAGCGGGCGCGCCCCCGAGGCGCTGCCCGGCTTGGGCGCCTTTGCCGAGGCGTTCAAACCCAAGTGCGCCCTGCGGGTGGGCGGCGATGGCATCCCGCTGGAGGAGTTCCTGACCCGGCCGGTGGACCACTGGCTGCAAGCCTGAAAGGGCACCCGATGTGCCAGAAGTACGAGCACCTGAAAGCCCTGATAACCACCCTTCTGGCGGCGGTCGCGGGCGCCCTGGCCCAGGAACCGGCCGCGCCGGCCTGGACGGTCTACCCCGACGATGCCTACTCACGACCGCAGGTCGACCGACGCAACGTCTTCGAGACCGGCTGCGGCGTGGCACCCATGGGCGATGTGGAATGGCGCGCCACCACCTACGCCCAGTGTGATCTGCGCCTCATGACGCGCGCGGGCCAGCCTCGCAGCAGCCTGCGGGTGGCGACCAAGGAGCGGCCCACGGTCCACCTCGTGGTCACCGACCGCGTCCGCCGCGCGCCCACCGAGGTCCGCTTCACCTTGCGCAACCTCGGACCCACGCCGGTCCGCGTCGGCCTGGTGCTCGACGAGATGCCCTGGCAGCCGGTGCGCGAGAACAGCGGCGCGTCCTGGGCCATCGGTACCGCCGTCGAGGTGGGGCCGGGGTCCGAGCAGGAACTGTGCTACCGCTTCGCCGACAGCCGCGCCCTCACTCCGGGCGCCCTCTCCGTCCCACGCTGGCCCTCCAACTGCCTGCGCATCGACATCGAAGGCCTCCGCCCCGGCACGGTGCACGAGTTCGAACTCGCCGCGCTGACCGTGGTCTATCCCTTGCCGTCTGGCGTCGACGCGACTACCCTGCGGGCGCCGGCGCAGATCACGGCCGGCAAGCGCTTCGCCGTCGCTGTGCAGACGACGGCCGCGCTGACCGGACGGGATGTCTGCATCGAGGCGCGACGGGCCGAGCGCGTGCTCTGGCGCCGCCGGCTGACGACTGCGGAAGTCGCGACCCTCGGGCACGGGACGTGCCGCCTCGACAGCGAAGGCCCGGACTGGATCGCCTCGGGACCGCTGACCTTCGGATTGGCCGTCGACGGCTTGCGTGTTCCCAACGCCGAGGCCCTGACCGCCTGCACCAACCGGACCAAGCCTGGCCTGCCCCGCACGGAACGCCGCCTGCACCACGGCGTGCCAACGCCCTTTCTGAATGGCAAGCCCCTGCTCTGGCAGGGCTACGCCTCGTACGACTTCCAGCCCGGCAACGTCAGCGAGTTCGGGGCCCATGGTGCCACCGTCTTCTGTATCGCCGTGGCCGCCGGCCGCCACATCCACAATGTCACCAGCCCAACCCTGCTCGCGCCCGGCGTCTGGGACTTCGCGGAACTCGAGGAGCAGGTGGGCATGGCGCTGCAGGCCAATCCGCAGGCCGCCCTGTTCCTGCGTACCTCCCTGGCCCTGCCGCCCTTCTGGCTCCAGGAGCACGAGTCAGAACTGGTGCGCATTCGCACCCCGCAGGGCGACCTGATCTGGGAGGAGAGCGGGGCCACACGGGCCGCCTCGCTCGCCTCCGCGGTCTGGCAGCGCGATCAGGAGGCGGCTCTGCGCGCCCTCATCGCTTACGCCAAGGCCCAGCCCTGGTCGCGACACCTGGCCGGCATCTGGCTGATGTGCGAGGTCACCGAAGAGTGGTTCGCCTGGGGCTGCAACGACGGCAAGTGGTCCGACTACTCGGCACCCATGCAGAAGGCTTTCCGCGCCTGGCTGACAGCCCGCGCTCTCCCCGGGGCCGACGAGGACACGCCCATCCCGGCGCCGTCCCTGCGTTCGCTGCCCGGTGCGGATCTCTACCCGGATACCCCCGCTGGCCGCCGTGCCGCCTTCTTCCATCGCTTTCTGAACGAGATCACCGCGACGACCCTCTCCCGCTTTGCCAAGGTGGTCAAGCAGGAGACCGCTGGGCGCACCCTCACGGGCGCCTTCCTCGGCTACGTCATCCAACTGGCCGGCGAACCGCGGCAGGCCATGAGCGGCCAGTTCGGCCTGCGCCCCATCCTCGACGACCCGAATCTCGACCTGTTGGCGGGCATCCCACTCCACGACTTCCGGCTCCTCCACGGCGGTGCCAACCCGCCCGTCACCGCCACCCGCAGCATCCAGGCCGCCGGCAAGTTCTACTGCAATGAGAACGACCTCTTCTCCTGGCTCCACCCGCTGATCTGGAACACTCCCTACGCCGCCAGCGACCCGCGCGCGGCCGCCATCGAGATGCACCGTCGCGAGTGCGCCGCCGATCTCGCCAATGGTTACGTCTCGCAGCGCTTCTCGCTGATGGCCACCTGGCACCATGACGAGGCACTCCAGCACGAGTTCGGCAACCTGGCGCGCCTGGCCGCCCGCGCCCTGGAGCGTGATCGCACCGCTGCCGACGAGATCGCCTTCCTGGTCGACGACACCTCCTTCGCCTGGTTCCCACCCGAGAGCACCCTCCAGGTCGCCACCCACAAGCGCCTGTTGCGGGACCTGATGCTCACCGGCGCCCCGGTGGGGGTGTGGCTGCTCTCCGACCTCAACCGCATCCCGGCACGGGTGAAGCTGGTGGTGATTGCCGGCGCCCAGGCCGCCACCGCCGCCGACCTGGCGGCCCTGCAGACAGCCGTCGAGCGCGGCGGACGCACCCTGCTCGTCGTCGGGGCGGCAGGCCGGGTGGACCCGGATACCGGCGCCTGGCGCCCCGAGAACCCGGCCCGACTGCTGGGCCTGCCGGCAGATGCCGACGGCGAGCGCGAGCTACCCGCGGGCGGGCGTCTGCTCCGGCGCGCCAGCCCCCCCACCACCGGGCTGCGGGAACTGGCCGAACGCGCTGGCGTCCACTGCTACGCGCCGGCAGGCTACGTCGTCCATGCCTCCGCCGGCCTGCTCAGCGTCACCTGTTCAACCGCCACCAGCCCAGCCCGGCTGCGCTGGCCCCAGGCGGTCCACGTGCTCGACGAGTTCAGCGACTGGCAAGGCCAGGGCCGCGAGTTCGACTGCCCCTTCGAGCCCGCCCAGACGCGGCTGTTCAGCGTGTCCGAGTAAACGGCACGGCCCGCCACCACGCCCAGCAGTAACGGTCTGTCGGGACTGAGTCACTGACGAGTCGGCGCCCAGGGCACCCGGCACGCCGACCTCCCACCGCGCACCGACCGGCGATCTCATCCATAACCATTGCATTCGTGGTCTTCGGCGCCTAGATTCACCGTATCGTGCCGGTCAGGGCCGAGATCGACGCCATCGACCAGGAGATCGTGCGCCTGCTCGAAAGCAAAGGACAGCCTGACCAACAAGGATGACCGGAGAGTATGTACAGGAAAGAAATCAAGATTGTTGACTGTACGGTGCGTGACGGCGGCCTGATGAACGACTGGAGGTTCCCTGACGAGTTTGTCAGAGGGGTCTACAAAGCCTGCGTGGAGGCAGGTGTCGACTACATGGAGGTCGGCTATATCAGTGACGACAGAATCATCCCGCGCGAGAGCAACGGGCCCTGGAGATTCTGCGATGAGAAGGATGTGCGCAGGATCGTCGGCGACAACCAGACCGGCACGAAACTCTCGGCCATGGTGGACATCGGCCGGGTTGACCTGAAGGCGATCCCCGAAAAGTCCGAGAGCGTGATCGACCTGATCCGCGTGGCCTGCTACATCCACCAGGTCGACAAGGCCATCCACCTTGCCGAGGCCTGCATGGATAAGGGGTACGAGGTCGCGGTCAACCTCATGGCCGTCTCGAAAGTGCAGGAACGGGCGCTCGATGAGGGCCTGCGTGATATCGCCGCCTCGAGAGTACCGACGTTCTACCTCGTCGATAGCTTCGGCAGTCTCTACGGCGAACAGATTCAGGACCTCGTGCGCAAGTACCGCAGTGCGCTACCCAACAAGACGATCGGCATTCATACCCACAACAACATGCAGCTCGCCTTTGCGAATACCGTCACCGGTATCGTTGAGGGCTGCAACATGCTGGACGCGACTCTGCTCGGTCTGGGTCGCGGGCCCGGCAACTGCCCGCTGGAAATCCTGATCACTTACCTCAAGAACCCAAAGTACCGACTGCTGCCACTGCTCGAGGCCATCCAGACGCACCTGTTGCCGCTCCAGGAGCAGATCAACTGGGGCTACCACATACCCTACCTGATCACGGGCGCCCTGAATGAGCACCCGAAAGTGGCCATCGAGTGGATGGGCACGGAGCGGAAGAACGATTTCGTCGCGTTCCTGAAGAGCATGTACGACAACAACGCCCTGCTCGAATGACCGCGGCGGGGGAGTCTGCCTGCTTGCCCTACAGGCTGCCGCCGCGGCCATCCGGGGCCGCGGCAGCGCCGCCGCTCACCGGTAGGTTCCGATGCGCAGTCCTTCGTCGACGAAGAAGCGGTAGGTAGCGTAGTCCGTGGTGGTCGGAATCGAATGATCCGAATGCAGGATGTACCCCGAATCCTGCATGAGCACCGGGACCTTCGCCGCCAACTCGGCCCGGATGGCGGGAATATCGTTGGCCACCAGGTTGCAGGCGTCCATCCCACCAAACAGCACGATCTTATCGCCGAAATTCCGCTTGATGCGCAGCGGATCCATGCCCGCCTTGACTTCCATCACCTGCAGACAGTCGATCCCCGCCTCGATCATACCCGGTAGCAGGGGCTCGATGAAACCGCAGGAGTGCATGATGACCTTCAGCCCCAGGCTGTGGCAGTAGTCGATGGTCTTACGGTGTCCCGGCATGACGATGTCGCGGTACATCGCCGGGGACATAAAGGGCCGGAACTTGAAGCCCATATCCTCGTAGAACCAGACGCCGTCCGGCTTCCCTTCCTCGGCGAACAGGATCTCCATCAGGCCGATGGTCAGGTCGGCGTAGGTGTTGACCATGTCCTTGACCCAATCCGGGTCCATGGCCATACCCATGAGCATGTACTCGTGGCCGCAGATCGGATGCATCTGCTCGAAGGCGTTGACTCCGGCCCAGCAGAAGAAGCGCTGAGCCGCGGCAGCGGCCTGCTTGGCGTTGCGATAGCCTTCCACGTTGATGCGTCGGCGTTCGGGGAAGAGATGCGGCTTGATCTTCTCCTCCCAGGCGGCGCGCTCCTTGACCTCGAAATCGACGTGTTCGGGCGTGGACGAGTGCAGCTTGTGGCTGCGCATGGTGGCGTAGTTGCCGTCCTTGACCAATCGGGTTTCGTCCGTCTCCTCCAGAACGATGGGCGTAAAGTCGAGATTCGCCACGCAGTTGAAACACCAGCAGGTGCTGAGGTCGAAACCAAAGTGGGTGTCCAGGTCCTGCCCCGGCTGAATACTGCCGTCCGCCTGCCACTTCTGCAGGGTATCCCCCCAGAAGTGCTCAAACAGCCCAATGCGGTCTACCGGCTCGCGGTGGAGGATGTTGCGGATGCGTTCAACACTGGTCATCTCAGTCATGGATTCCACGCCTCATGGTTGGGGCCCGGCGACGTCGCTGCAGTCACGGCGCGTACCTTAGCCCCAGCCGCTGGAATGCAAGCACCGACAGCCCGAGATCGAGGCTGGCGCGAACTGGGCAGTGAGCATATGCGGAGGAACTGTACGCGACGATGAACGCCGTCAGGGCGCCGCCGTCTCGGCCAGAAAGCCCTGCACCGCAGGCACAATGCGGTCATGCGCGTCCTCGAGCACATAGTGCCCCGCGTCAGCAAAGCGCTGGACTGCGGCACGAGGGAAGTAGCGCTGCCAGACCGCCAGGTAGTTCTGGTTGAAACAGAAATCCTGACCGCCCCAGCAGATGAGCATCGGCTTGTCGGCCAGCAGGTGCAGGCTCTTCTGGATCGTCGCTATCGTGTCCCACGTCGGATGGCACGACGACAACGGGATATCCTGAACAAAGCGCAGCGTCCCCACCCGGTTGCACCAGGAGTCGTAGGGATAGAGTAGGCCAGCGCGCGCGTTAGCGTCGAGCCGGTGGCCCTTCCCTACGGCCATGGTCAGCGCGGCTCGGGCAAAGCCGTTCAGGCCCCGGATGGCCAACGTCCCGAAGCCGGGAACCTTGCAGATCCGAATGCGCCACGGACAGCGGCCCAGCAGAAAGGCCGCCGTGTTCAGCACCACAATCTTCTCGATACGCTCCGGATGGCGCACGGCATAGCCCATACCGATGGCGCCACCCCAATCGTGAACCACCAGGCTTAGCCGCTTCAGACGCAGGTGATCGTTGAGCAGCAGCTCCAGGTTGGCGATGTGATCCGTCAGGCGGCAGGCGGGAGTCTGGGGCTTGTCCGACAGCCCACAACCCAGGTGGTCGGGGGCGATGGCCCGATGCGTGGGCGCCAAGCCCGTGATCAGGTGGCGGTACATGAAAGACCAGGTCGGATTGCCGTGCAACATGACGACGGCCGGGCCCGAGCCGCTGTCGACGAAATGCAGGCGCTGGCCGTGCACGTCGAGGTAGTGCGGCTCAAACGGATACTCGGACCGCCAGGCGGCGCCGGTCTTGGGATCTGAACTCATGTCGGCCTGTGCTCACGCGGTGAGCTCTGCGAGCGCCAGCGGGGCATACCCAGGGCCCTCGGGCGCAGGCCTCCCGCATCGTTCCGCGGTAATATATCCACCCGCCAACGAAACGCCACGCGGCAGAGGCGCGATAAACCGTCGGAGCGCGCGCGGAGCGGCCCGCGAGCGGCGGTCAGCGCAGGCAGTAGGTGACCGGCAGGATGAGCGCAAGCTCACGACCCGGAGCCGGTGCGAACGGCGAGGCCCTACGCACCGCGTCCACGGCGCTGCGGTCAAGCGCCAGGAAGCCAGAGCTCACGACTACCCGGACGTCGTGTGCCCGCCCGTCCGCGGCCAGCCTGAAAGACACCGACACGTTCCCCTCCCAGCCCCTGATCCGAGCCCGGAGTGGGTAACTGATGAACCGGCGCAAGTGCTCCGCGAAGGCGCGAGTGTCCACCGCCGAGGCGCCACCACCCATCCCCCCTGGACCGTCGCCGCTGCCGGTGCCGGTGCCGCCAGTGCCACCGGAACCGGTACCCTCTCCCACGCCGCTGCCAACCCCACCGCCCGCCCCGGCCGCACTACCCATCCCCGCACCGCTGCCAAGACCGCTGCCGCCCCCCGGTTGGCCGAGAGCGACCGGCGCGCCCTCGCCGTCAGCCTGCGCCGCAACCGCCGAAGCCAAGGGCTGCCCGGCAGCGCCTCCAGCCGAAGAGCCGCCAGCCGGTGCCGGCGGCGGCGGGACCGGGGGCACGGGCGCAGTCCGCTGGACCGCCTCTGCCGGCGGCGGCGGTTCCGGCGGCACCACCGGCTCCGGCTTCGGCGGCACCACCGGCTCCGGCTTCGGCGGCACCACCGGCGGCGCTTCCGGCGGCACCACCGGCTCCGGCTTCGGCGGCACCACCGGCTCCAGCTTCGGCGGCACCACCGGCGGCGGTTCCGGCGGCACGACGGGCACCGGCTTTGGTGGCGGTACCACCGCGGCTGGCGCCGCCGCTGCGAACTCACTCACGGCGAGTACGCCTGGCAGGAGGGACATCTCGAGGGACACGCTGAACACGGGCGGGGAAAGCGTGGCCACCCCGGCCCAGACCCCAAGCAGCACGGCCGCATGGATCGCCGCGGAAACCAACGCTGCAAGCCCGATACGCCTCATGGCCCAATCCCGCCTGGCCAACTGCCGGAGCCCGGCAGTCGGCCTGCTGCATACCCAGCCCACCCCGTGGCAGACCCCTGCCCACCGCCGGCCGAGTTTCGACACTTACCCACGCCCGACCGCATCCAGCCCAAACCGCACCTCGATGGTCTTGACCCGTTCCGTGAACCCGAACGACGCTGGGGCCGGCAACCGTCGCAGGCTGCGCATCAGCGCTTCGACACTGGCATTCATAGCCGTGTTGCCGCTCGGCCGACTGAGCTGGAAGGCCGTGATCGTGCCGTCGAAGCGCAACGTAATCCTGACCCCGACGGTCGGGTTGCCACCCCCGACATCGTCCCGGGATGGCGGTACCCAGGCTTCGTAGAGTGCGGCGCCTATGGCGGTGTAGAAAGGGTCACCGAGGCCACTGCCGGGGCCACTGCCCTCGCCGCGACCGGCACCCCTGCCACCGCCGCTGCCACCGCCGCCGTCGCCGTGGCCGCCGCCCGCACCGTGCCCCGTGCCACCCCCACCCTCTCCACGACCACTAGCCGAATCGCGACCATTGCCTGAGCCGCCACCTACGCCCCGGCCCCGCCCACCGCCGCTCCCATCAGCGCCCGTGCCATCGCCGAGGCCCTGCAAGCCACTGAGGAGGCGCTGCCGGATCTGGTCTGCACTGACGGGAGGCCGGGACCCGGCAGCGCCGACGCCGGCGCCGACGCTGCCGCTGCCGGCAACCCCCTTCACGCTAGACGCAGGGATCGAGCGGACTCCCCGGCGGATGCGTTCCAGGCGCTCCTCCTGCGTCTCCTTCGTTTGGGCAACGGCATTCCCTGAGGCCGGGGCCCGGGCGGCGGACTTGGGGTCGGCCGGCGGCACCTTGACATTGGCCTCCTGCGGCACTGGCGCCTTCCCAGGAAGCACCTCGGCGGCCACGCTGGGGGGGCCTGTGGGCGACTGCTGGGTAGCGACCACGGCCGGCGGCGGACTTGCTGGAACTGGCGAGCGAGGCGGACTGGGGGTCGCGACCGGCGGCGGCCGGCTTGGCGGAACCGCGGAACCGGCCTGGGTGGGTGGAACCCGCGGCGGCCCAGGCGCTTTGGCCACCCGCCGTGGCGGCTCTGGAGTGAGGTCGCTGACGTCCCGCACGACGGGGGCGGTTGTGGCGGCTGCGGACGGGCTGCCGCCGCCCGCACGGCCGGCGCCACCACCGGAAGCGGCGCCACCACGACCCGCCGACGACGAACCTCCCGCACTCCCGCCGCCACCCATCAGCATCTCGATCGGCGGCGGCCTCGGTTCCGGCCGCGCCATGATCCTGCTGGCGAAGAACAGCATGCCAACCACGTAGGCATGGATGACCAGCGACCAGTATGTGCCTTTGAGTAGATTGTGCACGGACTGACGCTCAGCGCTGATACGCACCCAGACACCCACCGCCGCCACTCACCGGAATGTAAGACCCGAACCGCCACTGTACCAACCTGATTCAGGGGGCCAAAAATGCTGCCGGGCGCGCAGGCAAACGCGGACGCCGGCGCTACAGTCACGCCCGTCCGGGAAGGCAACCAACGGCGCCTCCTCCGGACACGGCGTGGAACCGCACCGCAGCGACGGCAGGGTGGAGTGGCAAGGCATGGATGTCATCAAACAGATCGTGGACTACTTCCTGCATCTTGACCGGTACCTGGCCCAGGTGATCAACGCCTGCGGGCTGTGGACCTACGGAGTGCTTTTCGCCATCGTCTTCTGCGAAACGGGCCTGGTGATCCTGCCCTTCCTGCCCGGCGATTCCCTGCTCTTCGCCGCCGGTGCCCTGACCGCGACCACCTCACTGCAACTGGGCTGGATGGTGGTCCTGCTCAGCGTCGCGGCGATCATCGGCGACGCGGTCAACTACGCGATCGGGTACTATGCCGGGAGGAAGATCCTGGAGAGCCACACGCGCCTAGTGCGGAAAGAGCACCTCGACCGCACTCACGAGTTCTTCGAAAAGCACGGCAAGATGACCATTATCCTGGCCCGCTTCGTACCCATCATCCGGACTTTCGCTCCCTTCGTGGCCGGCCTGGGCAAGATGACGTACGCGGAGTTCGCACTCTACAACGTCACCGGCGGCATCCTCTGGGTGTCGCTGTTTGTCATGGGCGGCCGCCTGTTCGGCCAGAACCGTTTCGTCAAGGACCACTTCTCGGTGGTCATCCTTGCGATCGTGTTCCTCTCGGTGCTCCCGATCGTCTATGAGGTGGTTCGGCAATGGCGATCGTCGCGCCAGGGCAGCGCGACCAGCACCTGAACCGCGGCCGCGACCGATGCTCCTGCCCCCCCTTGCTGACGGCTAACCTGCACCCGCAGAAAACGCATCTGGCTTGCAGGGTCCCGCGAGTACCCTATATTCCTGCTTTTCTGGTCCGAGACTGGGCCTGGTGCGGCGATGGATCAGTCCCGAGCCTTAACGGGGGGCCGATCCGGGGATGGCGCGGCTCGCGTAGGTACGAGAAAGAGGAGTACTGCCATGGCACGTATGACGTCGACGGGGCTCCGTTGTGGCGCGGCCCTTGCCTGTGTCGTTTCGTTCTGCGCCCCGTTGGCGGCGCAGGAGAAACCCATCGAACTGACGTACTCGGTCTTCTTCCCGGCCACGCACCGCAATACGGTCCTGGCGACCGAATGGGCCACAGAAATCGGGAAGCGCACGGCCGGCAAGGTGAAGATCACCGTGTTTGCCGGCGGCACCCTGACGCCCGCGGACAAGTGCTACGACGGCGTGGAGAAGGGCATCTCGGACATCGGCATGTCAGTCCTTGGCTATACTCGCGGCAAGTTCCCACTGTCCGAGGTTATCGACCTTCCCCTCGGCTACCGCAGCGGCGCCAACGCCACCGACCTCATCAACGCCTACTATCAGAAATTCTCCCCCAAAGAATTCGGCAATGTGAAGGTCATGTATCTCCACGCTCACGGGCCGGGGTTCCTGCACACCAAGGCTCCGGTGGCCACGCTGGATGAGTTGAAGGGCAAGAAGATCCGCTGCACCGGCCTCGCGGCCAAGATCGTCACGGCACTGGGCGGAACGCCCGTGGCCATGCCGATGGGCGAGACTTACGACGCGCTGAGTCGCGGCGTGGTGGACGGCTCGATGGGCCCACAGGAATCCCTCGAGGGCTGGCGCTGGGGCGAGGTTGTCAAGAGCTCCACCGAATGCTATGGCGCGGCCTACTCGACCGCCTTCTTCGTGGCCATGAACAAGGCCAGGTGGGAGGCGCTGCCAGCCGACGTCCAGCAGGTCTTTGCCGCGGTCAGCGAGGAGTGGATCCCGAAGACCGGCCAGGCCTGGGATGAAATGGACAAAGCCGGCAAGGCGTTCGCCGTCGGCCGTGGCAACCGCGTGATCGCCCTCGCCACCGAGGAGAATGACAAGTGGGCCAAGGCCGTGCAGCCGATCCTCGATGCCTATGTGGAGAGCATGAAGGCCAAGGGGCTCCCGGGGGCCGAGGCACTCGCGTTCTGCCAGAGTTTCCTGCAGGCGCAGAAGTAACCTCCCGAAACCGGCGGCGACGGTTCTGCACAGCGCCGCCCGTTGGCGTCGGTGGCACCGGTGATGACGTATGACACGACTGCTTGAGGGCGTCCGTAAGACCACTCGGGTGCTGCATGGAATCGGGGGCGTCAGCCTGGTCTTCCTGATGGTGCTGACGGTCGTCGACGTGGTGCTGCGCACCTGCAGTCGGCCGGTTCCCGGCACCTATGAACTGGTCGGGTTCGCGGGGGCGCTGGCGATCGGCGCTGCCTTGCCGTACACGTCCTGGGTCCGCGGGCATGTCTACGTCGACTCGCTGGTCGGTCGTCTGCCGTTGACTGGGCGGCGGGTACTCCACGTCAGCACGCGCCTGCTCGCCATCGGCCTGTTCGTGCTGCTGGGCTGGAACCTGATTCGCTTCGGCCTCGACCTGCGCGCTTCCGGGGAGGTCTCGCCGACCCTGGAACTGCGCTTCTATCCCGTCGCCTTTGGCTTGGCGGCGGCCTGTTTCCTCCAAGTGCTGGTCCTCGGCTGCAATATCGCCGCCATCTTCCGGGGTGACTATGAGTGAGGTGCAGATCGGCATCCTCGGACTGCTGGTGCTGTTACTGTTGTTCCCGACCGGTATCGAACTCGGTTTCGCCATGGCGATCGTGGGCTTTGTCGGCTTCAGCGCGATCGTCAACGTGCGCGCCGCCACCAACCTGCTCGCCAAGGACTTCTTCGACGTCTTCAGCTCCTACGGCTTCACGGTCATTCCCCTCTTCGTCCTGATGGGCCAGGTGGCCTTCAATGCCGGAATCGCGCGCCGCCTCTACCTGGCCGCCTACCGCTTCGTCGGCCACATCCCCGGGGGCTTGGCCATGGCCACGGTGGGGGGGGCCATGGCCTTCAAGGCAATCTGCGGATCCTCGACCGCGACCGCGGCAACCTTCGCCAGCGTGGCCGTGCCGGAAATGGACCGCTACCGCTACAGCCGCGTCCTCTCCACCGGCGTGGTCGCCTCGGTGGGAACACTCGGCATCCTGGTGCCACCGAGCGTCACCCTGATCGTCTTCGGCGTCATCACCCAGCAGTCCATCGGCAAGCTGTTCCTGGCCGGCATCATTCCCGGTCTGCTGATTGCCGCCTGCTTCCTGCTGGTGATCGCCGTCTGGTGCCGGATCGACCCCAGCCTGGGGCCCCACGGCGAGCGCTCGTCCTGGAAGGAGCGCGGCCGCTCGCTGCCGGAGTGTGTGTATGTCTCGGCCGTGTTCCTGCTGGTTGTCGGAGGGCTGATGAAGGGCTACTTCACGGCTACGGAAGCCGGCAGTATGGGAACCATGGCCGTGTTGCTGCTTTCCGTGGGCGCCCGCCATCTCACCTTCACTGGCTTCCTGAAGTCCGTCGACGAGTCTCTCCGCAATGCCTGCATGGTGCTGGTACTGATTGCCGGCTCGACCGTGCTCGGGCACTTCCTCGCGGTGACCCGCATCCCGATGCTGACCGCGGACTGGGTGACCTCGCTGCCCCTGCCCCGTTACGGCATCATGCTCGTCATCGGTCTGGTCTACCTGATCGGCGGGTCGTTCATCGATGACCTGGCCTTCATGATCCTGGCCACGCCAATCTTCTATCCCGCGGTGCTCAGGATGGGCTTCAGTCCGCTCTGGTTCGGCATGGTCGTCGGCGTCACCGTGATGATCGGCGTCGTCGTCCCGCCGGTGGCCATCAACGTCTTTGTGGTACGGAACATCACCAAGGTCCCGCTGGCCACCATCTACCGCGGGGTCTACCCCTTCCTGTCGGCACTGGTGTTCGTCGGCTTCCTCCTCTTCGTCTTCCCGCAACTCGCCACCTGGCTGCCGGGACTGCTGATGCCATGACCGTCGGGATGGCCCCCGAACGCCGCCACGGCCTCGGCGCGGAGTCGGTGGCGTCGGGCATCCACGTTGTCACGCAATGCTTACGCTGGTATGTTCACCCGGAGGCGCGCTGCGGTTACCACAGCGGGATCGCACCGTACTGAACCCGTGTACTCGTGCAGGGAGGTGTCAGCCATGCTCAGCAAGACGGTCTGTCAGGCGCTCAGTGACCAGGTGACGAAAGAGATCGGCTCCAGCTACCTCTACCTGCAGATGGCCGCCTGGCTCGAGGCGCAGGCCCTGAAGGGCTTCGCCGCGTGGATGAGGATTCAGGCCCAGGAAGAGGTCGCCCATGGCATGATCCTTTTCAACTTCCTGCTGGACCGTGGCGCCATGGCTGAACTGGGCGCCATCCCCAAACCGGAGGCGGTGTACGCCTCGCCCCTGCAGGTGTTCGAGCGCGCACTGGCACACGAGCAAGGAATCACCGAGTCCATCAACACCATCATGGACGCGGCCATCAAGGACCGGGACTTCGCGACTCAGCGCCGCCTCGACTGGTTCATCTCCGAGCAGGTCGAGGAGGAGGCGAACCCGACCGAGATCATCGCCAAGATCAAGCTCCTCGGCGACGGTCAGTCCTTGTTCCTGCTTGACAAGGAACTGGGGTTGCGCACCTTCGTCATGCCACCCCCGCTCGCGGCAGCCACGGCCGCGCCCTGAACGGTCCGGTCAGGCCAGGGCAGGCGCCGCGGCAAAAAAGGCGTCGACGTCGACCGGACGCGGGATGGAATCCATGGCTCCCGGCCGGGTGACGCTGACGGCGGCCGCGCGGCAGGCGGCACGCAGAGCCGCGGGCTCGGCGGCGCCGCGCAGGACCGCTGCCAGGTAGTAGCCGATGAAGGTGTCACCGGCGGCGGTGGTGTCGACGGCCTTGACCCGCGGCGCCGGGCATTGCCAGCGCTGCCCTCCAGCCTGCTGGTAGACGGCTCCATCTGCACCCAGGGTCAGACACAGGTCGGCCCTGGGCAGTCGGCGGGCAAGCCCGGCAAGCCAGGACTCCACGTCCGTGCCGCCGGCCAAGGCCGCAGCCTCGTGCTCGTTGACGATCAGCAGGTCCACGGCGTCCAACGGATAGTCCAGAACGGCAGCGGACATCGGCGCTGGGTTGAACACCACCCGCACCCCCGCGGCCCGGCCCGCCGAGAGCAAGTCCGGCGTGGCGTTAATCTCGTTCTGCAGCAGCAGCACATCCCCAGGCTGCAGGCGCTGCAGAGCCGTCCGCAGGTGCTCAGCCCCGATCATGGCATTGGCGCCGGCGAAGAGGACAATGGAGTTCTGACCCTTGTCATCGACCTGGATCAGCGCGTGCCCGCCCGGGCCCTCGGCGACGCGGATATCCAGCACATCCACGCCCTCCGCAGCCAGCCGCTCGCGCAGCCACAGACCCTCTGGACCGATGCTGCCGGCGTGGGCGACGGCGGCTCCCGCCCGCGCCAGCGCGACGGACTGGTTCGCACCCTTGCCACCGGCGAAACGCAGGTAGCTCGAGCCCGCCACCGTCTCACCCGGCCGCGCGATGTGGGGCACGCGGTAGACGTGATCGACATTCAGGCTGCCGAAGTTGAGCACCTTCATGGCCCGGCTCTCCCCCGGCCCGCCGTGGGCCTCAATACCGGTAGTGCTCAGGCTTGTATGGACCGTCGGCAGGCACGCCGATATAAGCGGCCTGATGGTCGGTCAACGCGGTGAGCTTGGCCCCCAGTTTGGCCAGATGCAGACGTGCGACTTCCTCGTCGAGCTTCTTGGCCAGACGATAGACGCCGATCGACCGTTTCGGGTTGCGGGCGATGTCGATCTGAGCCAGGGTCTGGTTCGTAAAGGAGTTACTCATCACGAAGCTCGGGTGGCCCGTGGCACAGCCGAGGTTTACCAAACGCCCCTCGGCCAGAACGTAGATGCAGTGCCCGTCGGCGAAGGTATAACGGTGCACGGGGCACTCCCGACCCTTGATCTCGAGCTTGGTAACACCCGGCCACTTCTCCAGCGCCGCCACTTGGATCTCATTGTCGAAGTGCCCAATGTTGCAGACGATGGCCTGGTCTTTCATCCGGCTCATGTGCTCTGCCGTAATGATGTCGCAGTTGCCGGTGGCGGTCACGAAAATGTCGGCGCTGGTCAGCGCCTCCTCGAGGGTGCACACCCGGTGTCCCGCCATGCACGCCTGGAGGGCGCAGATGGGGTCAATCTCGCTCACCAGGACCAGGGCACGCTCATTGCGCAGGGCTTCGGCTGAACCCTTGCCGACGTCGCCATAGCCGCAGACCATCACCGTCTTGCCGGAGATCAGCACGTCCAAGGCCCGTTTGATACCGTCAGTGAGCGAGTGCCGACAACCGTAGATGTTGTCGAACTTGCTCTTGGTCACCGAATCGTTGACGTTGACGGCCTGGAAGAGCAACTGACCGGCGTCCGCCATCTGGGTCAGCCGATGCACGCCCGTCGTGGTCTCCTCAGAGACCCCCCGGACCCGCGCGGCCACCCGGTGCCAGTGTCCTGGGCGCTCCTTGAGCACCCGCTTCAACAGCGCGTTGATCACGCCCAGTTCGGCGTTGTCGGTGGGGACATCGAGGATCGCAGCGTCATTCTCTGCCGCGACGCCGCGGTGAATGAGCAACGTCGCATCCCCGCCGTCGTCGACGATCTGGTCAGGCCCTTGACCATCGGGCCAGGTGAGGGCCTCGAGGGTGCAGTCCCAGTACTCCTGCAGGGTTTCGCCCTTCCAGGCGAACACGGGGATGCCGCGGGCCGCGATGGCCGCGGCGGCATGGTCCTGGGTCGAGAAGATGTTGCAGGAGGCCCAGCGCACGTCGGCCCCCAGGTCCACCAGCGTCTCGATCAGAATCGCGGTCTGCACGGTCATGTGCAGCGAGCCCGTGATGCGGATACCGCGAAGGGGCTGGGCCGGTCCGTACTTCTCGCGGGTCGCCATCAGGCCGGGCATCTCCTGCTCGGCAATGTCGAACTCCTTACGGCCAAAGCCGGCAAGGTCCGGATTCGCAATCCAACTCGTGGGGGTCTTGACGATCATGATCCGCTTCCTCAGATTGCCCGCAGCGTCCGCTCGCGGGCCTCAGTCCTCGTCTTGCATGGCCACCAGCCGGCGGGACAGCCGGGTCCAGGTGGCGGTGGGCAGAGACGCGCCAAGCACGCCGACAACGGCGGCGGCGACGGCCGCACCCATGCGACCGGCAGTCTGCAGGGAACAGCCATGCAGGCAGCCGTAGAGAAAGCCGGCGGCCCAGAGGTCGCCCGCTCCGGTAGTATCGCAGACGGTCACCTTCTCCGCAGGGACGTGCACGGTCTGGTCCCCCCGGCGCAGTAAGGCGCCCTCGGCGCCCAACTTCACCACGGCCAGCTCGCAGTGCTGGGCCAGAACCGCCAGGGCGCTGGCCGGGTCCGGCGCGCCCACAAAGGCGACCGCCTCAGCCTCGTTCGCGAAAACCATATCCACATAGTCATCAAGCAGGGCGGGCAGCAGGTCCGCCGAGGCCCCGACCACCTCCGGGGAGGATAAATCAAGGCAAATGCGACAACCGGCAGCCCGGCCAAGGCGCAGCACATGCAGCAGCAACGGGCGGTTGTAGAGCATGTAGCCTTCCGTAAGCAGGTGCGTGCCGCCGCGGAGATCCGCGGCACTGACCTCGCCGACCGACAGCGACGCCGAGGCCCCCAGGAAGGTGCGCATCGTGCGCTCGCCGTCAGGGGTGATGAGGCTGAGACAGGTGCCGCTAGGAAGCTCGGGGTCGCGCTTCAGGCTGGTGGTGTCGACGCCCGCCGCCGCGGCATGGCCACGGTAGGCCTCGCCGGCAGAGTCGCTCCCGATCTTGGCCAGGAGGCGGCTGTGCACGCCCAGGCGGGCCAGGCCAACGACAGTGTTCGCGGCGGAGCCGCCGGGCGCGATCTCGGGGGTGGCCGGCAGGGCCGCGAGAAGACGACGACGCTCGGCGTCATCGACCAGAACCATGCCGCCCTTCTGCCCAGGCAGCGCGGCGACAAAAGACTCAGGCACATGGACCAACTGGTCGAGCAGTGCGGAGCCGAAACCGAGTACAAGCGCCATGGTTCAACCCTTGAGAGCTGCGCGCAGTGCGGCGGCCTTGTCGGTGCGCTCCCAGGGGAACTTACTGCGGCCAAAGTGCCCGTAGGTGGCCGTCTCGCGGTAGGACCAGCCCGCCAGGGAAGGCGTCTGCAGCCCCAGTGCGATGGTGATGCTGGCGGGCCGCAGGTCGAAGATCTCACCCGCTTGGAGCAATGCCTGGATGCGTTCTTCCGGTACGGTACTGGTGCCGAAGGTATCGATGTTGACGCTGAGCGGCCGAGCCACGCCAATGGCATAGGCGACCTGCACTTCGCACTTCCGCGCCAGACCCGCGGCGACGATGTTCTTGGCGACATAACGGCACATGTAGGCGGCAGAACGATCCACTTTGGACGGGTCCTTACCCGAGAAAGCGCCACCGCCGTGGCAACCGACACCGCCGTAGGTATCCACGATGATCTTGCGTCCGGTCACCCCGGTATCCCCCGAGGGCCCGCCGACCACGAAGCGACCCGTGGGATTGACGTAGTAGCGGATATCGTTGGTCAGCAACTCAGCCGGGATGATCTCATGCACCACGTCGGCCACCAAGGCCCGGAGCGTCGCGTCGTCGGCCTCGGGCGTGTGCTGGTGCGAAAGCACGACGGTGGGTACGCAGACCGGCTTCCCTTGGTCATACAAGACCGACACCTGACTCTTGGCATCCGGCCGCAGATAGGCATAGGTCACGGGATCGGCATGCCGCAATTCCGCCAGCCGCCGCACCAGCCCGTGCGCATAGAGCAATGGGGCCGGCATCAGCTCGGGGGTTTCGTCGGTGGCATAGCCAAACATCATGCCCTGATCGCCCGCGCCCTGCTCTTTGGCGCTGCCCAGGTCCGCCGTGACCCCCTGCGAGATGTCGGGCGACTGCGGGTGAATGCAGACAAAGACCTTGCAGGAGTCTGCCGAAAATCCGACCGCGGCGTCGGTGTAGCCGATCTTGCGGACCACATCCCGCGCGACCTGCTCCCAGTTGACCTTGGCGCGGGTGGTGATCTCACCGGACATCACGACCAGGTCGGTCGTCGCCAGGGTCTCGCAGGCCACACGGCTCTGCGAATCCTGCTCCAAACAAGCGTCCAGAACCGCGTCGGAGATCTGGTCACAAACCTTGTCGGGATGCCCTTCGGAGACGGACTCAGAGGTGAAAACGTGTCTCGCCTTGATCTTGCTCATGATACTCCCGCCTTGAGAAACCTGCCGGCCCTCGGTTTGACCAATGCCCCGCGCTGCCGGCGCACTCACACACGAATACTATAGCCTTACGGCTGGCGCCTGCAATCCCTGAACCGCGACCGACCTGGCAGCCGCCGGGCACGCGCCAGACGGTGGCCAGGAAGGGTCACAGTGACTTGAGGCGCAGGTTACGGAAGCGCACCGGTTGACCGTGGTACTGCAGGCCGACGAAGCCGCTGCGGGCCATCTGGCCGTAGGCGATCTTGAACTTATTCGGAGACCCGTCCGGATTCAGGCCTGCCTGCGGCCACTGGCTAAGGTCCATGTCCGTAACGATCAGCCCATTCAGCCTGACCAGGATACGGTTCGCCTTGGCGAGCATGGTGAGGTGGTTCCATTCGCCCGCCGGGCGCACGGCGTTGGTGACCGGGGCCAGGCAGTCGAAGATGGCTCCGCAGACGTGTTTCCGTTCGGGGAGATCAGGCTGCAGGATCTGGACTTCGATGGCGGTATTGAGCCAGTCCTCGATGCTGGCGCAGCGCAGGAAGACGCCGCTGTTGGTCTCCGCTTCGCAGCGGAACTCCAGGTCCAGCGCCAGATCGCCGTACGTCGCCTTGGTCCAGATATCGCCACCACCCTTGGCCACCAGTTCGCCGTTCTCCCAGGTCCAGGAGTCCTTGGCGAACGTGGCATCGCCAAGGTCATTGGCGAACAGCGGCTGGTAGCCGCCGGCAGCGTCGGCCTGACCGAGCAACGCTTCGAGGTGGGCCGGGGTCAGGATCGGGTCTGCCGCCGCGGGCACGAGCAGCTCGATCTCGCTGAGTTGGCAGGTGTCGGCGCCGTGGTTGCGGGTGATCTCCAGCCGATAGAGGGTGTACTCGCCGGGCGCATGCACGACGAAGAGCCGTTTGAAGTGGCGATCGGCCCAGGTCGCGTCGCTGCGGCGATCCACCTCGGCCCAGGTCTTGCCGCCGTCATTGGAGCCAGACAGGCACCAATCGCGCGGGTCGCGCTCGGGGGCGTCGTTGGCGGTGGTCAGGGAGTAGGCGGCGATGCGCTCGCGCCGTTCGCCGGGGTACGAGTACTGGATCCAGGCCGTCGCTGCCTTCAGACACCACTTCGTCGTGGCGTTGTCGAAAGCGTTCGGGAACTGCTCGTTCGGAAAGCCCTCGCCGCTAGCGGTGACGACCCCGCCGGCCGTATCGGTGGTATCGCGGTAGCCGGCGCTCTCGTCAGGCTTGGGATCCGGCCACTGGCCCGTGCTGCCAGGCGCCATCTGCTTCCAGGTGTCGGCAGGATCCCAACTCATTCCCGGCGGCAGGGCTCTGCCCGTCAGCAGCGCTTCCTGCGGTAATGCCAGGCACTGCCGGTAGAACCACAGGCTCGCCTCCAGCGCGGGAACCGGGTTCTCAGGGGTGGACTCGTACTCGAAGGATACCACCCCGGCGAAACGCTGGCGGCGGAGCTCCGCGATGACCTCGGGAGCGCTGGCAAAGCCGGCGCCCAGGGCCACGCACTCGCCGGACAGCGACGGGCTGCTGACATCCTTCAGGTGCAGGGCGTGGAGCCGGCCCTCCATGGCCCGCACGCCAGCCATGACGTTCACACCGGAACGGACCCAGTGTCCGTTGTCGACACAGGCCCCGAGACGAGCGCTACGCCCCTTGCAGGCGTTCAGGACCGTCTCCGGCGACCAGTACGCCGAGGGTTGCGGGTGATTGTGGAACGCGGCCTGGATGGCGTACTGGTCACAGAGACCGGCGACAAGATCGAGCTGATCTGCGGCCGGCTCGCAGGTGATCACGCTCAGTTCCAGCGCCTTGGCGAACTCGAAGATGGCCCGCCATTCGGCCTCATCTTTGCCATTCACTACGCCGTAGGCCACTGGGCGGACACCCCTGATCTTGAGTCCGTCCGCCAGCCGTTGCCGCGTCGCCGCGTCCAGCGTGTGCGCGACCGCGCCCGGAATGTCGCCGCCGATCGTCTGCCCGGGGTACATCTCGATGGCAGTGATCCCCAGCGCGGCGCTCTTCTCCGCGGCCTGCATGAGCGTGAACGAACGGAAGGTGTACGCCTGCATAGCCAGGGTCCAGCGCACCGGCTCGATCGGCGCGCCGGGCGGCGACCCGAAGACACCGCCCACGAAGGCCTGTCCGGCCCGGACTTCAGGCCCCACCGCCGCCGCTTGACGCGACCGGGCACAGCCCACCCCTGCCAGCAGCAACGCGGCCACGACACTGCCACACCACAAGACCGGGAAGACTCGCTTCGACATCCGGGGTATCTCCTTCATCAGCACATCCGGAGAAATGGCTTAGAAAACTCGGTACGGCTTGCGCACGTAGCGGTTCGCCGCGGGCAGGTTGGTGCACAGCATGTTCTCGGCGTCCCACTCGACGCGCTGACCGGTACGCACGGCTAGATTCCCCAGCAGCACCATCTCCGTCAGCGGTCCGGCGTAGTCGACGTTGGCACCCGGCGCCGGCCCCTGGCCCTTGCAGGCGTCGAGCCACTCGACGTACAGCCCCGGGGAGCGCGGCAGCGTCTTGGGGGGCCGCGTGAACTCCTTCATCCGCGCCTCGGGAACGATGCGCAGGCTCGAGCAGTACATGTCATTGACCAGAATGGCGCCCTTGTCGCCGAGGAAGAGCTGGCCGTTGTCCTTCGGCAACTCGCGACCCTCATCAAGCTGGGACGGCCGGGGCGGCTGCTTGCCGCCGTCGTGCCAGACCACCTTGACCGGCGGCCGCCCACCGGGGCGCGCCGGGAACTGGTAGGTGAGGATGGACCAGGTGGGAGCGCAGTCCTCGGTGCCCGCTTCGCTGACCGCTTCGACGCTCGTGGGGTAGCCCAGCTCGAGAGCAGCGAACCCGGCATCGAACATGTGACAACCAATGTCGCCCAAGGCGCCGCAGCCGAAATCCCACCAGCCGCGCCACTTGAAGGGCATGTACGCCGAGTTGTAGGGCCGCTCGCGGGCGACGCCGAGCCAGAGGTTCCAGTCCAGGTTGGCAGGCACGGGCTGGGCCTCGTCGGGCGTGCGGATGCCCTGCGGCCAGATGGGACGGTCGGTCCAGTAGTGCACCTCGCGCACCGGCCCCACGGCGCCCGCATCGAGCCACTCCTTGAGCAGTCGCACGGCCTCGTTACAGTGGCCCTGGATCCCCATCTGCGTCACGACGTTGTGCTGCCGTGCCGCAACCCGTAGCGCCCGCGCCTCGGCAATGGTGTGCGCCATCGGCTTCTGAACAAAGACGTGTTTACCCATCTGAATGGCCATCATGGCGACGGGGAAATGCATGTGATCCGGGGTGCTGACGGTCACGGCATCGATCTGCTGATCCATCTCCCGCAGCATGACGCGGTAGTCCTTGTAGCGCTTGGCCCGACGGTGGTCCTTGAAAGCGCCAGAGGCCTGCCCGAAATCGACATCGCACAGCGCCACGATGTTCTCGCCGCTGAGCGCCTCAATGTCGCTGCGGCCTTTGCCGCCGCAGCCGACGCAGGCGATGTTGAGTTTGCGGCCCTTGATCGCACGCCCCTGGCGCAACGGGGTGGCGGCCAGGGCGGGCCAGGGCAGCAGCGTCGCGGCCAAGCCCAGCCCGGCCGCTTTCAGGAATCCGCGTCGTTCCATGGCGGTAGTCATCGTAGAGCTCCTTCCGGGAAACGCGACAACCTAGGCTGACTCACCAACAATGCAAGGAGCCACGAGGCAGGCCCAGGGCGGTTTCAAGGTCCGTGGCGCGACGTCTCCGGCAGGGCGCGCGGTCCTGCCCGACGGCAGGACTGGCCAGCAGGGTCCGGAGCGCCTCCTGGCAACCGCGCGGGGCTCCGCACCTGCGGAACCGGGGGCCGCGCGGCCTACTGGGACAAGCACCGCCAGCCAGCCTCACGGAAGCTTTCGTGAAACAGCCCCTAGACAGGCCCCGCTGGGGCACCGGGAAGGTTTGGTCCAGGGGACCCGCGGTTGCCTGCTGGCCGAATCTGGCACTACCTGCCGATCCGGTCAGCGGCCACCAGGGAGCGGAGCGCTCTTACCTATGGTGTGCGAGATCGCCCCAGATCGTCTGCAGGTACTCGAGCTGGGCGGTATGGCTGTCCTGGTGCAGCGCCGGCAGGTTCATCCAGAACGCCATGGGGAACGCGCCGAAGGGACTGTCCGGGGACGTGGCGAAGCGCTCCGCGGTCATCGTCCCAAGCGCCGCCACGACCTCGGCACAGGACGCTTCAAGCTGGCGCTCGGCGTCGGCGCGCTCGGTGAGCGTCGCCTCGAACTGCCGCGACATCGCCTCTCCCTGTTCGGGTGTCGACAACTGCGGCAGTGCTTCGCCGCGGAGCACCCTTGCGAACATGCGGTTGCCCAGGATGCAGTGCCCGACCAGAGCCAACGCCGAGCGCGAGGTCGGCGATGGCGACCACAGCAGTTTCCCATCCGGCACGAAGCCGAGAGCTTTGGCCAGCCGCGCACTGGCCTCCTTGGCGCGGTCCTGGCAGGCGGCGACGGTCGTGTGGAGACACGGGCTTGCGGTTTCCATGCTGCTATGCTCCGCTTTGATGGGGTGGTTTCAGCGCGGTCATCTGCTTACTGGCTTGGACCAAGGCAGGCGGCATCAGGTTGCCGCAGCGACGACACCGGGCGCCCCGGCCAGGCTGGAGCAGAGGACAGCGCCCAGCGCCATGGCAAGCAGGAAGTACCGCACGTGTTGAGGGCCTCGGTCTCCAGCGGCACTGACACCGACCATAGTGGCCGTCCGCCTCCAGACGCCGCCAACGGGCGGGGTAAGGTTCACGCACGCACCAGCGCGTGCGTGCTTGCCGACGCACATGGCCCCCCGCCCTCGGCAGTTCGGTCGGGACCCGTTGCCCCGCCGCATGCCGACCGGAGGCGCCGCGAACGCTCTCAGCGGTAGAGTGTGCGCGCCGTGCGCCAGTCAGCCCCCTTCTCGTGGGCGTACTCCGTGACTCGCGGGCGGCGCTCGCGCAGACGCACGGATTCGATCCCCAGGTAGAAGCCCTCTGACTGCGCGTTCTTGCCGACACACTGCAGACGCAGGACATACGTTCCCGGTTCGGGCCAGAAGTCGAGCAGGCGGACCTCGGTGTTGGCGACCTTGGCGCTGTAGAGATCGATCACACCGCCCAGCTCGACCCCGTTGAGCACAGCCTGGTAGCGCCCAAAGTCGTAGGACGTGGTCAGGTTCAGAACCAAGCGCAGCGGTTCCTGCCGTTTCACCTCGAAAGGGACCTCGATCCAGGCGCCCGCGGCGGCGGCGGGCCGGTAGAGCAATTGCGGCCCCTCATAGAGTGCAAGCTGCTGCGGGCTGGCCTCGCCCGCGCCGTGGCGGTTGGCGGCGGCAGAGTCGCGGGCGTAGGCAATCACTCGCGACAGGCTCGGCAGGCGGCGCTCGCGGGCAGGCGGCAGGCGGGCGCCGAAGGTCGGTTGGCCCGTCTGGTACCGGCCATTGTCACGCCTTCGTGGCTGGCGACCGGGTACCGCGCAGCCTCCGCTGCGCTGGCCGGGCCGGACGTACGCCGCACGTACGTCACCCGCCCAACGCCTGGATCTCCCGGTCGATCCGTGCCATATCCAGCGGATAGACGCCAAACTCGTTGGCGACGTTGACCATCTCGCGAATGTTAGCGTCAGGCGTGTCGCGCCCGCATTGGTCACCCGTGGAGAGGATGAACCCGCCGTTCGCGCCGGCAGCGCGGATCGCCTTCAGGCTCGCGCGCCTGACATCCTTGACACTGCCCAGAAGCATGACCTCGGTGGTATGCAGGTTGCCCATCAGACTGAGCCGGTCGCCAAACGTCCTCTTGAGCTCCGCCAGGTCACAGTCGCCCATGGGCGGAATCTCCAGCGGGTTGATCGACGACAGATCGGTCTCGAGGGCGCTCATTTTCACCAGTTCCCGCTCCGGACCGCAGCAATGGATCTGCGACGGGATGCCGGCCTCCTTGCACAGCCGCGTGATCTCCTTGAGCCCCGGCAGCGTGAGCTCACGGAGAATGGCCGGAGTGTTGAACACGAGCGCCCCGGAACCGCCGGTCAGGATGAAGTCCGGCCGACACGGTCCAGCCAGCACGCGCTTGAGGTGCGCCAGCGAGTCCTCCAGGCAGGCGACACTCCAGGCCTTGACCTCATCGTGCCGATCGTGGTAGTCGTAGATGGAGTAGCCCGAGCCCTGTTCGGGATTCCCCAGCATGGGCGCCCCGGCGAAGGTACCAATGACGCCGCGGTTGTCAAACAACGCCAAGGCTTCCGCCAGCAACTCGAAGCCCTGTTTCTGCGGCCTGACGCCCTCGATCGGCTGCCAGCGTTCCGGGGGTCGGGCCATATCGATCTTGCTCGCGATCAGCGTCGTGGGCGGGTCAGCCCGCGGATAGACCGTGACCAGATGCGACCACTCTTTGGCCTGCCCCTGGCGCTGCCGGTAGGAGCGGGTGACGATCCGTTCGGCGGTCTTCTCGACGATCACGGTCTCGTTCGTGACGTCCGAGGGCGCCGGGGCTGGAGCCGCCGGATCGCTGACGTAGAAGCCGTCCAGACTGTAGATCCAACCATCGGTGCCGAAGTACGTGACCGCATCGATGTAGGCGCGCCAGAGCGGCGGATCCTGGTACAAGTAGATGTCCCAGAACGCCTTGCCGGTGAGGCGGCAGGGGATCATGTTGGAGAAATCCGGGGCGACCGGGATGCGGTCCGGTTGTCCGTTGCGCATCGCCGTCAACATGCGTTCACGTGAAGTCATGGTTGGAAGTAGCCAGTCCTTGGGGCATGTACTATGGAACGGGGCGGCTGCGTGCCTGACGCATACGCACCAGCCCCTTCTTGGCTACCAGGGAACCATGGACGGCCATCGTCAGCGCCCCTGGCGCTCGTTCTCTGACGGCGATCAACCGCCACCTCTGTGAGGCGCGCCGGGGCGTCCTTAAGCGGGCGCCCGGCGTCGGCCTCGCCGCGGGTCAGTAGATATGGGTGCTTTCCGTCTCCATCACCGGGCGCCCAAGCTGATCCGAAGTCATTTCGACCTTGAAGCGCACGTCGCCCGCCGCCACGCCTTTGACCTTGAGCGTGAACACCGCCGTCGCCTTCGCTGCCAGGGACGGGATCGGCGCGAAGCTGACCGCCTTGCCGTCCACCTTGGCCGTCGTCGGCCCGGTCGAGGAAACGTAGTCTTCCTCCGGAGGCAGGGTGCAGTTGATCGCGATGTTGGTGCCCAGGGCGGAGCCCTGATTGACGACGGTGATCGTGTAGGTGAGCACACCGCCAACCTCGGTCGGGTCGGGATCGTCCACGCATTCCAGGAGAATGGCGGGGATCCCCTTGACCTCGAAGGCGCAGGAGGCCGCCGACTCGGCGCAGTAGCTCACGGTTGCCGTGTTCAGGACTTTGCCGATCTGGTCGCAACGCAGGGTCGTCTTCAGCGTGCGCGTCTTGCCCGCGGCGAGCGTCCCAAGTTGCCAGACGATGTCGTTGCCGGCACGGGCGCCCTCGCTGTCGGCACTCACGAACTGAACGCCGCCGGTGACGGTATCCTTGACGACCACGTTCAGCGCCGGGCCGTCACCCCGGTTCGTGACGATGATCTCGAAGGTGACGTCGCGACCCAGGTAGCGCAGCTCCGGACAACTCTTCGTGATCTCGATGATCGGCGCTCCGGCGCCGACGACGGCGGTGAGCAAGCCGAGAAGCAACAGGGACTGCAGGGCGATGGTTCTCATGGTCCGGGCCTCCTTCTTCAGCGTGATGGGGCAAGAGATAGCGATCGGCTTCAGAACACCTTTGGAAAGTAACCGGGCAGCCGCCGACATGCAAGCGGAAGCGACGCTGCGTCAGGGCTGTTCCGTTTTCCCAACGACCATCGGTGTTGGTCACCGGCACGGTGAAAGCGTGAGAGCGTGAGGGTTACGGCGCGTGTGCCGGCCGTCTGCCACGAATCCACGCTTCCACGTTCTCACGCGCTCACCCGTAGCGGGAACCGCGATCTTGGAGCAGCCCTGACGCTGCGTCCCCTTGCCCTTGCGTGGCGGCCTCCCGTGGCATACCTTCTCTGGCGCGAGCCGGGAAGGCAGATCCGTGAACGCCGTCGGCGCTCGCCGAGACCAAGGAGCACACCATGGACACCGGTCAGCCCGCAAGCCTCTGCGGGCGCCTGCTCGCCGCGATCGGGGCGATCCCCATCGTGGATACGCACGAACACCTGGAGGAAGAGGGAAACACCTCCCGCCTCGAGCGGTCTGGCTGGACGCTCCTTCTCCACTACGTTCAGTGCGACCTCGTGGCGGCGGGCGTCGACGGGCTCGCCCTGCAACGGGCCACCGCGCCTGGAACCGCTCCGGAAGAGCGCTGGGATGCCCTGGCGCCGTGGTGGCCGGCGGTGTCACAGGGTGCCTACATGCGGGTCCTGAACCGCGGACTCGCGGCACTCCACGGCGTGCCCTCCCTCAGCCGCGGGAACGTCGCCGAGGTGGAGGCCCGCATGCGCCGCACCTACGCCACCGGCGCCTACCAAAAAGCACTCAAGGATCTGGCCAACATCGAGGTCTCGCTGGTTGACCCGCTGGAGCCGGACCCGCGCGACCAAGGCCCCTTGGCGCATCGTGGCCTTGCCTGCGATCCGACCTACTTCCTCTGCGACTACCACGAACGGGTGACCGGAGACCTGGCGAACTCGCACCAGCGCCTGGCGCGGCGCCTGGGGCGGGAGGTGGGGGACCTCGCCGCCTGGAAGGGCGCCCTGGCTGACGACCTCGCCCGCGTGGCCGCCTGGGCACCGGCCATCAAGTGTACACTGGGCTACAGCCGGGCCCTGGATTTCGAACCCGTCACCGAGGCCGACGCGGCCCGACTCGCAGCCCGCACGATCGCGGGCCAGCCCCTTGCCGAGGCCGAGCACAAAGCCCTGCAGGACCACTTCGTGGACTATCTGGCCGACCTGGGCGCCGAGCACGGCTTACCGCTGATGTTCCATACGGGCCTCCACGCCGGGGGCGGCAACTTCCTCGAGCGCACGCGCCTGGAGCCCTTCACCGGCCTCGTGCGGCGCCACCCGCGGACGCGCTTCGACCTCTTCCACATCGCCTATCCGAACGACCGCGACGCCATCGTCCTGGCGAAGTACTACGGCAACGTGAGCCTCGACTTCTGCTGGGCCTGGGCCTTCGCACCTCGCGATGCGGAAGCGACCCTCCACGCCTGCCTGGACCTCCTGCCCGTGGACAAGGTCTGCGCGTTCGGCGGAGACTACTTCCACCTTGAGGGCGCACTGGGCCACAGCCTCGTCGCCCGCGAGGGCATCGCCCGGGTGCTGGCCGAACGCGTCGAGCGCGGCTGGCTGACCGAGGAGGGGGCGCTGGCAGTGGCTCTCACGATCCTGCACGATGGGCCGGCTCGCCTGTTCCGAACCGCCGAGAAACTCGCCGCCGTGCGTGCCGCCCGCAGCGCACGAGTCTGAGCCCAGCCCGACTACGCGAACCACGCACGTTCACGCTCGGCCACGGACTTGCTCCGCAGCACCTTCGACACGATCAGCGCGTCCTCTTTGATCTGGAAGTCGAACATCCCGACCACCACGAAGTCCGCCCCGGCCTCAAAGGCCTGCAGGAACCCATCCTGGGGATGGATCGCGCCCGCAGCCAGGACCTTGAAGGCAAACCAGGGCTTCTTGACGCCCTTCATGAAAGCCTGGGTCTTATCGGCGTCGGTGCACCAGACATTGTCGTAGTACCCCTGCTCGAACCACTCCTTGCGGTTCTCCGCACGGCTCGCGGATGCATAGATGGCCCGATGGTAGGTCTTGACGTAGTAATCGACCGGGATCCCCTTCTCCTCGCACGCCATCGGTACCGCCAGGGTGTGGCCGCCTACCCCGGCGCACAGTCCCTCGCTCTTCACCGCCTCGACCGTCTTGGCGATTACGTCAAGCCGCCCGGCGCGCACGAGTTGGTCCCCCACATTGCCTTGGATGTAGATGGTGTCGGCACCGGCATCGATCAGCCGCCGGGCCTCATCCCAGAGCTGCTGGTCGGTCACGGCCCCCTCGATGGGGGGATGGATCTCGGAGATCACCTGCAGCTTCCCGCCGTGCTTCTGGTTGTACTCCCGCGCCGTGCTCAGGTAGGCGGGGTTCAGGAGGATGGTGTTGACGCCGTGGGCCTCAGCGAGGGCCATCGTCTCGAAGATCTTCTCCTGGGTGTTGTAGGCCTTGAACAGGCTCGATGCGTAGATGAGGTCCCGCGAGTGCGCCCAGCCGCCAATGAGGTTGCCACCCATGATCAGGCGACTGACCTCCAGCTTGCCGAGCTTCCCGCGCGGCACCGCCTCGTCGCTGTCGGGACTCGGCTTCCCGTCGGTCGCCGCCTTACCACCGTCGACGGCCGCCAGGAACGTCGCCTCCTCGAGGCTCCTCGCGGACGCCCCGGCAAGCGCGGTCGCCAACAGCGACTTCCCCAGAAAATCCCGGCGATTGATCTGCGTAGACATCATGGACCTCCACGTTCCCCGGCCGTCTCGGCGCCGCCCGCGGAGACGACGCGCAACTGCCGATAGGCGTACTATAGACCGTTGAAGCGCGCCCGGAGCCCAGCCGCAGGACGGCCCGAGCAGCCGCGCCGCGACAGGCGGAATCGTGGCGCGCCCACTGGCCGGAACCCGAGTGCGGACATACCTTGATCTGGGTCGGCCGCCTGGCGCTGCTGCCGCTCGCGAGAACCGTCGGCCAAGACGTGGGTGACGTCGGACCTATCCGAGGACAACCGGGAGACTCTTGGGATGAAGGGCATCCGCAGTTCCTCGATCCGCTGCCTGGCCCTGCTGTTCGGCCTGGCGCATGCTGCCCGGGGCGGGGAGGCGTTCACCCCACCCGGTGCCAACCTTGCCCTGCGCAGACCCTACACGCTGGAACCCGCCCCGAACTACGTCGACTGCACCGACGATGCCAAACGGACCGTGCTGACCGACGGGGTGTATACTCAGGGGTACTTCTGGGTGCAGACATCGACCGTGGGCTGGGTGAATACACAACCGGTGGCCATCTGCATCGACCTGGGACAGGTGGAGCCGATCGCCGGGGTGTCGTTCAGCACGGCCGCCGGCGTCGCGGACGTCGTCTGGCCCAGCAGCCTCTGGATCATGGTCAGCGACGACGGCACGCAGTGGACCCTGGCGGGGGACTTGGTAGCGCTGTCCAACCAGCGCGGCGCACCGGCCCCTGCGCCCTACAGCCAACACCGTTTCGCGACGGGCGACCTGCGGACCCGCGGCCGCTATGTCACCGTGGTCGTAGACCAGGTTCCCTATGCGGTCGTTGACGAAGTCGAGGTCTACCGGGGCCAGCCGGCCTGGCTGACTCTAGCCCCCCCCGGCCGGAAAACCACGGCGGCGCCACTGGCCTACTGGCGCGCCCGCCAGGGGATCGGGTTGGTCCAGAGCCGGATGCGCACCGACTTGGGCGCGATCCGCAACACCATCGCGACCGCCCAGCTCGCGGCGACCGACAAGGCCGCGTTGCGGCACCGCGCCGAGCAGCTCGACGCCGAGATCGAGGCCCTTGAGGCGGTGCCTTCAGACATCACCACCACGGTTCTGCCGCTCAACGATCTGCACGCGCGTATCTATGCCTTGCAGGCGCCCCTGCTGCGGGCGCAGGGCTTCCGTGAGTTGACGGTCTGGAATGCCTACCGCTACGACCCGCTGCAGCCCCTGCAGGCGCCGGAGAGCCCACACGTCAGGCCAGCGGGGCTGGACGTGCGGATGCTACGCAACGAACGGCGGGCGGAAGTCCTCAACCTGACCAACGCCACCGACGCACCCCTGACGGCGGTCGTCACGGCCACCGGCACCGACCGCCGCGCCGACTACCTGAGCCTGCGTGCCGTGCTCTACACCGACACCCGCCGGGGCACACCTGTCGCAGCCGCGCTGACGCCGGCAGAACCCGCGGAGCGCGGCCTGGAGATCAGCATCCCCTCTGGCCTGACGCGACAAGTCTGGCTGGACTTCAGCTCACGCGATCTCGCCGCCGGCGACTACGCCGCCACCCTCACCATCCGTTCCGCCCGCGCCGCGGCGGCAGCCGTGTCGACCCGCCTGCATGTCGCGGCGCCGGCCCTGCCCACCGAGTTCAGCCTCGCTATCGGCGGCTGGGACGAGACCAACAACGGGGGCGGCTACGACGTCACCCCCGAGAACATGCTGCCACTGATCCGGAACCTGCGCGACCACGGCGTCAATATGCCGTGGAGCAACCCGCTGGTGATACCGACGCCCGGGACCTACGACGCGGCGGGAAACCTGACCGCCCCCCCGGACTTCACGGCCTGGGACGAGTGGGTGGGGCGTTGGCAAGGCGCCCGCTACTGGGGGCTCTTCCCCAGCGTCAGGAACAGCTTCGCGAACGAACCCATGGGTACCCCTCGCTTCCAGCGGATGGTCGGCGCCTGGGTCACGGCGTGGGTCGAGCACGCCCAGGCACAGGGGATCAGGCCGAGCCAGATCATGATCCTGCTCGTCGACGAACCGAGCCGCGCGGAACAGGACCAGATCATCATCGCCTGGGCCCAAGCCATCCACGCCGCACAACCGGAGCTGGTGATCTGGAACGACCCGGTCCATGCCGAGCCCGCAAAGGCAATGCCGGAGCTCTACACCACCAGCACCGTGCTCTCGCCAAACACCTACCGTTTCCTCGGCGGCGGCCAACCTTACCAGGACTTCTTCGTCGCCCAGCAGCGGGCCGGACGCGAGCTGTGGTTCTACTCCTGCTCCGGACCGGCCAAGCTGCTGGATCCCGCCGCCTACTGGCGCGGGCAGTTCTGGCTGAACCTCAAGGTTGGCGGCAAGGGTTCCTGCTACTGGGCCTTTGGCGACGAGGCCGGCAACTCCTGGGACGCCTACGCCCAACCGCGCGCTTCGTTCTCGCCGCTCTTCCTCAGCAAGACGACCGTTACCGACGCCAAACACATGGAGGCGCTCCGCGAAGGCGCCCAGGACTACGAGACCTTTGTGCTGCTGCGCGCCCGCGTCGCGGCGCTGCAGCAGCAGGGCGTGCAGAGTCCACTCCTGAGCGCGGCAACGACACTGCTGACGGCGGGCCCCGAGGAGGCCGTCGCGATCATGGGGGCAGACAAGCAGCAATGGCAGGTCGAGAAGGACCGTCAGGTCATGGATCGGGTGCGCCTGCAGGCACTCGACCTGCTCGAGAAACTCGACACACTCTGACCGAAGCCTGGAGGACTCAGCGTTATGTCGCGATCCCTAAATGGATGGTTGGTGGCTGCCGCCGGCGCATGCGCTCTCCTGGGGGCGGGCTGTCTCTCGGTCGACCTGAACCGGCTTCTCAATCCCCGTCTTGAGGAGGTGACGTTGCGCGAGCCCCGGGGCTGGACCAGTAAGCGCCTTCTGGTCGTGGACATCAGCGGCCTGATCAGCACCAGCCCCGGCGGGCTCCTCAGCATCGGCAGACGCTGCACACCGGACGGCGTCCGTGCCGTTCTGGACCAGGCCCGGCGAGATGCGCGCATCAAGGCCGTTCTGCTGCGCATCGACTCGCCGGGCGGCGGCGTCACGGCAACCGACATGATCGCGCACGAGATCCAGTCCTTCCGCCAGGCTACGCACCTCCCGGTCTACGCCATGATCATGTCGGCGGGCTGCTCTGGCGGCTACTACATCGCGACCTCGGCCGAGCGCATCTGGGCCCATCCGTCGGCGGTCACAGGCAGCATCGGCGTCATTGCCACCTTCCCGCAGGTGCAGGGCCTGACCGGCAAGATCGGCGTCAGCGAAATCGTCATCAAGAGCGGCGACATGAAGGACATGGGCAGCCCACTGCGCGACATGGAACCCGCGGAACGCGCGGTGCTGCAAGCGATGATCGATGAGTTCTACGGGCTGTTTCTTGATCGCATCGTCGCGGCCCGGCCACAGTTCCCGTCCCGTGACGCGCTGCGCCCGCTGGCTGACGGCCGGGTATTCACTGCCGCGCAGGCCGTGGCCGCGGGACTGGTGGACCACGTGGGCTACCTCGATGACGCCATCACGGCGGTGTTGCGAACCGCCGGGCTGGACGACGCGCGCGTGGTGACCTACGCCTACGGCCCCAACGGCAACGCTACGCCCTACTCGCCCAGCGCTGGCGCGCCCGGCCTCCCGACGTCAATCAACGTCCGTCTGCTCGATCTGCAGGCCCTGTCCCCCGAGGCCGGCTTCCACTACCTCTGGCTGCCGGGAGCCGCCCGCGAGAACTAGGCAGAGTTCCCCACCGCCGACGCTCGTCGGCCATCACCCACAGGGCCGCGGCAGCCAGAAGCGTTCACTCCGCCCCCAGTACATCCACTCGGACCGGTGGCGTTGCATCAGGCAGGTCGTTCGTCGTAGATCGTCCGCATCTGCCAGACGTCCAGAGAGCGTAACGCACCGTCCGCGCCCTGCGCGCGCAGCGAGACACCCAGGCTGTCCTCCCGGCCCGGATACACCCGGACGGCCAGGCACTGGCGATCATTGGCGAAGACCTCGACAACGCTCTTATCGACAAACACGCGCAGCTTCAGCGTTTCGCCCGGCGCCAGATAGACCGGTGCAATCTCCGGCGCGCGGGACTCGACATCAGGCAGTTCCGACGAGTAGGAGGTGTCGACCACGATCAGACTGTCACGCGAAGCGTGGAACCGCGCCCAGCCGTCGCTGCGATCCCAGTCCACATAGCCCCGATCCCGGTAGAAGGCGATGCGGGTGAACTCCTCCCGGCCGGGTGACCGCAGGACGTTGAGCTCGACCATCTGCGCCTTCCCGAGATCGATCTCGGCGGCGATCTCGACCGCGTTACCGAGCACGCCGTCGAGCACCACCTCGCGGTTGGCCGGCAATACCCGCGCCTCCACCCGCCGGTGATCGCAGCGCAGCGACTCGATGTCGCCAGCCGGCTGCATCCCCAGCTCATCTTTCCCGGCCAGCGTCAGACGCCGCGGCAGGCTCAGGATCTGGTTCCAACCGGGGGTGGGCTTGGCCGGGTTGATGTTGAATAGCACGATCACGCCGCCCTTGCCGTCGGGGGTCGCCGTAGGCGCATGCACGCCACCCGGGTACCACGCACCGAACGTGAAACGCCCGCCCCGCGTAGCGACGAACGTGTCGCGCCCGGTATCGTAGTCGCCCAGCAGGTAGTGTCCGCCACTCATATGGCTGTAGTGCAGCAGGATATGCCGGTCGCCGAGCGGCCAGAAATACGGACAGCCGCCATCGTCGCCCGGCATGCCGTAGAGGTCTCCCTCCACGAACGGGTGCAGGTACTCCCAACTGACCAGGTCAGGCGAGCGGAAGAGGAACTGCGCGCGGAGGCGCCGTCCGCTCGGCCCGTGCGGCAGGGTGCCGCCGGAGGTCGAGTAGTAGAACTCGCCCTGCTTCCAGATGCACGGGTCGTAAACGAAGTTGATCGCGCCCGCGGGAGGCGGATTGCCACGAACCCCGGGCATCGTCTCGCGGCCCGTAGTGCGCGTCCAGATCGGGCACGGATTGGGGATAACCGCCCGGCCAGCCAGTTTCTCCCAGTCCAGCAGCAGCGGATCGCTCGACACGGCCACCATGTTGCCAAGCTGGTGTCCGTGGTACATCGCGATCACGCGCTCCGCCTCGACCAGCGTCGAACCCGACCAACTGGCTTCCTCGGGTCCGGGCTTGATGGCGTACGGCAGATCCCGCCAATGGATCAGGTCGTCGCTGATCGCGTGACCCCAATGCGGCCGCGGGTTTTCGGGCGGATAGCCTTGGTAGAAGAGGTGCCAGCACCCGCGCCAGAAACACAGCCCATTCGGATCGTTCAACCCGCTTTCGGGACTGACGAAATGGTAGAGCGGCCGGTACGGGTCCGCGGCGAGTCTCTGCCGCGACTCCGCAAAACGACGCAGCAACGCGGAGTGCTGGCGGAGTCCGGCTTCCTGTGCCGTTTGCCCGGGGGGCGTCTGCAAGGGCTGATCGTGGTCCATTGGAACTCCCTGTTGAGCCTCGCCGCCGCAGCGCGAGAACATCCTGCGCAAACGTACTCGGCGTCCCGCCGCGGCGCAATCTGTCCACGGCGAGCATACGACCTGAGTTCGGCCGCCTGCGAAATGCCCGCAATCGCGCCCAATTCTCCCCTGCTTCCTTGAACCGGGAACCACCCTGCCCTACCTTCATTTCCGTGGCCAGAAGGCAGTTTCCTGTGGAGACGCGAGCATGGTAGCGCGAGGCGTATGGCGAATCTGCGGTTGTGCCCTCGTCGTGGGTCTGCTGGGTGGGAGCGGTCGCTTGTCGGCCCAACCCGCAGCCCCCGACCTGGAGAACGCCCAGTGGATCTGGCTGACCGTCGACCCGAACCTGGCACTGAGCAACTTCCCCGGCGGACTGATCTACCTGCGTACCGCCTTCGTTCTCCCGGATGCGGTGAAGGTGACGGCGGCGGACCTTGTCCTCACCTGCGATAACCTCTTTGCGGTGACGTTGAACGGGCAAACGGTAGGCGAGAGCGAGAACCCTGACGCCTGGAATCAGCCCCAGCGCTTCGACGTCGCGGGCCTGCTCACAGCGGGCAGCAACGTGCTGGCGATCGAAGCCGTGAACACCGTTCCGGGGCCGGCAGGGCTGCTCGTGAAACTGGTGGCGCAGCTTGGGGATGGCACCTCGATCACCTGCGTCAGCGACGGTTCGTGGAAGGCGAATGACACTGCCGACGTGAACTGGAAGCAACCGGAGTTCAACAGCAGCACCTGGCGTGCCGTGCGCGTCCTGGGGCCTTTCGAGATCCCTCCCTGGGGCAAGTTTGCGGTTCCGGCCAAGGCCGTTGCGCCCGGCACTCCTGCCGGGAGTTCCATCGAGGCTGAAGCGAGCGCGAGCTTTGTGTGGCCGGCGGCAATCCTCTTCCTCGGCGACGACTGCAGCCTGTACATCCCGCGCGGGGGAACAGCAAGCAGCCTTGACAGCCTCACGGTCACCATGTTCAATCCGCGCGACTCCCGCGCCTTTCCCGAGCACGATCTCCCGGCACCGCTGAAGGTCGGCCGCAAACTGCTGGCCTTGCGGCCGGCCGCCCCGGGCTCGACTCCCGAGGTCCTCTTTGATGCTGGTGCCGGGGCCATCGGCTCTCCCACCGTCTCCTTCGATGGCGCCTGGATCTACCTGTCGATGGCCCGCGCGGGCGATGGCTTCTATCACATCTACCGTCTGCCCGCGGCGGGGGGAGTCCCGCAGCCGTTGACCGCTGGCCCATTCCACGACATCGACCCCTGCGAACTGCCCAACGGCCGCATCGCCTTCACATCCACTCGGATCGGGACGTTTGAGGAGTACCACAATCCCCCCTCACGGGCGCTCTTCACCATGCTGGCCGATGGTAGTAACATCCGATCGTTGACCTCCACCTTCGTCTTCGACAACGAACCGGAAGTGCTGGCGGATGGCCGAGTTGTCTTCATCCGCTCCGACAACTTCTTCGACCGGGGCAAGGTGGAGACCCTGCTCCATGCGGTGCACCCGGATGGAACCAGCGGCTTGACGGAGTTCGGCCTGGAGGTCGGTCCGGAATACGGCGGACGCTTGCGCGCCTTCAACTGCGGCAGTCCCGCTCCCCTGCCCGACGGCCGGGTCGCCTTTGTCACCGGGGGTGACATCACCCTCGGGCGCCCAGGCTCGCCAATGGGCGACTGGCAGCATCTGCGCGTCCCCGCCGGCGATGTGGCAGCTCTGCCCGACGGGCGTTTGCTGTGCACGCTGGCGCGGCCAACGTCGTTCATGCGGGCGATCAAGGAGAAGCGTCCGGCCAGCCAGTTCAGCTACGAGAAGATCGGGATCATCAATCCGGATGATGGCACGGGCAAGGTCACGATCCTGTACGATTCGCCCGGCCAGCCGCTACATTCGCCCGTCTTCCTGGGGGCGCGCCTACGGCCGCCGCTTCTGGCGCCGATGGTCCAACCCACGAGCATCGATGCGCCCGCCGCCACCGGCGTGCTCTACTGCCAGAATGCGCGGTTCACCTTGAACACGACCGCCGGCTGGCCCCACGTGCGTGCCATCCGCGTCCTGGCGGGGCGGGGACTGACAACACGTTCGTCGCATTCCTACATTGTTCACGCGGGCAGCGAGGTCATTGAACTGGGCACGGTACCCCTGGCCCCGGACGGCTCGTTTGCGGTCGAGGTGCCCGCCGACACCGGCATCGCGTTCCAGGCAGTCGATGCGGAAGGTCGCTCCGAGCTGAACGAGATGTCGTGGATCACCGTGCGCCCGGGAGAGCGCCGGGGCTGCGTGGGCTGCCACCAACCCCGGACGGTTGCCCCCACGCCGGCTCGTCCGTTTCCGCAGGCAACGCGTGTGGCGCCACTGCGGCTGGTTGGCCAGGGCAACCCGCACCGCTTCCGCGGCAACAACGCGGCGGTGACCGGACTGATGGAGATGCAGTTCGACCGCTATCGTGAGGTCGCCGGCTTGAACCGTCACGGGGATACTCAGGATCCTGCCGCCACCGGGGCGGCGGAGGTGGCGAGTCTGGTGGCGCAACTGGGGTCGCCGGATGCCGGCCTGCGGCTCTCAGCGGCGCAGCGGCTGGCAGTCTTCCGCGCTGCAGCAGCGGGGGCGGCGTTGGCCGCGTGCCTGCGTGACGAAGACCGGGAGGTCCGAGTCGGCGCCGCCATGGCGCTGGCCGTGTGCGCCGGGCGAGAGGCGGTGCCCGCGCTGTTGCTGGCCTTGGTCGACCCAGATCCCCTGGTGGCCCAGGCGGCGGCCGTCGCCTTGGAGAATCTGACCTGCCACACGGAGCCCGCCTTCGATCCGTTCGCCCCGCAACGCGGCTCAGAGCGCTGGGTGAACTGGATACAGTCGACCGCCTGGGAAGACCTCGAAGCAACCCTCATCCAGACGCTTACCGACGCGGAGACGAGTGCCGACCGCCGCGCTGCCGTGGCCTTGGGCCGCATCGGTCAGAGCGACCGCGGACGCGAAACACTGCGGGATTACCTCCGACGCGAGCGCGACCACAACCCGCACCCGGCCTGGCGCCCCAATCACCTGGGTGACGGCGCCCGGTTCAATGCCTCGGACAGCGTCAATCCACGCTCGCTGCAGGCGGTGACCCGGGCCTTAGGGTACGGCCGCGACACCGCCGCCGTGCCCCTGCTCGCGGAAACGCTGCAGCAGCATGGTGACCCGGGCCAGGGGAACCTGTTCCTGGCGGAGGCCGCCGTGGAGGCCTTAGGGCTGATCGGCACCCCCGAAGCCGAGAACGCCCTGATCGAAGCCTTCGGCCGGCTGGGGGAGTACCCCAACTACACCAGTTGGTACGGCGACCACGGGGCCTTGATGGCATGCCATGCCTCACCGATACACTCCTTCGCCATCGAGGCCCTGGACGCGCTGGGTTCGACTCGCGCCGCCGCCATCGTTCCGGCTCTGATCATGTCGGTCCCGACGGACTTTGATCGGGCGCTGTTTCTGGGTAACGACGACTATGAGACTCTGACCGGTCGGGTGATTCGCCGCAACGATCCGGAGGGGACCGTGGTGGCAACCTGTCTGGCGATCCTCGGAGATCCCGCCTCGACGCCGACGCCACGCATCGCCGCCGCCATCGCCCGCATCCACGGTTGCTGGGCGGGCACGCCCGGCCCGGAAATCCGCGCCGCACAAATCCTCTCGCTGGCCTGCAGGGAGCGCCAATATGAGGCCCGCGTACGGGCAGCCCTGGCTCGGTACATGGCCAAAGAGACCACCATCAAACGCGTTTTCGATACCGGGATACCGGTCGTGGATGCGTTGCCGCTCAAGCACTGGTGTTGCTTCTATCTGGCGCGCACCCTGGGCAATCTCCGGGACCCGGCCTCGGCCGAGCCCTTGCTGACGGCTCTCGCGCAATCTCAACCCGAGGCTGCCAGCGGGTTCCCCGATCCGCTGGGTCCGGGTGTCCACTTCCTGCATAACGACTTGACCCCGTGCTGGCGAGCCGCCGTCGCCTGGGCGCTCGGACGCATCGGCGATACCCGCGCCCTGCCGGTGCTGATGGGTGTCATCGGCGATCTGCTCAACGCGCCGGACACGCGTTTCGCGGCGGCGCAGGCGGTGGGAGCAATGGCCCCGCCGGCAACGCTGCCAGCGCTGGAGGCGTTGGCAACCGACTACCCGGAGACCGCCACGCGGCGGGCCTTGCTGCAGGCTGGCGCGCGCTTGGCCGGCCAACCCGTGGCCGCACCCGCCTACTGAACCTTGTAGTCCGTGGCGGGGAGATGATGATGAGCATCGAGCGACTGCGCCGGGAACTCCGGGACTACTACGACAAGCATTCCTACCGTGAACTGGGTGGGCCGAGCTACCGCAGCCCGCTCTTTGCGGCCATGGACGCCTATGCCGCCGCCCATCCCGGACTGAGCGCCGTCCAACTGAAAGCCGCCCAGATTGAGATCATCGCCGATGACTTCTCGCCAGTCGTCTTCAGCAACTCCCCTTTCTATGCGGAAATGGGAGTGAAGGTAGCGGAATACGACGGCGTCCCCGGGCTCGGCGCCGGCGGCTGGCTGTTCACGCGCAACGCCCATCTCTTCCGCGACGCCAACCCGACGGAACACCGCCAGTTCATGGCGGCGGGCGCCCTGGGCATCCACCTGGCGTACAGCCCCTATGCCGACTATGACCATCACTGCTTCCCGTACTCGAACGTGCTCAAGCGTGGGCTTGGTCAGATCTACGAACAGGCGGAAGCCGAGCTGAAAGGCTGTGCGAACCGGGCGGAGGCTGAGTTCGTTGAGTGCGCCCTCCGCGGCTTGCTGGCGGTGCGGAAGATCGCCGGGAAATTCGCGGACGCCGCCGAGAACCTGCTGGGAGAGGCAGACGGCGAGGCCGAGCGGCGCTTCCTCGGGATGATCGCGAAGACGGCAAGGGAGGTCCCCTGGCGCCGGCCCGAGACCTTCTATGAGGGCCTCGGCGCGATCTGGTTCCTGCATGAGGTCTGCGCCTCCATCGAGGGGATCGGTATGTCCGTCATCGGCCACCTCGACCGCCTGCTTGGCGAGCTCCTCCGCCGCGACCTGGCGGCGGGACGCGTGACCGCGGCGGAAGCCTACGACCTTGTCTGCCGCTTCCTGATCCACACCGACGGCAAACTCGATCTCGCCAAGCCCGTCAAGGACTCGTTCAACGGGCAGGAACAGGGCGACACCCTTATCCTGGGCGGCTGCGACGAGAACGGCAGCGAGATCTGCAACGACGTCACGTTCATGGTACTGAAGGCGCACCATGAGCAGAAGCTGATCTATCCCAAGCTCCACTGTCGGATCACCAAGCACGCCAGAGCGGAGTTCCTGGACGCGATCAACCGCGACTTCCTGAGCGGCCGGAACGTGATCTCGTTCCTGAACGACGACGCCGTGATTCCCGCACAGGTGCAGGCCGGCAAACGCCTCGAGGACGCCAGGCGCTACGTCGCCGGCGGCTGCTGGGAGATCATGCTGGAAGGCTACGAGCATTCGGCCGGCGCAAACTGCTACTTCAGCCTCCCCCGAATCATGGACCTGTCGATTCATGAGCACTCGGAACTGGCCACGACGGGTGTCGTCTGCGCGAAGATCGATGGTGCACAGGACTTTGAGGAGGTGTACCGGATCGTGCTGGGCAACGCCACCCGCGGCATCCGGCAGATGTGCACCGTCATCGGCCGGAACGGGAACGTCTGGCCGCAGGTCAGCCCGGCGCCCTTCTTCTCGGCCTGCCTCTCCGACTGCCTGGAGAACCGTACCGACTACACCGCGGGCGGAGGACGTTACAATCCCCATGGCCTGCCCCTGGCGGGCTTCGCGGTCTTCGTCGACTCGCTGCTCGCCATCCGCAAGCTCGGTTTCGAGAGCGGGCCTTGCCGCCTGAACGAGTTGCTCAAGGCGGTCAGGGCCGACTGGGAGGGCCATGCGAATCTGCGGGCCGAGGCCTTGACCACGCCGCACTTCGGCGACGATACGCCGGAGTCCAACGCCCTCGCCCGCCGGGTGCTGGACGATCTCTACGCCAGCACCCGCGACCTCAAGAACGAGCGCGGCGGCCCCTTCCAGCTTGGCCTCTACAACTACCGGGACATCATTGATTGGGCGAAGATCACGGGCGCGACTCCGGACGGTAGGCGCGCGGGTGATTACCTCACTCAGGGCCTGACCCCCTCGCGGTTGCGCGCTTCTCCCGGGATCACCGCGACGATCAACAGCGCTGCCGCCTTGGACCTGAGCAAGTGCCCCGCCAACTCCGTGCTGACCGTATCCCTGCCGCTGGGCGTCGTCGACCTGCAGACGTTGGCGCAACTCGAACGCGCCTACGCGGCCTCTGGCATCGGTATGCTGCAACTGAACTGCGTGGACAAGGCACAACTGCTCGAGGCTCGCGAGCATCCCGAGCGCCACCCGGAGCTGATCGTGCGCCTGTACGGCTACTCGGCCCGCTTCATCTGCCTGACCCCGGAAATGCAGGACGAGTTCATCAGCCGCATTATCTATGGGAGGGACTGAGGGGCCCGGAGGCGGTGGGCCGCCAGCGCAGGATGTCAGTACGCGCGGGTGCCCTCACCCGCGACCGCGTGGGGGCACGCGGCGGTACGGTTCCGACCAGTGTGAGAGGCGGTGGGCCGCCACCGCAGGATGTCAGTACGCGCGGGTGCCCTCACCCGCGACCGCGTGGGGGCACGCGGCGGTACGGTTCCGACCCGTGGAGAGGCGG
>CAILUI010000123.1 GCA_903837355.1 uncultured Victivallales bacterium
CTGGTTGTTCCCGTTGGCGGTGGGATGCCAGATCCACGGGCCGATGGGCGGCGTGCCGGGTGCAGGTTCCAGCCGCTTCACCACGCGTGCCGCCACCGTGAAGAACGCCGCCGGCAACGCCACCGTCGCCCCCCCGGCAACATCCTGGATCGTCCATTGCAGCGACTCGGCCTTCAATTCGGGATGCTGGGCCAGCACGCGCCCGGCCGCCTGGCCGCCAGGGAATCCGTACTCATCGCAGAAACCCATGAAGGTGCCGGCTCTTTCCGCCGACTTCAGAGAACCGTCGAGCGCCTCGAACCAGTCCCTCGACAGCCACTGCTCCGGCGGCACCGCGCCCCACGGCAGAGGAATGGCATTCGGATAGCCGGGGTTGATCCGCTGCTGACTCACCTTATCCGCCATCTCCGCCGCCAGCGCCTTGGCATCGGGCGTCAGGGGCGTGTCCCAGAACCAGAACATGCACGGCGCGTAAGCCATGGGCGGATCGGCAAAACCAACCCTCACCTGGTCGTAGGTGACCGCCACCCGCTCGCCCCAGTTGGACTTGGGAAAGGGTGGCAATTCCGCCGCTATAATAGGCTGCAAGCCGTTGCCGAGTAACAGGTAAAAGCTTGCCGCGACGAGAGCGGCAAGGGCTGGCCTGAGCATTAGCATACGAGTGACTGGTTGGGGGTACTGCCGCGTGCCCTCACGCGGCTGGCGGGTGGGGGCACCCGCCACTACCTCAGTCCCCCGCGCGCGACCGCGGTTGAGTTGCACCGGAGGCTGTTCGGGGGACACGCTCAAGCGTGAACTCTGAACCCGCAACTCGACCATCTCTTTGGCGCTGTCCGGCCACAGCCGGAGGCTCGGCTGAGCCCTGACGCCCGGCTCATGCCGTGCTTTAACGTTGATATCAAGTCGTTTCACCGAGCCCCCAACCGCACGTTGTCCCAGGCGATCTGGGGCCCGCGGGATTCCAGGCGCACGCCCACGGCGCGCCCTTGGGCATTCGCGGGCACACGCCAGGTCAGGGCGACATGCTTGAAGGTCCCCGCGTCTGCCGCCGTAAAGCTGGGTAGCTCCGCGGCGGCTTCCTCGCGCGGCCCGCCTGGTCCGGTCGTGAGGAGCACCAACCGGCCGCCCGGCCACGACATCTTGCCGTCCCAGATGTCCAGGCTGTAGCCGACCTCGGCGGTCAACTGACAGAGCTCTCCAGGACGGGCCAGGAGTGCCGTGGTCTGCTCGGCCCGGCCGCCTGGACCGTTCAGCCAGAGGTAATAGTCGCCCATCCAGAGATCGCGCGGGAAACGGCTCCAGTCGTAGGCGATGCGGTCGCCGCCGGTCGCGTCCAGGCGCGCCTCGTAACGGCTGGAGGCGGCCTGGCATTGCTCCGGGAGCGCCAAGCTGCCCAGCAGGGCGGCCAGCGCCAGCCAGGGTCCGACGAGGCGGGACAGAATTGTGTTCATAGGCTTTGGGGAATGGGGTGTTGGCATGGGCAGCCAGCGCCGCCGGGCACTCAAGGAGTGTTCGTGGCAGGCTCAAACCGCCAGGTGATCGCGCTGGTGGGGCCAGCGATGTGCTCGACGGGCATGTCGGGGCGCTTCTGGTAGGTCGCCCCGGCGATGGTGACGGTTCCCGGGCCCTGCGGCGGATAGAGCCAGCGGCGCTGAAGATCGGTCAGCACCCCCAGCCCTTCCCCGAGGACCATGGTGGGCAGGTCGGTGGTCAGGATGTGGCAGTCGTCGAGTTGCTTGAAGTCCGTGGAAAACGTCACGAAGCGCACCTGGACCCCGCGCCCCGGCAAGCTCTCGTTGCCCACCATCACCAGGTGCTTCTGCCGGGGGTCATAAACCAGATCATTGCTGCACCCATAGAGCCGGCGCGGCAGCCGCGCCACTTGCTCATGCTGGATGAAGTCCGGCTTCTGGCTACGGATCACGCCAAGGTGGTTGGTCGCATCGTCATCGTACCGGTTGTCGGCGCTGTAGGTGTACAGCATGTAGTACCAGCCGTCCGGCCCGAGGGTCACCGCGGGCTGACCGACGCCGTAGCCGGTGACGGGGTTGAAGGCCTTGCCCATGTCCACTACCGGCAGGCCGCCGTTCAGCCGCTCGAACGTCCGCCCGTCCTTGCTGAAGGCCACCATGACATAACCCTGCCCTTTGGGCCAACGCTCTGACCTGCCCGCACCGGTGTAGTAGAGGTAGTAGCCATCGTCCGCCACGATGACACTGGGATCGCAGCAGTGATCCTGGTCGGCCACCGGCTCCGTGCGCCGCGGCTCCAGGGTGATCTCCCACGGCTGATCGTTGAGTTCTGCCAAGGTCGGAGCCTGCTTGTAGGAGATCGTGTCCCCGTTCCACCCCACGCCCGCCCACATCTTGTAGGCGTTGTCCCGCGAATCGAACAGGATGGTCGGGCCGTAGGCGTAGGGATAGACGCCGGGACGCGCGACCAGAGCACCGTTCTCGCGAGCGTAAATCGGGTGCTTGCCGTCATTCGGGTCCAGCACCCGGCTGTCCAGGACCGGCGCCGGCACCAGCCGTTGCGCCGGCGCCGGTTCAGCGGCGATACCGCCGCCCGCGCCCAGTACTACGATCAAGACTGTAGACAATACTCCGTGTTTCATGTGTGCAGCTCCCCTACCTCAGATCCTCGTTCAAGGCTCGGACGACGCGGAAGGACACCTCGACCTGGGCTGGCTCGAGGCGTGCGAGCGGCAGCGCGTCCTCGGTCCACGACAGCCGGTAGCGCGCTGCGGTTCCCGGCGCCAGCAGACGCAGGGTGTGCGTGCCGGCGGCTAGTCGGCGGAGGTCGACCTGGGCGCTGCTGCCGGTGAGCCGTCGCGCCACGGTCTTGCCGTCGAGCAGCAGCCGGAAGGTGTGCGGGGGCTTGCCGACCCACAGCCAGGCCACGGTCAGCGTGTCGCCGGTCACAAGCTGCTGGTTGAGCGGTTGCGCCAGGGTCAGCACGGTGGTCTCTGGCTCGGCCTGGCGGTAGAGATCCACCAGCGCCCGCAGCAGGTTGAGATAGAAGAAGCCCCAGCCGCCCTCGCCCCGGTAGGCAGGCGTGGTGAGGGAGGTCGGCTCGATGTCGTCGCTGAGCTCGGCGCTGTAGCTGTCCAGGTAGATGTCCGGTGCGATCGCCGGCTTACCCTCGAGCTGCCCGGCGAATTCCTGGAACTGGTGCACCTGGAGGAACCGTGGCCGCTGCGCCAGCACCTCGCGCCAGTCCTCGACCAGCGTCGCGCCATTGCGGTGGCCGCGGGCGTCCTGCCCGAGCCAGCCCTTGGGGCCGAAGCAGCCGACCGAGACCGTCATCCCTTCGGCCTGGCCGTCCCGCAGGGTCGCGGCCGGTAGCCGCGAGTCCATCCACGACCAGAGCCCGAGCGCGTTGGTCTGGCTGAGGTCCTGCTGCACCCCCATGTAGCGGACCGTGAAGCGCTCGTCCAGCCTGAAGCCCTCCTTCAGGTAGCTGGCACCCAGGTCCAGGGCGAGCACCAGCGGCTTACCATCGAAGTCTTGCCACAGCCCCTGGTAGCGTGGCTCCTGCACCAGGGTATCCCAGATGAAGGCGAGCTGCCGGTTGGCGACCAGGGGACCCTCAGGCCGCTGATGGCCGACGCCGGTGAGTAACGTCATCCTGGGCACGGGCTGTCCCTCGTCACGCAGCTTCGCCGTCTCGTCGAGCATGACGCGGGTCGCCTCCACCAGCTCCATGACGCCAGCGCCGGGCGCCCACTCGCGGGCGAACCAGATGTTGTTCGACCAGTCGGCAATGATGCAGTCGACGCCGGACTCGATGAACCAGATCAGGTGCTGGCGCGCGACCTCGGGCAGGCGCGAGTCGTAGAAACCCATGAGCGGCACCGCCTGCGCCGTCTGCCAGAAGGCATTGAGCGGCGTGAACCACTGCTCCCACTGCATGGCGATCAGGCGCTCGGGATCGGTCGGGGGACGCTGGAGCGTACGGCGCAGCACCGTCACCGCGCTGGGCGCCGACACCTCCGCGTCGGCGGGCAGAGCCGTGCCCGCGATGCGCAGCGCCGCGCCCAGGCTGGGCCACGGACGCGGCAGCGTCGCCCCGGCATCCGCGCGTCCGTAGGAGGTCGCGGCCGCCCCGCCAGCCGCCGCCACACTGGGCCAGCCGTCAGGCTTGCTGTCAAAGCTGCGCCAGGTCGTGTCCGTGACCACTTCGGTGCGCCCAGCGGCCGTGTCCACCGCGAGGCGTAAGAGCAGCCCCGCCGGTCCCCCCGCGTTTACCGCGTCGACCGAAACCACATTCTCACCCATCCGGAACAGCGCCGGTGCGAGGGCGATGGCCGAATTCCCGGTCCAGCCCACCTTCTCGCCGATCTTCGTCCCGTTCAGATAGACCGTTGCCCCGTCGTCGACGGCCAGCCACAGGCTGCCGCGCGTAGCCGGTTCGGCAAGCTGGAAAGTGCGTTGCAGGTAGATGGTCTCCGCCACATTCTGGCGACTCGACCAGACCCAGAAGTCGTCCGGATCGCCCGGCCGTGGGCGCGCCTGCACCCGGATCTCGGCGGGGCCCGGAACCGGCAGGGGAATGCGGAACACGGCTCGGCCGGCAGCGTCAGCGAACTCGTGCGGCCCCCAGCGCCGGCCATTGACGTACGGCAGCAGCTCCCAACCCGCCGCGGGCTGGCCGTTGGCGAGTTGCGCGGTCGCCGTAACGACGAGCGTCCGCCCCATGCCAATACGGCTCCGGTCCACCGCAATCGAGACCGCGGCGACCTCGCGTGCGGCCAAGGGCAGCGGCGCCAAGGCCGCCGATAGTAGCGCCACCTGGCAAAGTGTCATCTCTCGTCCCTCCCCTGGAGCATCCCCTGGGCACCGATCTCAGACTCAAAGCGATACGACCCCGGCAGCAGCTCGAGCTGGGCGCGGCCGGCCTGGTACCCGCACACCGCAACGCCGACGGCAGCCGCGACGTCGCCACCGCTCTCGCGCAGCCGGTCGGCGGACACGCAGGGCACGTGCGCCTCGGCGCGGGTGCCGGGGGGAACCGTGATGTTGAGCGTCAGACGGTCGCCAGTCCGGTGCCACGCCACGCGGATAACACCGTGCAGCGAGCGGTACGAACCGCGCGCGTAACGCAGCGCCCCGATCTGCGGTCGCACCGTGAAGCGCCGGAAAGCCGGCCCGGCCGCGCTGGGCGCGATGCCGAGGATCGACTCCACCATCCACTGCGCCACCAGCAGGTAACCGGGGTGGTTGTAGGAGTTCATGCCGGGGTCCTGGAAGGGCCCTTCGACCACGTGCGTCTCCCAGGGATGGAGGGCCTGCCAGCGCGGTCGTTCGATGGGGCCCTGGCGCTCCTCCAGGAAGCCATCCCAGCGCTCCCAGATCGCGGTGGCGCCATGGCGCAGCATGTAGCCCCACGAGGGGCAGTCCGGGTTCGTCACCAGGCGCACCGCCAGGTCGTGCTGCCCGGACTGGCTCAGCTCCTGGAGGAGCAGGTGCGAGGTGATATTGCCGGTGGTCAGCCGCCCACCGGCGCGGGCGATGGCCGCATCGAGGTGCGCCCGCGCCGCGGCGTGCCGGGACTCCGGCAGCATGCCGAAGGCCAGGGCAATGGCGTAGCCCGCCTGCGTATCACCCAGGATCCGGCCATCCGGATCGACAAACTCGCGCGTGAAGGCGTCGCGGAACTCGCCGAACAGCCGCTCGAACCGCGCCGCATCCCCCGGCTCACCCACGGCGCGCGCCATGGCCGCCACGATCGCGGCGGAGCGCCCGAAGCAGGCTGTGCCCATAACCTGCATCGGAACGGCACAACCGTTGCGCTGCCAGCCATCCACCAGCACGGTCTCACCGTTGAGCCAGTCGCCGAAGGTGAAGCCGCGGCTGATGCGCTCGGGACAGGTCGCGGCTAGACGTTCGGCCCAGCGCCGCGCCGCCGGGTAGTGCTGCGCCAGGAGCCTGCGGTCGCCGTAGGTCAGATAGTGCGCCCACACCATCCAGATGCCGGAGGCCTCGCCCCAGCCCGGCACGGTCTCCAGCATCTTCAGGGCGTTCGGCGCCATGTTGGGGAAGCCCCCGTCGGCGAGTTGCGCCCGCCGCATCTCGGCAGCGAAACGGCTGGCGAAGGCCGCCATGTCCGCCACATAGAACTCGGCCTGATTGATGTCGGGAATGACCCAGGGCAAGCGCTCGTCGCGGTCGCAGCAGTCGGTATGGATGCTCATGCAGTTGCTGCGCAGGGTCCAGTCCACCGCCCGCCAGAGGGCATTGAGCGTGCGATCCGAGCAACCGAACGAACCGGCCGCGGGCAGATCGGTGCCGAAAACCACGCCCGTGGCCACCGGCGCCTCGCTCAGGCCGCTGATCTCAACGTAACGCAGGCCGTGGTAGGTGAAATGGGGCTCCAGCGTCTCACCGGCCGGGTCGCCGCAGAGGATGTAGCGATCGGTCTGCAGGGCGCCGCGCAGGTCCGCGAAGTGGACGCGGCCGTCGGCGTTCAGCACCTGCCCATGCCGCACCGTGACCACGGTACCGGCCCGGCCCACGCAGCGCACCCGGACCCAGCCGGCAAAGCACTGACCGAAGTCAACCACCTGGAGTCCGGATTCGGGCGAGTTCACGGACCGCGACTTCAACTCACGACGCACCCGGATCGGCTGGCACAGATCGGCGACTCGTTCGGGGCCGCCGCCGGGAGCCAGGGCCACGGGCCGCCAGCCGGCTTCCGGGAAGTTGGGGAGATCCCAGCCGGGCAACGCCCGCCGAGCGTCATAGGTCTCGCCGTCGTAGATGTCACTGGAACGGATCGGCCCGTCGAGGGTCGAGCGCCAGGCAGCATCGCTGGCGATGGTCTGCCGGCCACCATCGGCCAACTCGATCTCGAGCTGAACCAGAAGCCGCGGCTGCCGCCCATAGAGGCCCCGGAGCCGGCCGCGGAACACCTGCGCCATCGCGATGCGTCCGGCGTACCAGCCATCCCCGAGCAGCGCCCCGACGGCATTCTGCCCCGGGCGCAGCAGCGCGGTCACGTCGTAGGCCTGGTACTGAACCCACTGGTCGTAGTCGGTCCAGCCGGGGGCCAGCAGGTGATCGCCGACCCGCTGACCATTGAGGCGCAGTTCGTAGAGCCCCAGCGCCGAGACATAGACTGTGGCGCGACGGACCGGCGCGGCCAGATGGAACTCCTGGCGGAACAGCGGTGCCGGCAGGGGCAGGGCCGGCCCGGCCGGGTGCGGCCAGACATCGCCATCGGTCAGCCGGTCGGCCGACCAGGTGGCATTCTCGAGCGAGTCCTGGACCGTAACCGGCGCACCAAACGCTACATTATCCTCTCCCCGTAGTACTTCCATTTCAGCCAGCGCAAAGGCGTAGCCGTCGTCCGCACAGCGCTGCAAACGCGTGACCAGCAGGCGCACGTAACGCCCCTGCACCGGAGCAAAGCGCCGCGTCCACGGCTGCGATCCCGGGTTGACCACATCTTGCTGCGTACAGTCGACGACGGTCAGGGCGCTACTGAAGCTGGAGTCGGGCGCGACCTCGACGCGGAAGCGCAGCGGGAACAGGTACCCCGGTGCGTCGGGCGGAATGAGCTCGAAGGGCCGGGCGCCGTAGAGGCGGACGCCGTCGATGGCTCGCGGCGAGCCGAGGTCCAGCACGACCCACTGGCCCGCGTCGGCGCTGGCAGCCGGCAGACTGCGATAGCCGTTGTGCGCCCGCGAGTCCAGCGGCGGGGGCGCCGGGTCAGCGATCCAGCGGGCCTGCCAGTCCGCCGGCTCCAGCAGCCCCATCGTCCAGCGCGCCGCCGCACTCCAGCGCGAGGGCCGGCCATCGGCATCCCAGACGCGCACCTTCCACCAACAGTGCTCGCGCGAGACGAGCGCCCGGCCCTGGTAGGGGACATGGACGCTCTCGGCCAAGTCGACCTTGCCGGAGTCCCAGATCGCCGCGCCCTCGCTGCCCAGCGCCCGGCGCTCAGGCGCGACCCGCACCTGGTAGGCCGATTGCCGCGCGCCACGGCGGGGATCCCGGACCTCCCAGGATAGCCGCGGTTGCCGAGCATCGATGCCGAGAGGATTCACCAGGTACTCGCACCGGAGCCGGCACGGAGCTCCCGTCGAGCCGTCTGCACGAGCCTGCCGGGCATTCAGCGCTGCACTCATTTTGTTTCCTCAAACTTGATCGAATACAGGTCCGCGTCCCGCATCACGAAGCGGAGCCGCACCGGTTTGCCGGCCAGCGTGGTCAGGTCCGGGTCGTTCTGCCACAGGGCATTGCGGGCCACGGTGTCGCCGTAGAGCTCGATGCTGTCGTCGAGCGCGAAGCCGGGGAGCGGTTTGCCATCGCCGTCCTGAATCTCCACCCGCAGCGAGCCAAACACGGAGCTGGCGAAGTTCATGGACAGGCTCCTGCCCTTGAAGACCAGCGGCGGCGTGACCAACTCGCCGCCGGCAGTCGGCGCGTGGATCGAGGCGAAGCCGTCCAGCCGCAGCGTGTAGCGGCGCAGCCGGACATCGCCGATTTCGTAAGACTCCAGACGGTAAAGCGTGAGTTCCGGTGCCGCGCCCTCCAGGTCAGATGCGGTTTCAACCAGATGCCAGGCCACGCCATCGTGGTAGGTGTAGGTGCCGGGCCGCTCCGGGCCGGGCGGCATGAAGGTAGACGGGGACAACTCGAAGGTGCCGCCGTCGCGGCTCCACATCAGTTGCACTTCGCTCAGCGGTCCTGGGCGCTTCCACCCCTCGACGTTCTTCCGCCGCTTCTCGGCGTCCGGCAACTGTTCCATGGCGGGCGACCAAGGACGGTCTTCATACATTACCGGCAGGCCGATGTAGATGTGCGGCGCGCGGTGGTAGTTACGGATGCCGTTGACATAAAACTGCGCCGAGGGCGGATTTACATACCTCAACAGGTTGCTCGTGTCGGCATGACTGCTTGCCGGCCAGTCAATGAAGTTCGGCGACGTCGCGACCTTGATGTTCCGGCCCGAAGGAGTCCAATCGCTGATCACCGCCCCAGACCACCGGTGATAGACCCGGTACGCTTTGATGTTCACATCCCAAAACGCAACATTCTGCGAGTCCATCGCGGCAGAGGGGCCTTTGTGCGTCAGGATGCCCTCATCCTGCATCATCGTCCAATGGATGCCGTCGGGCGACTTCCAGATCGTCAGTTCCTTGTCGGCAGTCACCCAATCGCCCCCTTTGTATGGATGGGTCCGAGGAGCCACTGCCTTGTAACGCGCGTCAGACGCGGCTTCAGGGTTCTCGTCGCGGAAGGGGTTGAGTTCGGAAAGAAGCCACCCTTCAGGCACGGCGGGTTTGAAAATGATGTTGTTGTCCTTCGAGCCCTTAAAATCCGCCTGGCCGAGCGCCGGCCGCGTCCAGTGAATCCCATCCGGGCTCTCGGCATAGCAGCCAAAGGCGTGAGAACCCCGCTTTTCGCCTCCCGCCGACCCGGGCTCGTTCTGGGCGCGGTAATACATCCGGTAGCGGTCGTCGTCACGGAAGATGCTAACATAGGCGCAGGCGTTACCCTCCCACGGCTGGTCGAAGGTGATGACTACCTCGCGCGGCACGGGGTGGTGGAAGACCCGCTGCGCGCCGCCTTCCAGACGCTCCACCAGCAGGTTGTCGAGGAACAGCTCGCGACGGCCGCCGATGTCTAAGATATCTTTGGCATGTGCCTCGCCACATAGCGCAGCGAGGATATTGAGGAGTACGAGGTTCGTTCTCATGGTTGGTTTCCCTTCCACTTGGTTTCCTCAAACTTGATCGAATACAGGTCCGCGTCCCGCATCACGAAGCGCAGGCGCACCGGCTTGCCGGCCAGCGTGCCGAGATCGGCATCATTCTTCCAGATGGCATTGCGGGCCACGGTGTCGCCATAGAGTTCGATGCTGTCGTCGAGCGTGAACCCCGGCAACGGCTTGCCATCGGCATCCTGCACCTCCACCCGCAGCGAGCCGAACACGGAGCTGGCGAAGTTCAGCGACAGGCGTGCGCCCTTGAAGATGAGCGGCGGCGTAATCAGCTCGCCGCCGGCAGTTGGTGCGTGGATCGAGGCGAAGCCGTCCAACCGCAGCGTGTAGCGGCGCAGCCGGACATCGCCGAGGTAGTAGAATTCCTGGGCATACAGCGTGAGTTCCGGCGCGGCGCCCTCCAGGTCCGATGCGGTTTCAACCAGATGCCAGGCCACGTTGTCGCTGTACGTCCAGGAGCCGGGCCGCTCGGGGCCGGGTGGCATGAACGTTGACGGAGAGAGTTCGAAGGTACTGCCGTCGCGACTCCACATCAGTTGCACTTCGCTCAGCGGTCCGGGGCGCTTCCACTCCTCCACGTTTTTCCGCCGCTTCTCGGAGTCCGGCAACTGCGCCATCGCCGGCGACCACGGGCGGTCGTCATACATGCCGGGGAAGCCCAGATAGAGGTGTGGCGCGCGGTGGTAGGGGCGGATGCCGTTGGTGTAGAACTGTGCCGACGGGGTGGACGTGTAGCTCAGCCACTGCCCCGGGGTCCAGCGGCGGAAGTCAGGCGAAGTCCCGGTCTTGATGTCGCGCACAAAGGCGGGTCGGCGGGCGTCGCGGAAGTAGGCCCGGTAGGCGCGCGTGTTCGGGTCCCAGAACGCCAGGTTCACCGAGTCGAAGAAACCCTCCTTGGCGAACACTCCCTGGTCCTGCATGAGGGTCCAACGGATACCGTCCGGTGACGCGAGGACGGCCAGTGACTTCTCGCGACTCAACCAGTCATCAGCCGTGTTGCCCGGTCCATAGAGCGGGGCCACGGCCTTGTAGAGCGCGTCGGCCGCAGCCTCAGGGTTCTCGTCGCGGAACGGGCAGAGCGCGTCCAGAGCCCATCCTGCGGGAGCGGCAGGCTTCGGGATGAGGTTGTTGTCCTTCGATCCCTGGAACTCCACGAGTCCGAGCGCGGGCCGCGTCCAGTGGCGGCCGTCGCGGCTTTCCGCGTAGGCATCGAAGGTGTGCGCGCCGCGCTTCTCGCCGCCGGCCGACCCGGGGGTGTTGGAGGCCCGGTAATACAAGCGGTAGACGTCCCCGACCTGGAAGACCGCAACGGC
>CAILUI010000124.1 GCA_903837355.1 uncultured Victivallales bacterium
CGAAACCGCCAAGGCATTGACCGCGTTGTTTGCGTTCGGATCCCACGCCGCCAACGTGCCGTCCGTGCCGATCGCCGCGAGGGCGTTGCGGGCGATAGGTGTTGCGCCGATGGTCGTGAACGTTCCCCCCACATAGACCGTCGAACCCGACACCGCCAAGGCATTGACCCCGCCGCTGGCGACGTTCGGATCCCACGCCGCCAGCGTGCCGTCCGTGCCGATCGCCGCGAGGCGGTTGCGGGTGATAGGTGTTGCGCCGATGGCAGTGAAAACTCCCCCGACATAGACCGTCGAACCCGAAACCGCCAAGGCAGAGACATAGGTGCCGGTTACCTTCGGATCCCAAGCGGCATCCACCGTGCCGTCGGACTTGATGTGGGCCAGGCGGTTGCGGTCGACCGCGCCGACCTTGGTGAAGTCTCCACCGATATACCAGCCGCCCGCGCCATCTGGCACGCAGCATTTCACACTTGCGTTGGGCTTGGGGTAGGTGGCCACGAGTTGGCCGCTCGTCGCGTCCAGGGGCACGCCATAGGGGCGGTTGGGACCGATCAGGGTGAAAGCGCCGCCCAGGTAGGTGGTATCCGCCGTGCGGACGATGGCGTTAACCGCGCCGTTGACAACCCAGCCGTCCTCGGGCGTGGACGGCAGCTCCGCGGCCGCGGCCGGCGCCGGGGAGCCCTGGGCGAGGGCCAGGACGAGGGCGGCGCCAACAAGGGCCGCCAGGCTGTCCGAGAACCGCTGTTTCATTGTCTCCATAGTGTCTAACTCTCTCCACGGTGTAGAGAAACCCGATACAGACGCACGTGTCCAACTGCCCATCTAAGAGCACTGGCCGCGCCAAGTCTCCGAATCCGGGGTTGAATGACCCGTTCTGGCCGGCGTGCAGCAGCGATTTATACAGTTGCAGGAGAGGTATATAAGTGGTGGTTCATGGCCCTGTACGTTTTCTGACCAGGCCGAACCGGCACGGCGCCCCGGCCGTCGCTGCCGGGTACGGTTGGCTGAAAGTGGCGGCTGGATTTCGCCATTTGGCGATTTCCAGCCAGGCCAGAGAGCGCGAGGCGATGGCCGGCGGGCATGCTGCAAAGGCATGCCCGCCGCCCCCCCCGTGACCCGGCGCGGGAAGGTGAGCCTTAGGTTGGCCAAGATAGGCCAGGGCGGGAACTGCTTTGCCGCCCGGCTCCACGGCCTAGCGGCGGGACCCAGCGAACTCAGCAGACCCAGCGCTCCGGTTCGTCCCAGCCTCGTGACGGCGCCACCAGTGGGTCGCGGCTGCCACGGCCCGCGAGCGGGCCAGACGCGACTCGGGGAAGCAACCCTGCTGGCCAGCAGGGTCGCCCACTTGGGCGGCCTGCGCCGCCCGGTTGCCCGTGGGCAGTGTGCCCGATCTTGAAACCGCCCTGTCAACGACGTGGGGGGCCTTGTCTTTCGGCCTTTGGCATGGTCAAGTAGAGCCTCGGCGGCGGCGGTGGTCCTGGGGTCTGTCGGAGACGGTAATGCCCATGCGGAATGCACGAGTATATATGGTTTTACTAGCCTTTGTCGGCAGCGCGGCCTCGGCCCAACCGGCGGTGGACCTGCCCCTCCCGGCGCCGCTGGGCGGGGTCGCGGCCATCGCCTGGCTCGGCAGTTGGGCGGCATTGCGGGCGCCGGCAGTGCCCGCGCCGACCGCGACGGGACAGACCGTTGGCGACCTGGAGCGTGCGTTCCGCGTGGAGTGGACCCGCCAGGGCCAGGCCTTGCGGCTGAAGGCCACGAAGCTGGAGGAGGCGTGGGTGGGGCGCCTGGCGCTGGAGCTGCGCTTCGCCGGCGACACCGCGGCGCTCACCTACGGTTACAACGACCTGCCAGTACGGATTCCGCTGGCGGAGGCAGGGAAGGGACAGGTGCTCTGGGCCTGGGAGTACAGCGTGCCGAGCTGGTTGCTCGGGGAGAACGGTAACGGGACCGGCGGGGTCAGCGTCGAGAGTACCAACAGCCACGGTTTCTTCATCGACCGCGCGGCCGACGGAACCGTGCTGGTGCACATCGCCGTGGACTGGCCGAAGGTGGCTGGCGAGAGTGTGGAGATGAGCTTCCGGGTGCTGGCGGCTGGCGAGACTCCCGCCGGCCTCCAGGCCGAGCGGCGGCAACGCCGCGGAGCCGAACTGGACCCCGCCCCCGACCGCGCGCGCGCCGAACGGCTGAAGGCGGAGGGCTTCGTGCGCGTGAATGCAGCCGGAACCGGCTTTGAGAATGCCGCGGGGAAACCGCTGCGCCTCCTGGGGATGAACACGCCGCACCTCGCGAGCCTCAGCCCCGCGGAGCAGGAGAAGGTGCTGGCGCCGGCCGCGGCGGCCGGCATCACGGTCACTCGCCTGCTCATTCCTGACTACGCCTACCGGCCCCTGGGAGCCTGGAGCGGCGAAGCGTACGCGCGGCTGCTCGCCACGGTGGACCGTTGCGCAGCCCACGGCATCCGCAGCGTGGTCTGTCTGGAGTACAGCGGTTGCGGCGGGCAGTACAATGAGACCTCACGGCGCTCTCCGAACTGGTCCGATCTCTACCTCCTGCCCGAGATGCTGGAGCTCTACCGCGGCACGGTCGAACGCGTCGTCACCCCGTTGCGCGACAACCCCGCGGTCCTCGGCTTCAACGTCACCAATGAGCCGGATCTGGCGCTGAGCCCCGCCTCGCCGACGCTGCTGACCGCGTGGCGCGCCTGGTTGGCGACAACCTACGGCACGACGGCGGCGCTACGGACGGCCTGGGGCCAGGCCGACCTGGCCGGGATCGAGGCCGCGGAACTCCCCAGGCAGGAGGACTACGACGCGCAACGCACGCGGCCGGCGCAGGACTTCCTGGCGTTCAACGGCGCGGCGGTTGGGCAGTCCATGATCCGCCGGGCGCAGTGCGTGCGGCAAGCGGATGCACGGCATCTGCTCTCGGTGAGTGCCTGGAACCCGCGGCTGTTGCGGGGGCTGCAAGGTGCGGAGGTGTTCGACTATTGGGCCCCCCACAGCTATGAGATCTACTTCGTGGGGCCGGAGATCTCCGAGCAGGTGGCCTACCAGGTGGGGCTGTTGCGTTGGGCGTTGCCGGACCGACCGCGGCCAGTGGTGATCGAGGAATTCGGGTTGTTCGAGGACCCCAAGTTCCCGGAGCCGCTGCGCGCCGAGCACTGTGGCACGTTCCTGAAGGCGGGGGAGCACTGGGGCGCGGGGATGATGCTCTGGTACGATCTCACTCCGGGGCTCCTCGCGGAGTTCGTGCAGGCAAGCCGGCGGGAGACGCCGGCGACGTCCGCTGCGCCGGGGCCCGAGTTGGGCTACTATGTGCCGCCGAGCGCGGAGTCGCGCGTCAGCGTCTACCCCCTCTACATGTGGCGGCGCTGGTGGGGGCGCGCCCTGGCGACGGCGCAGACGGCCGGGTTCCGGGTACGGGAGGTCAGCACGCCGGCCGCGGCGCTGGGTTGCAGGGCGCTGCTGGTCCTGGCGGCAGACTTGACCCCGGCTGAAGTGGACGCCGTGCGCGCCTTCCGCTTGCCGTCCCTGCTGCCCGAGGGGGCCGCCGCGGCGCAAGCGCGACTGCCTGAAGCGGTCGTGCTCCCGTCCGCCGCGGCGGAGCAGGCCGCGATCTGGGCAGCGTGGCTGCCGTCACGGCCGTAGGCGAAACAGAGATCGTCTGGGTTGTGCGCCCGTCAGCGGCAACCCGCTGCCGGATTCGCACTTCCCGCGCGGTGGCGTCATCTTTCCCGTCATGACCTCCGGAAACCAACGCTCGCTTGCCGATGCCGGCCCAGCGCGAGGAACCACGGCCGGCTCCACCTGGCTGGGTCAAGCCGGTCCGCGACTGGCGCTGGCGGCGGGCGCAACCGCGCTGATGGGTGCCGTCTATGGCGTGACCAACCACTGGATGGCCTGGCGCGGGACCACCGTCTGGGATGCAAGCACGCTCATCCGCTTCGCCGACGGTCAGACGCTGGACCGCTGGCTGCCCTTCGTGCCCTGGACGATCACCCTCTATGCCTCTCTGGTGGCCTGGTACGTCGTGCCGGCCGTGACCGTGCCGGCGCAGCGGGAGCGCGATTTCGCGGCGCTCTACCTGGGGTTGCTGTGGCTGACCGCGGTGGCGCAGGTCGTCTTCCTGCTGCTGCCGGCCGAGGTCAAGCTGCGCGACCAGGTGTGGTCCGGCCTGACGGCGCCGGGGACATCCACCTGCTGGAGCGCCATCTACCGCGGGCTCTACCTGCTGGACTGCCCGTTCAACTCCTGGCCATGCCTGCACACCGCCCAGCCTCTGCTCATCCAACTGACACTGGCCCACTGGCACCGGCAGACACACCGCCTGCTGACCGCCGCGGGCTGGGTCTGGTGGGGGCTGCTGACGGTCAGCATTCTGACCACCAAACAGCACTACGTGTGGGACGTAGTGACCGGCATCGCGTTGGCCCTCGGCACCTGGTATGCCTACCTGCGGCCGCGGCTTGCCGAACCCCGCTGAGGCGGGCGGGTTCCGGTCATCCCGGTTCCTGCACCCCATCCAGCAGCGCGCGCACCTGGCGCGCCAGGCTGTTCCGCGAGAAAGGTTTGGGAAGGAACGAGCCGCCCGCCGCCAGCGTACCGCGCTGTGCGATGACCTCGGCCGTGTAGCCGGACATGAACAAGCACTTCAGGCCGGGGCGCTGCGCGGTCAGCTGTGCGGCCAGGTCCGGGCCATTCATGCCGGGCATGATCACGTCGGTGATGAGCAGATGGATGGGACCGGCCAGCGCTCGCGCCAGGCGCAGGGCTTCGTCAGGCGTCTCGGCCGCCAGCACCGTGTAGCCCAAGGCTTCGAGAAACAGGCGCGCGGTGACCCGGACAGACTTCTCATCGTCGGTCAGCAGGATCGTTTCGTGGCCGCGGGGCAGCCCCGCGGGACTCGTCGCCGCCGGCTTCGCCTCAGCGACGGCGACCGCCGGTGGCAGATAGACGCTGAAGGTTGTCCCCTGGCCGAGTTCGCTGCAGACCTCGAGGTGCCCGTGGTTCTGACGGACGATGCCGTACACGCTCGCCAAGCCCAGGCCGGGGCCCTTGCCGACGTCCTTGGTGGTGAAGAACGGCTCGAAAAGGTGCGCCAGCGCCTCCTTGCTCATACCGGCACCGCTGTCGCTGACGGCGAGTCTGACGTAGGCGCCGGGGCGCGCCTCCGGGTGCTCGGCACAGTAGGCGTCGTCCACCTTGACCGTGGCGGTGGCGATGGTGACTCTACCCGCCCCGACGATGGCCTCGCGGGCGTTGACGCAGAGGTTCGTCAGGACCTGCGCGAGCTGGCCCGGATCGATCTTGACCGGCCACAGATTCGCACCCGGGCGGCAGCACAGCTCAATGTCCTCGCCCAGCAGCCGCCGCAGCATCCGGATCGTCTCCGCCACGGCATCGTTCAGATTCAACACCGCGGGAGCGATCGGTTGCTTGCCGGCGAAGGCGAGGAGCTGGCGGGCGATGTCCGCCAGGTGCCGGGCCTCGGTGGTGATCTCCTCCAGGTAGCCGCGGCTGGGCTGCTCGGGCGGCAACGTCTCCCGGCAGAGTTCGACGTAGCCCATGATACCCATCAGCTTGTTGTTGAACTCGTGCGCCACGCCACCCGCCAGCAGGCCCACCGACTCCAGCTTCTGGGTCTGGCGAAGCCTGGCTTCGAGCCGGTCCTTCTCCGCTTCGACACGCTTGCGTTCGGCGATGCCCTCCAGCACGACCCGCCACTCGCGTGCCCCCGCGACCGTCAGCGCGAGGGTGGCCTCCGGTCGCACCCAAAGGGTACTGCCGTCACCCCGTAACAACCGCACTTCGCACTCCCGGCTCGCGGCGCTCGGCCCAGCCGGCAGGGCCGCTGCCGAGCTTGGCCCAGGCGGCGCCAGCAGGTGCTGGCGGTGCTGGTCGTAGCGGTCCTGGTCGTCCTTGAGGATGAACTGGCTGAGCGCTCGACCGACCAGCACCTCGCGGGCCACCCCCAGCATGGCGGCGGCAGTGAGATTGGCTTCCAGGATCACCCCGGGCTCGCTGAGCGTGACATAGCCCACCGGGGCCCGGTCGTAGAGATCGACATAGCGCGTCCGCGCGGCGGCCAGTTCCGCCTGCGCCCGCTGCAGAGCGATGTGGGTCCGCACGCGGGCCAGCACCTCGGCCTGACGCAGAGGTTTGGTGATGTAGTCCACCCCGCCGCACTCGAACCCCGCCGCGATGTCCTCGCCGGCCGCCAGAGCGCTGATAAAGATGATGGGAATGGCGGCGAGGGTCGCATTGGCCCTGAGCTGGCGACAGGTCTCGAAGCCACCCAGGCCCGGCATGCGGACATCCAGCAGCACCAGGTCGGGCGGCGCCTCCGCCACGGCCGCCAGCAGGAGTTCGCCCCGCGGGAACACCGCGACGCGGTAGCCGGCCTGGGAAAGTGCGGCATCCAGCACGTTCAGGTTCTCGGGTTCGTCGTCAGCGATGGCGATGACGCCCGGTGGTAGCGGTGCAGCCGTTGAGCTCATGGGTCGTGCCTTTCCGAGTCGTAGATACCCCTACCTCATACCGAGGCCAACGGACCGCACACCGGCTCGTCGCCGACGCTGCGAGGTCCCCTGGCTGCCGCCTCGGCGGACGCCGGCGGCAGCCAGCGGTCCAGGGCGGCAGCCAGCGCCTGGGACGATACCGGCTTGCCGACGTGGTCACTCATACCCGCCGCGAGGAAGCGTTCACGGTCGCCCTGCATGGCATTGGCCGTCAAGGCGATGACGGGAATCCGGGGATTGCAGACGGCAGCGCCGGACTGGCGGAGGCGACGCGTGGCTTCGACCCCGTCCAGTTCGGGCATCTGCACATCCATCAGGACCAGGTCGTAGGGCTGGGTTTCCAGGGCTTGGAGCGCCGCCACGCCATTGGCGACCGCATCGGCGGACAGCCCCATCTTCTTCAGCATGCCGAGGACCACCCGCTGGTTGACGAGGTTGTCTTCCGCCAGCAGGATCCGCGCCGGGCGGCCGGCGAACGGCTCGCGGGTTTCGCGGACCGTATGCCGCGTGACGATCGGCGCGGGCGTCGCCGCGCCGCGCTCCTGCAAGGCCAGGGCGAGCAGGCGCTGCAGTTCCTCGTGCCGGATCGGCTTGACGGCATAGGCCGCGAAGCCGATCTCCTGGAGGCGGCGGACGTCGCCGCGCAGACCTAGGGAGGTCAGCAGCACCAGCCGCGTCTCGGCCAGGCGCTCGTCGGCCCGGATGCTGCGGCCCAGAGCCTCGCCGTCCATGCCCGGCATCTGCATGTCGATCAGCGCCAGCCGGAAGGGGTCGCCCTCCGCCAGTGCCTGGGCAAGCGCCGCGAGCGCGCTGGGTCCGTCGGGCACGGCCAGCGGGCGCAGGCCCCAGGCGGCCAGGCGGCGGGTCAGGAGGTCGCGACCGGTGGCGTTGTCGTCGACGATCAGGGCGCGCGCGCCCTGCAGGTCCACAGCCGGCCGGCAGGCCTCGCCAGTCTCCCCGGCCTGCCGGCCCAGGCGAACCGTGAACCAGAACTCCGAGCCCTGGCCCTCGACACTCTCCACGCCGATCTGGCCGCCCATCAACTCGGCCAGTTGCTTCGAGATCGCCAGGCCGAGGCCGCTGCCGCCATATCGCCGCGTGACCGAAGCGTCCACCTGGCTGAACTTGCCGAAGAGCAGCCCCAGCTTCGCGGCCGGGATGCCGATGCCGGTATCGCACACCGAGAAGCGCAGGAGAACGTCGCTCCCTAGCGCTTCGACCATGGAGGCGCGGATCACGACCTCGCCGGCAGAGGTGAATTTGACGGCGTTGCCCGCGAGGTTGTTGAGGATCTGGCGCAGGCGGCCCGGATCGCCGCGCAGCCGCGTGGGGACGGCGGGATCGGCGGCGCCGAGCAGCTCCAGGCCCTTGTCGTGCGCCCGTAGCGCCAGGTTGCCGACCAGGTCGTCCAGCAGGCTCGACAGATCGAAGTCCAGAGTCTCCAGGTCGAGCCTGCCCGCCTCGATCTTCGAGAAGTCGAGGATATCGTTGATCACCACAAGCAGCTCCTCACCGCTGCGGCGCACGGTCTCGGCGTAATGCCGTTGTTCAGCATCGAGCGCGGTGTCGAGGAGCAGCTCGGTCATGCCGATGACGCCGTTCAGCGGGGTCCTGATCTCGTGGCTCATATTGGCCAGGAACTCGCCCTTGGCCGTACTCGCGTGTTCGGCCCGCGCCGCCAACTCGTTGGCTTCGGCGGTGGCCTCGGCAAGCCGGCGATTGGCCTCCTGGAGCTCCGCCTCCGCCTGCTTACGCGCCGTGATGTCGCGGACGATGCCCACCGCATGCCAGCCATCCTGCAGCTGGAGAGCGGAGAGGGATAGCTCGACCGCGATCTCATGGCCGTCCCGATGGCAGGCCGCCAACTCCCGTGTACCGTTGATGGCATCGCCCTGCCCGGTGCGCGAGAACCTGGCAACGGCCGCCTGCTGCACGGCATGGTAACGCGGTGGCGTCATGAGTTGGTGCAGGTCCTGCCCCAGCGCTGCCGCGCGGGTATGGCCGAAGATGCGCTCGGCCCCAAGATTCCAGTAGGCGATGCGGCCCTGCGGGTCCATCATGATCACAGCATCACGGGCGGTGTCAGTGATGGCGCGCAGGCGGACCTCGCCTTCACGTATCGCTTCCAGCGCCTGCCGGCGCGCCGTGATATCCACATCGCTGCCGCGGTAACCCTGCAGGGTGCCATCAGCGGCCAGTAGCGGGATGCCGTTGGTGGTGACCCACGCGGTCTGGCCGTCTTTCGTTTGTATGGCGTTCTCGAGGTTCACAAAGGTGCCGCGGCGCGCGAACACCGCCAAGGCGGCCTGCTTGAACGCCTCGCGCCCGGCATCGGGGTGCAGGTCGTAGAAGTGCATCCGCCCCACCAACTCCTCCGGGAGGTAGCCCCAGACGGCTGGGGCGACGGGGCTGACATAGGTGAAGAGCCCCCGTGCATCCACTTCCCAGAGGACCGTGCGGCTCTGCTCAGCCAACTCCGCGATGCGGGTGGCGGCAGCGGCCAGTTCCTGCTGGTTCCCGCTGAGGCTCGCGTCAACCCGCCGCAGCAGGACAAAGACAAAGCCCACCAGCAACACCAGCAGCGCCCCCCCCAGCATCCCACCTCGCGTACACAGATTGATGAAGGCCTGGCGCTCAGCTGAGTGGTCGCGCACCACCAGAAGGTTACCCACTGCCGCGCCCGAGGCGTCCGTCAGCGTGGTGGCAGCGCCCCACCAGTACCGCCCACCCAGGCTGAACTGCCGATGCCCCTGGCCGTAGGACGTGGCGCCGACGAGGCTCTCGGCCCAGGACGCGAAGGTATCGGGCAGACGCCCCTGGGAGGCGTAGGCCACCACACAGCGGGGCAGGCGGCCCCAGTCGGGCTTGAGCCCGCACCGCCGCATCTCCCTTTCCCAGTTCAGCCGGTCAAGGTGCTCCTTGCCCAGCACCGCGGCCCAGTGTACGCCGACATGGGGACGCAGCCTGCGCATCACGCTGCCAAGCTCCTCGCCCAGCACGATGTAACCGACCCGCTCAACGCCGGCCAGGACCGGCATGACCGTCTGCAGAACGAAGGCCGCCTGCGCGTCGATCTCCAGGCCGCTGACGGCCGCGCCGCTGCGCTCGGCGGCGGCGACCGTCAGCCCCTCAACGCGGTCGCCACGGCGTTCGGGCTGGTGCAGGCGCAGAAGGCAGACGCGGTCCTTATCGAGGAAGGCGAAGTGCGTGATCTGGCGCTGTTCCTGCAGGGCTGCGAAGACCGGTTTCAAGACGGTCAGGAGGCGCTCGCCGGCGCCGGCGCGCAGAGCCTCCTGCACCGCGACATTGGCCGCAATGGGCGCCGCGATCGCCGTCAGGTCGCTGCCCTCCTGCTCCAGGGTCTGGTGCAGAAGGTCGTTGTACTCGGCCACCTCGACACCAATCTTCCCGTCCACGGCCCGGCGGTACTGATGCCACAACAGCGCCCCGGCGCCGCATACCAGGATCAGCAGCAGGAGGGTCAGGGGCGGCAGGAGCCGCCACAGGACCGGCGCGGACGAAGGGCACGGGCGGCGGCTGCCGACCAGTACGAGCGCGGCCCCGCCGAGTAGCGCGAGCAGCAGCGCCGCGGGGCCGGTCACCCGTGTTGCCACGTCCCATTTCCAGGCGCTCGCGTCCACGTCGATGCCGAGCACGGCGACCACAGCGCCATTGCCGGGATCAGTCACCGGAACCAGCGCCGAGATCCAGCGGCCCCAGCGGTCGGCGTAGGGGCCTGCCGTGATCGCCGCCGCGGCCTCGAAGGGGCCCTGCAGCTCCGCCGCGGCCTCGCTGTACGCCATTCCCGGCGGCGCGTGATCGGCGGAGTCGCGCGGTTCGCCGTCGGCATAGAAGAAGATCGCGCCGCCCGGCCGCCGCCCCATCAGATAGAGCCAGCGCCATTTCGGGTTGGCCGCGCAGGCGGCCCGCAACTGCTCGGTCAGTTGCCGGTATTCGGGCCTGATCAGGTCGCTGGCGTCAGCGCGGAGCGCCTGAACCTGCGCCGCGCTCAGCCCTCGGGCCACGCCCTCCGCCTGCCGCAACAGTTCACCGCGCAGCCCGCGGTTGGCGCGCACGACCAACCCCCCGAGCCCCAGCGCACCAAGCACCAGCAGCGCCAGGATGGTGCCGGCAAACCGCCACGGGAAGTTCCGCCTACGCCAGGGTGCCACCGCTTGACCTCTCGCTTCTGTCTGGTTCACGCGATCCGACTCCATCTGCCTTACCTTTCTTCTCCACCCGCGCGCGGGGCCGTCCTCGCCCCAGATCGACTGACTATCACCAGACAGGCGGGCCACATAGCAGGCCCCGTGCCAACCCCTTAGAAATGGCTGACGGATGCTGCGGAGAGCCTCTCTAATCAGGCCTTTAAGTAGCATGCTTCACACTGCTTACCTGCAGTTTACAGCGAGCCGGATGGCGCCGATATTTCCCGAGCCGAAGGCGGGCAGCGGCGAGGACTCGCACCCGCCCCCGGCGCCGACCTGGCGAATTCTCTTGGCGATATCCAGCCACCTGTTGAGTTTTGGCCAACCGCACCCTCAGTCACAGGCGGGCCCTCGGGTCGAGGCGGCAGCTGCGGACCGGGGCTGTTCCAAGATTGCGGTTCCCGCTACGGGTGAGCGCGTGAGAACGTGAAAGCGTGGATTCGTGGCAGACGGCCGGCACACGCGCCGTAACCCTCACGCAATCACGCTCTCACGCTTTCACCGTGCCGGTGACCAACACCGATGGTCATTGGGAAAACGGAACCGCCCTGCCTGCGGACCGGGGCTGTTCCAAGATCGCGGTTCCCGCTACGGGTGAGCGCGTGAGAACGTGAAAGCGTGGATTCGTGGCAGACGGCCGGCACACGCGCCGTAACCCTCACGCAATCACGCTCTCACGCTTTCACCGTGCCGGTGACCAAC
>CAILUI010000125.1 GCA_903837355.1 uncultured Victivallales bacterium
AGTGCTGGCAGGCGCGGCAGGTCTGCAGATGCTCACGCACGGCGGCAGACAGGTCTGCGCCCTCCTCCAGAAGGGCGCGTTCGACGGCGTCGCAGTTCATGGTTTCACCCTCACTGCCATGGTGCCCTTTCAGCGGTACTCGGCCAGCCGTCGGCGCAGGTGTTTCACGGCGTAGTGCATGCGCCCGAGGACGGTGTTGATGTTGGTGTGCTGGATCTCGGCGATTTCACGGAAACTGACTCCCTGCTGCCGCAGCAGGAGCACTTCGCGCTGTTCCGGCGCCAGGGCGGCCGTCACCTCGGCGACAGCCGCGGCCACAACCTGGCGGTCCATGGCCGCCCAGGGCACCGACTCGTCCACCGCCGTCGTCTCGGTGACCTCGACCATCTCGTGCCGGAGGTCCTTGCGCAGGTGGTCCACGGCCACGTTGTGGGCGATGCGGAACAGCCAGGACAGGAAGCGCTGCTGCTCGCTGTACCGGTTCAGGTTTTCAAGCATCTTCAGCCAGGTCTGCTGGAACAAGTCGTCGGCGATGTGACTGCGGCCTGGGACGAGCCGGTTCAGGTACGAGTACAGCGGCAGACGACAGCGCTGGTAGAGCTCGTCGAAGGCCCGCGTGTCGCCATGACGGCAGCGCTGCACCAGTTCACCGTCGCTGGCCCCGCGTTGTTCCATGCCAGTCACCACTCAGCCAACGCTGTACCCGGAACGATATTGTCGGTTCCCGACCCGCAGTGCCTTGACGAAAGCGCGCCGCGTGGCCGGGTCGGCGCTTTCCGTCGGCTGTCGGCTGGTTACATTAGCATGCCAGTGGCGGAATGGGTTCGACGTCCCGTCCGCCCGCACTGGCTGGAGTCGATGACCACCGAGACCGCACCATCAGGGGCCGCCCCCGCCGATCCTCTGCCCGTCGCCGATACCCCGCACGCTGACGGCGTACCGGTGGCGTCGCCTGCCGGTCCGCTTGCTCGCGAACTGCGCGAACAGGCGCGGGCGGTTGGCGATCGGCTCAAGGAAAGCTTGGACGGGCAGGTTGCCGGCCGCGTGGTGCGCGGTGTGGGTCGCCTGCTCCGGCACTTCGGTAACCGGGCGGCGCCGGCCCTGGTCGCCAGTCCGGCGGACGGGCAGGATGAGGGATCCGCCGGCGCCGCGTCGGCGGCGGCCGTGGCCCCCCGGCGCGCCCCGCGTGCCGCGCCCGATGTCGACCGCCTGCTGGCGCAGTTCCGGCAGCGTCGGCAGACTCGCGAGGACCGCCGCGCCCAGCGCCAGGTCGAACGCGGCGCGGCGGCGGCCGCCGCCGTTCCCTCGGAGCCCCTGTCGGCGGCGCCCGTCCCCACGCCGCCCGTCCCCACGCCGCCCGCCAGCGCCCCCGCCAGCGTCCCCGACACCGCCCCACCCCCGACCGTGCCCGCCCCCGCGCCGCCGCCGCCGCCGCCGTCCGGCTCCTACACGCTGCCGGCGCTCGGGCTGCTGGCGGCGGATGACACCACGGTGGCAGCGGACCCCGAGGAGATCGGGCGCAACCGTCGGATCATTCAGGAGACCCTCGACAGCTTCGGTATCGATGCCGAGGTCGGCCACGCCATCCGCGGCCCCCGCGTCACGCTCTACGAAGTCTCGGTGTCGCCCGGGGTCAAGGTTGAAGCCATCAGCCATATCGCCAATAATCTGGCCATGGAACTGGCCGCCGTCAGTCTGCGCATCCTGGCTCCCGTTCCCGGCCAGGACTGCGTCGGTATCGAGGTCCCCAACCAGGTCGCGGAGACGGTTCGTCTCGGCAGTCTGTTGCGCGGCGACCCGTGGGCGCGGAGCACCGCCGAGGTGCCGCTGATGCTGGGCCGGAGCATCCATGGAACCGAGGTGATCCTCGACCTGGCCAAGGCGCCGCACCTCCTGGTCGCCGGCGCCACCGGCAGCGGCAAGTCTGTCTGCTTGAATGGGATCCTCCTGTCCCTGCTCTATCGTTTCCGGCCCCACGAGCTGCGCCTGATCCTGGTGGACCCCAAAGTCGTGGAGTTCGCCGTCTACAGGAATCTGCCGCACCTGCTGTTGCCCGTCATCAACGATGTCGGCACGGTGGTGCTCGCTTTGCGCTGGCTGATCCACGAGATGGAACGGCGCTACCGGCTGCTGGCCAAGGTCGGGGCCCGGCACCTGCAGGGCTTCAACCGGCGGCCGCCGGAGACGGTGCCGGTGCTGGGCGATGACGGCGTGCCCGTGCCGCCGCACCTGCCCATCATCGTGCTGGTCATCGATGAACTGGCAGACATCATCCTGACTGCCCGTCATGACGTTGAGACCAGCCTGGCGCGCCTGGCCCAGATGTCACGCGCCGTGGGCATTCATACCGTCCTCGCCACCCAGCGCCCCAGTGTCAACATCATTACCGGTATCATCAAGGCAAACTTCCCGACGCGCGTGGCGTTCCAGGTCTCCTCGCAGGTCGATTCGCGCACCATCATCGATTTCAAGGGCGCGGAATCGCTCTTGGGCCGGGGGGATATGCTGTTCAAGCCGCCGGGCGTCGCCCGGCTGCAGCGCCTGCAGGGCCCCCTGGTGGAGGATGCCGATATCGAGGCCGTGGCGGCCTTTGTCAGCGCCCAGGGCACGGCCCCGGCGGACTTTGGCCTGCTGGCGGCGGCCGCCGCCGACGGCGCCAGTCCGGGCGGCGGCGAGGCCGCCGCCGAGGAGGTGGACGAGGCGCTGCTGCAGGAGGCCATGGAGATCGTCCGGCGCGATCGGCGCGCCTCGACCAGCTACCTGCAGCGCCGCCTGCGCCTGGGCTACAACCGCGCCGCCGCCATCATGGACTGTCTGGAACAGCGCGGGATCATCGGCCCCAACCTCGGTGCCGGCCCCCGCGAGATCCTTTGTGATGCCCCCATGGCCGTCAGCACGGACGCCGACGGCGAGACCGCTTGAGCCGAACCCGCAGATGCCCAGCATAACCGATACCCCGAGCGCAGAGGCGCTGCTTGAGGCCGTCCTGGCGGACCCCGTCCAGGCCGCCTCGGCGTGCCGCCATCGTGGCGTCGCGGCGGCCGCCTTGCGGGCTCTGGCAGAGCGCCTGGAAGCCCCGGCCGTCCGCCTCTTTCTGGCCCTGTGCCCTGACACCCCCACGCGCGTCATCGAGAGCCTGAGCGCGGACCTTGCCGGCGCGGTCGCCGAACGCCAGGCTCTGGCCGCCCATGCTCGCACCCCGCCGGCTGCCCTCGCGGCGCTGGCGGCTGACCCCGATGTCGCCGTGCGTCAGGCCGCCGCCAGCAATGCCGCCCTCGCTCCCGGCGTTGCCGCGCGCCTGGTTCACGACCCCGGCTGGCGTGTGCGGCAGGCGCTGGCGCTGAACCCGGCCGTGCCCGCCCGCCTGCAGCGCCTGCTGTTGGTCGACGCCGTGTCCCTGGTCCGGAGTGCCCTGCTCAGCCAGCCGCGCCTGGACCCGGAGACGTTCGCGGCGCTGGCCGCCGATTCCGATCCCGCCGTGCGGGCGGCGGCCGTGCTCGACCGCCGTGTCCCTGAAGCGCTGCTGCTCGCCTGGGCCGACAGCGACGACCCCTTGCTGCAGGCGCTTCTGCAGCGCCGTCCGGACCTACCGGAGGCCGTTTGCGAATCCCTGTGCTTCAGTACGCATGCCGCCGTACAGCGGCAGGCCGTCGCCAGTCGCCAGCTCGCCTTGGACGAGCTGGTTGGCTGGTGCCGCGAAGGGAACCCCGAGTTGCGCGCCGACCTGGCTGCCCGCCCTGACCTCGTCGCCCTGGGTTTCGACCTGCTGGCGGCGGACCCGGAGCCGGCGGTGCGCGCCGTCCTGGCGGGCAACCCCGAGTTGCCGCCCGCCCAGGCCGCCGCCCTGGCGGCCGACCCCAGCCTGGAGGTCCGCCTGGCCCTGGTCGGCAATCCGGCCCTGGCGCCGCCGGTTCTGCTTTGCCTGCTGCAGCGCGACGACCCGGAGACCCGTACCCTCGCCGCCGGCCGTGCCGATCTCAGCGCCGTCCACCTCGACCTCATCCTCGGCAGCGCCGATGACGCGGCCATCTACCCGCTGGCGCGGGCGGGCACTGAGTACACGGAGTTGCCGGCGCTGTCGGCGCAACGCCTGCAGGCACACCGCCTGCCGACCCTGCGGGCCCTGGCGGCGCCGTCCCGTCATTTGACCGGGGCCATGCTCGCGGCCCTCGCTGCCGACCCCGCCCCCGAGGTGCGCTACCGCCTCTGCGCCAACCCGGCGCTCACGGCAGACCTGCTCAGGCGGCTGGCTGTCGACCCCGATCCCCGCGTTGCCGAGCGCGCCCGTTCACGCCCGTTACCGGCCGGCCGTCGCGGCTCTCCGACCCGGCCGCTCGCCGGCACCCCGAGTGTAGACGACCGCCCGCCGAACCCGGTCTGCCGTCGGGCCTTTCCGCCGTCTGTGCCCTTATCTCACGATTCCACTACGCCACCCTGCTAAGGAGATTGCCGATGCCCCCCCCGCTCAAAGAGGTGCGGAAACTGACGTTCGTCGAGATCGTCATGAACGCCGACGCGGCCACCATCAAGGCCGCTTACGAAGCCCGCGTCGAGGTCGATAAGCTGCTGGCGCTGCGCGAGGAGGCCTACCGGCAGATCGCCGATCTCGAAACCAAGGTTGAGGACCTCATGGGCCAGGCCGGCCTCTTCGTCTTCCCGCCGCCCCCCCTGGCCGTGGCCGGGCTCGAGGCGGCGGCCCCGCGCCCCCGCAAGGCGGCCCGCGCCGAGGCCTCTGGGGAGGCGCCGGCCGCCGCCGTGTCCGCCCACCCGGACCTGGAGGAGCCGGCGGCGGAGGGCGCTCAGGCCACCGTCGAGAAGGCCGCGGTCGTGAAGCCCGACGGCCCCGAGCGGCCCGCCAGCCGCGGCCCCGCGGCCGCGCGCTCACACTGAGCGGAGACCCGGCCGCACCTGCCGTGCGGACTGCACATGAAACCCGCCGATCACATCCTGCTTGAGCACGCGCTGCGCGAACGCGAAGCCGCTTTCGTCACGGTCTGGGAGTGCGAACGCCGTATCCGTGCCCGTCTGGGCGGCGCCGCCATGCCGTTGCCCGCTCCCCCGGAGCTCCCCTCGCGGCGCCGGCAGGCGCGCCCGCCGCCAGCGTCGCCGCGCTCCGCCGCCGCCAGCGTGCGGCGCCTGCGGCCCGGTGAGGATGCGTACCGCCTGACCTGCCTGCACCGGGGCCGGCACTGCGAGTCCCTGAGCGCGGCTGCGGACGTGGTTCGGATCCTGTCTGCTGCCGTGGCCGCTGATCTCACCGTGCTGCGCCTCGAGACGGTCGCGCTCGACGCGGCGGGCGTCCCGCTGCCGGTGGAGTGCCTCTGGAGCGCCACCGCGTCCGAGCATCTATAGTACCGCCCGCGCCGCCCGCCGGCATGGGGTCGGCTCGGCAGCCCGCCAACGTGACGTGACGTGACCATGAAGATATTGTTCATCGGCGACATTGTCGGAAAAGGCGGCCGCGAGGCTGTCGCGGCCCTGGTTCCGGAGCTCCGCCGCGACCTGGGCTGCGATTTCTGCGTCGCCAACGCTGAGAATATGGCGGGCGGCGGCGGCATCACCCGGCGCTGCCTGGCCGAATTGGCGGCGGCCAAGGTCGATGTCTTCACCAGCGGTGACCACGTCTGGGACCAGCGCGAGTTCGTCGAGGAGATCACGCGCGTCCCGAACGTCCTGCGCCCGGCCAATGTCTACCCCGGCCAGCCTGGCCGCGGCCACGGCCTCTTCACTGCCGCGGACGGCAGTACCGTCGGCGTTCTCTGCCTGTTGGGACGCACCTTCATGAACGGCTTGACCGACTGCCCTTTCCAGGCGGCGGACCGGATCGTTGCCGAGTTGCGGGCGCAGACTCCGTTCATCGTGGTCGACATTCATGCCGAGGCGACCAGCGAGAAGATCGCCCTCGGCCGCTACCTCGACGGCCGCGTCAGTGCGGTGCTGGGCACGCATACCCATGTGCCGACCGCCGACGAGACGGTGTTGCCGCAAGGAACCGCTTTCCAGTGTGATGTCGGCATGGTGGGCTCCCGCGAGTCGGTGCTGGGGCGTGACCTCGAGCCGGTCCTGCAGCGCTTCTCCACGGGTATGCCGGCACGCTTCACGGTCACGGATCACCACATCCGCCTGCAGGCCACCGCGGTTACCCTGGACGCTCAGGGCCGCGCCACGGCCATCGAGCGGATCACCCGCGACCTCCCCTGAGCCGCCTTGCCGCCGGTTTGACCCGTCGCCGCTCGGAGCTACGTTACCCGAGCCCGTGGTTGGCCCCTGGGCCGGACCCCGGATGTCGGCCCGCCAGGCGGCTACCGACAACGGCGAGCAAACGACTCCAACGGGGTGAGCGGTATGCGTTGCCCACGCTGTGGCTGTCTGGAAGACAAGGTGATGGAGACGCGGGTGTCCAGAGAGGGCGACACCATCCGCCGCCGCCGCGAGTGCCTGTCCTGCGAATTCCGCTTCACCACCCGTGAGGCGGTCATCCCCGCCGAGTTCGTCGTGGTCAAACGCGACGGTACCCGCGAGGAGTTCAACCCCGACAAGCTCTGCGCCGGCATCCGCCGGGCCTGCTGGAAGCGCTCGGTGAGCGAGGTGCAGGTCGAGGACATGGTCAACGCCGTCATCCGCGATCTGCTGACGCTGCAGAGCCGGGAGATCTGCAGCCGGGAGATCGGCGAACGGGCGATGGAGGCCCTGCAGAAGGTCGACGAAGTCGCCTACGTGCGCTTTGCCTCGGTCTACCGCAGCTTCCGCAATATCGGCGAGTTCATCAACGAAGTCCAGAACCTCAGCGGTCGCCAGGACACCCCCGCGGCCGCAGCGCCTGTTGACCCCGCCCCCGCGGACCCCCAGGCATGATCAAGCTGCACTCCAGACACTGCTTGGTGACGGGCGCCGATGGCGGGGTCCGCTCCCTGGACGTTGACGCGGTGCGTCGCGACCTGCAGCACTCCTTCCAGGCCTGTGGCATCCGGGAGGAGTGGAGCGCCGACCACATTGCCCTGGTCATCGAGGAGCACGCCTCCGCGCGCACCGGTCCCGATCAGCCCCCGCTCGCCGAGCCCGACCTTCATGCCATGGTCTGCGCGCTGCTCGCGGCCAGCGGCTTTGAGGACGTCGGCAGGCAGTACCGCGCCCGCCTGCCCGCCGGCGCTGAGCCGGTCGATCCAGACCCCCTGCGCCCGTGGGACCTGGCCCATATTACGGCTGAACTGACCCACGTCATCCCGCTCGACGACGAGGAGCGCGCCGCCATCGCGGTGCGGACGGAGTCGGCGCTCGTTACCCTCGGCGGCCGGCTGGCGCGGGCGGAGTTGATCCGGGCCTTGGGCCGCCATTTCATGCAGCAAGCAGTGACCGAGGCGTCGGCGCCGACAGCCGACGACTCGCCGTGGTTGCTGCCGCCGGGCGCTTGGCCCTTGGGCGAGGTCGCCGGCGCCGAGTGTCTGGTGTCTGCCGGCGCCCTGCGGCCGTTGCCCGTGTCCCGTTTCCTGCCGCGAGTGCGCCTGGAACTGGATCTGGTCCGTCTGGCCAGCGCCAGCGGCGCGCCGCCCTTGACCGAGATCGTCTACCTGCCGGCCCTGGGCCGCAGCCTGGATTGCATCAATGAACTGCTGGTGCAGGTGCGGCGGGTCGTGGCTGGTCTACGCTCGTCGTCGCGCTCGGCGGCGGCCCATGTGGTCGTGCATGGCATCGATGCTGTCGTCAGCCAGATCGTCCTGCCGCAGTCTGCCGCCGCCGGCAGAGCCCTGCAGCGGGAGGTCCGGGCCCTGATCGAAGGCCGTTTGTCCGCCCGCGACGACGCGGCGGTTTTGGTGACCTTCAGATAGCGCTGGGCGCGCGGGACGTCAGCGCGCCGGAGGTAAGCCCCGATGGTGACCCGACGTGAACTGGTGACCTTCCTGGACGACCTGCTGCGCCCACCGGCCGAACTCAAAGACTCCTCGCGCAACGGCCTGCAGGTCGAAGGCACCGACGCCGTGCACCGGGTGGCCTTCGGCGTCGATGCCTCGCTGGCGCTCTTCCAAGCCGCGGCGGCCTGGGACGCCCAGGCCATCGTCGTTCACCATGGACTCTTCTGGCATGAGGGCTTCTCGCGGGTGCTTGGCGCCGAGGCGGCGCGCCTGCGACTCCTCCTGGGCGCCGGCCTCAACCTCTATGCCAGCCACGTGCCGCTGGACTGCCATCCGCGCCTCGGTAACAACGCCGTCATTGCCAGCCGCCTCGGCCTGCTCGACGTCGAGCCGTTCGGGATCTACGGCGGCATCGCCATCGGCTACAAGGGCAAACTTGCCGCGGCGGCCCCCATCGCCGTCCTGGCCGATCATGTCGCCGTCGCACTCGAGACCACCTGTCGCGTCCTGGAGGCAGGCTCTTCCGGACCACTGGCCAGCGTCGGCATCATCTCCGGCGGCGGCGCCGACCTCGTGAGCCAGTGTCCGGCTGCCGGGGTCGCGTGCCTGATCACCGGCGAACTCACCCACCAGTGCGTGCATCCGGCCTGGGAGGCGGCCACGCCCGTGATCGCGGCCGGGCACTACGCCACCGAGGTCTGGGGACTGCGCGCGCTCATGGCCGCACTGCAGGGCGCTCTGCCCGTGCAGTGCCGCTTCCTCAACCTGCCCACAGGCTACTGAAGCGCCACCCCTGAACGGCGCTGCCCGCCCGCGACCGCCCAGCGCTTCGCGGCCCTGTCTGCGGGGCCGCTCGGCCCGTCGTGAGCACCCCGCCCCGCTTTCCCATGCCGGTCGCCGTAACCGGTCACTGGATGGGGGGGCCTGCTGGTTTGGGTCCGGGGTCGCCCTGGGTTCTACCGCGCGGGGCATCGATTTCGCCGGTGACGAATTTCATGAGAAATGTGCGGAGCCCTCTTGACTTTTCCAAAGAGTATGTATATGATATCGTATATATAACGGCCCGCTCCGGGCCGGGAGGTCA
>CAILUI010000126.1 GCA_903837355.1 uncultured Victivallales bacterium
ACTATGCCACCCTCGTGACCACCGGTACCACCGCCAGCGCGGTCACCGCCGCCCTTGATCAACTGCAGCCCGGGCATAGCGCGGTTCTGCGCATCACGGCGCGCGTGAAGGCCGCCACCGCGGCGATGCAGACCATCGCCAACAGCGCCGGTCTGACCTACACCAGCCTGCCCGGCACGGTTACCGGCGAGCGCTCCGGCACCGGTGGCGTGGACACCTATCACACCACGGCCAGCAGCGACCCGTTCACGCTCAATCAGCCTGCCATCGATAAGTCCTTCATGAATGGCAGCGCCACTGACGATGCCACCTCGGTCGCCACGACCAGCGGCACGGACGTGGTGGTCGGCGAGCAGATCACCTACGACATCCTGGTGACGCTGCCCGAGGGTGTCACCAGGGATCTCACCCTGATCGACGCCCTGCCGGCGGGGCTGCGCTACGACAGTTGCGAGATCATCACGGCCACCGGCAGCGCCGACGGGCAGAGTACTCTCCTGACCCTGGACTTCCTCGGTACGACGCCCAGCCTGGCCAGCCCGCCCGCAACGCAGGACGGCCCGGCAACCCTGACCTTCGCCTTCGGCGATACCACCACCACGGCTGACAACGACAGCGGCAACAACCGCTTCGTCCTCCGCCTGCTGGCCACAGTGCTCAACCTCGCGGGAAACCAGGCGGCGGTCACCCGCGCCAATACCGCTACGCTGACCTTCACCAACCCGAATGACAGCACCACGGTCCCCAAGACCGACAGCACTCCCGCCAACGACCCCGTGGTCACCCTCGTCGAGCCGACCCTGGCCATCAGCAAGGCCGTCGACCTGGCCTCGGCTGACGCCCATGACTGGGTCACCTACAGCATCACGCTCACCAACGGCGCCGCTGCCAGCGACTACGCCGCCTACGACGTGACCCTGAGCGACACCCTGCCGACGCGGCTGGACTCGGCAACCGTCAATGCCGTCAGCAACAGCGCCGCCGCCCGCGTCACCACGACCGCCACCATCGGCACCGCTTTCCCCGCCGGTCAGATCACCGGTGTGGACCCTGTCATCGACGACGTGACGCTCGCCGTGAACGACCGCGTTCTCGTGAAGGACCAGGCGATCGCGGACCAGAATGGTGTCTACACCGTGAGCAGCACCGGGGCCACGGCGACCCTGGCTCGCGCTACCGACTTCGACAGCGCCGCCGAGTTCTACCGCGGCGTCACCGTCTGCGTGAGCGCGGGTACAGCGGGAGCCGGCAAGGCCTTCGAGCTCACCACCGCGGTCACCACTCTGTCCCTCGACCCGGTCATCTGGGCCCCGACGCTCGTCTTCCCGCCCCTGACCACGGCGAGCTTCCAGATTGTCGGCGGCGTCCTGAGCCAGGTGGCGCCGTTCAACCTGCCCAAGGGCCGCAGTGTCATCATCCAGGTCCGGGGGCAACTGAACGAGAACTCCCAGCCGACCGAGCAGATCAAGAACCACGCCCACCTGTTCTGGACCAGTACCCCGGGCGCGAACGCCGATGAGCGCAACGGCGCCAGCGATCCGAACCCCGGCCTCACCCAGAGCAGCAACCTCAACAACTACGCGCTGGCCTCCAACGAGGTGACCACGACCATCTACACACACACCCTCAGCGGCTACGTCTACCGCGATGCCAACAACGACGGCGTAAAGGACGGCGGCGAGACCGCCATCGCGGGCGTGACCATCACCATCAGCGGCCTCAATCATCTGGGTAACGCGGTCGGTTCTGACCTGACAGTGCCGACGACGACGGCCATCACCGACGCCAGCGGCTATTACGAGTTCACCTTGCTGCGGCCCAGCGACGCCACCGGCTACACCCTCACCGAGACCCAGCCCGCCGGCTACCTCGATGGCAAGGAAACCAGCGGCGCGCTGTGGGTGGGAACGGTCGATAACCTCAACTACCTGAACAGCCAGACTATCGCGGACTTCGTCATCCCGAAGAGCAGCGCTTCCGATACCGGTACGGGCTACAACTTCGGCGAGCTCCTGGCCAACAGCCTGGCGGGCACCGTCTACAACGACTGGAGCAACAACGGCGAATTCCCCGGCGGCGTGCACCGCGGCATTGCCGGGGTGGTCCTGACCCTGACCGGCACCGATGACCGCGGCAACTCGGTCACGCTCTACATCAACCCCACCAGCACGGCGGCCGACGGGACCTACAGCTTCGCCAATCTGCGCCCCGGCACGTACACCATCACCGAAACCCAGCCCGTCGGCTATAACGATCTCCCCGACACGGTCGGTACCGTCGGTGGCAGCACGCGCGGTACCCTGGGCAATGACGTGCTCTCCGACATCACCCTCGACCAGGCCGAGGACGGCGTCGGTTACATCTTCGACGAGTTCGGCAAGGGGTCCATCGCCGGTAGAACACTCCGCGATGCCGGCACCCTGGGCTCCTTCGACATCAACGACCTCGCCTGGGGTGGGGTTACGGTCCAACTGGTGCTCGACCTGAATGGCAATGGCATCGCCGACGGCGCGGATCTCCTCGCCGTCACCCGCGTCACCAGCACTACCGGCGCCTATACCTTCACCGGCGTGCCGGGGCTTGAAGGGGTCAAGTACCTGGTCGCGGAGATTAACCCGCCGGTCTCGGTGAGCGTCACCGACCGCGACGGTAATGCCAACGGCAAGGATCTGATCGCGGTGACTCTGCCGGCCAGTTGGCGGGTCACTACCCGCGACTTCCTCGACAGTTGGACCGGAGTCGCGACGGTGGCGGTGATCGGGCGCTTCTGCGCGCTGCGCGAGGCGACCGGCCTGGTCATCCAGTGGGAGACGGTCTCCGAGGTCGGCTCGCTCGCCTTCAGCCTCTACCGCGAGGACGCTGGGGCGGAGACGCTCACGCGCGTCACGACGAAGGGGCTTCCCGCCGTAGGTGAAGCCCAGGGCGGTGTCTACCGCGTCCTCGATGCGGGGGCGACGCCGGGAGTGAACTGCCGCTACGTGGTCGAGGAGATGCAGGTTGATGGCAGCGCGCGGCGCTATGGTCCGTTCGAGGTGGTCCTCCCGACCGCGGTCGGCGTGGTCTCGGTGGCCAGCCCGGATGGTCCCGCCAGCGCCGTCGCCGAGCCGCTGCCGACCTCTGGGCAGCGCCCCGCCGACCTGCTGCTGGGCGCCTGGCCGCACGCGGTTGATCCGCTGAAGACGGCCCGCGGCGCGGCCCGCGAGGGCGAGCTGAAGGGCGCCGCCGCCGCGGCTGTACTGAAGGCCGCGGAGGACTTTGGCACAGGCCCGAAGTCGTTGGCAAACCTGACCTCGAGGATGCGGGTCAAGGTCGCCACCGAGGGCCTCAAGTACCTCTCCGCCGAAGCCATTGCCAGCGGCCTGGGCAGCACGGTTGCCGAAGTGCGGCCGGCGCTGCTGGCGCAGCAGTTCGAACTCTCCTGCCAGGGGAGCACCGTCGCCTATGTCGCGGCGACGGACGGCGCCGGACTCTACTTCTACGGTCGCGCCTACAGCTCACCGTACAGCGTTGGCAATGTCTACTGGCTGCAGCCCGGGACCGGTGTCGCGGTCGCGCCCGCCAGCGTCAGCGCCGCGACCGGCGCTCCGCTCGGCAGCTTTGCCGAACGGGTTCACCGCGAAGAGGATAACGAGGCCAGGCCGGACCTCCTGGCCGCCGTGGAAGACGGCCTCTGGTTCTGGGGCCTGCTGCAGTCTGACGTTGAGGCGTTTGCGACGCGCAGCGTGGAGGTTGACCTGCCTGGGCTGGCGACGACCGGCGGCCTGGCGACCGTGACCGTCCGTCTGCATGGCGGCAACGACACCGCGGCGGAGTTTGACCACGAGACCGCGGTCGAGGTCAACGGGACGCGCCTGGGTTCGAACCGGTGGGATGGCATTGTGCCCCACGAGGTGAACTTCACCCTGGACGCCGTGGGCTTGCGGTCAGGCCTGAATACCGTCGTGGTGCGGGCGCTCACGCCGGCCGACTCAAATGGCACGGCCTCGCGCTCCTACCTTGACTGGGTCGAGGTCAGCTATCCGCGGCGCTACGTCGCCTCGGGCAATAGCCTGGTCTTCGGCGTCAGTGGCGGCGCCAGCGTGGAGGTCAGCGGCTTCACCTCCGCCGGGGTCCTGCTCTTCGACGTCAGTGATCCGGCGCGTCTGGCGCCGGTATCCGGCGCCACGGTCGCTGCTGATGGCCGCGGCGGCTACACCCTCAGCTTCACCGCCGCGGCCGGTGCGAGCCGCTACGCGGCCCTGTTGCCGGCCGCGGCCGATGCGCTGGGCGGCGCCCTGGTGCTGCCCTCGGGCCTGCGTTCGACCACGGTCGCGGCGGCGCACCTCATCATCGCCCCGCCCGAGTTGGTGACTGCGGCACAGGCGCTGGCGGACTACCGCACCTCGCAGGGGCTACCCTCGCGGGTGGCCAGCCTGACCGATGTCTACAATGAGTTCAACGCCGGGATCACCGAGCCCGGCGCCGTGGTCGCCTTCCTCCGTTACGCCTCGGCGAGCTGGGCGGTACCGCCGCGCTACGTCGTCCTGGCCGGTGACGGCACCTACGATTACCGCAACTGCAAAGACATGAACGACAACCTGCTGCCGCCGCTCCTGACCCATACCTCCTTCGGCTTGTTCGCTTCGGACAATGCCCTCGCCGACGTCAGCGGCTGCGATGGGCTGCCTGACCTCGCCATCGGGCGCCTGCCGGTGATGACCGCGGCTGAACTCACCACCGCGATCAGCAAGATCGTCGCCTACGAGACCGCGGCCCCGCGTTCCTGGGCCTTTGATGCGGTGGTGGCGGCGGACCGCCCGGACGAGGGCGGCGACTTCACGGGCGAAGGCAAACGCCTGCTGGCCGGGCCGCTCAACGGCCTCACGGTCAAGCGCGTCTTCATGGCCGATCTCTCTCTGGCCCAAGGGCGTGAACTGCTGCTCAAGAGCCTCAGGTTCGGCGCCTGCGTCACGAGCTGGACCGGCCACGGCGGGATGGACCGGCTCAGTCTCTCTGGGGTACTGACCACGGCGGACCTCAGCGGGCTGGCCAACGGCGGCCGTCCCACCGTCCTGGTGGCCGCCTCCTGTGTCATCGGGCGCTTTGAAATCCCCGGTTACGACTGCCTGGCCGAGCGCCTGGTGCTGCTGCCCTCGGGCGGCGCCGTCGCCGTCTGGTCACCCTCGGCGTTGTCTTACAACGACCTCTCCAGCGCGCTGACACAACGGGTCTACGCCGAGATCTTCGCCGGCGCTCGCGACCGTCTTGGGGACGCCGTTCTGGACACCCTGCGCAGCTACGTGTCGCCCGCGGGCGGTAGCGCCGCGGATCTCGATCCGCGGACGGTCTACAACCTGCTCGGGGATCCGGCGCTGCAGGTGCATCGGAAGGGACAGTGAGCCTCCCTATGAATGAGTGGCACAGCCGCGAGGATCAACCGTCGAGCCGCCAGGCAGCAAGGGGTTCAGTGCAGATGCCAACCCAACTCCAACGGCGGTTCCTGGATAGGGTAGTGACGCTCGTCGGCGCAGCCCTCTGCCTTGCCCTCGCCTGGAGCCCATCAGCGCCGGCCGCCGCCGCGGGGCTGCCGTCCACGGCCCTCGGCGAAGCCGCCGGCAACGATCCCGCTCCCGTTGCCTGGGCCGAGCTTGGGGCCAAGGCCACGGCGCAATACTCCGGCGAGGGCCTTGCCATCTTCACCGCGGCGGATGGCTCGGTGCGGCTGCGTTGCGCCTTCCAGAAGCTCGACGGCGACGTGACCGGCGAGGGCCTCTGGCTCACCTCCACCGTGCCCGGCGCGGCGGCGAGCCGCTTCCGCATGCTGGCCACCGGCGTCGGGCGTGAGGGCGGCACGGTGACGGCTCTGCCCCAGAGCGGCGCGGTTACTGGCGAGGCCGCGCGGGCGCGCTTCGTCCGGCCCGGCCTGACGGAGGAATACGCGGTGAGCGTCGATGGCGTGCGCCAGGACTTCGTGGTGGCCGCCCCGCCCGCCGGCGCGGGCGATCTGCGCGTGGAACTCGCCCTCACCGGTGCCCATGCCGAGGCGGCGGCAGCGGGCGCGCACTTGCTGCTGGATGGATCCGGGCGCAAGCTGGCCTACTCCCGCCTGCGGGTGGTGGATGCCACGGGCAGGGAGCTGCCGGCCCGACTCGAGGTGCCGGCCGCCAACCGACTGGCGGTGCTGGTCGCCGATGCGACCGCCGTCTATCCCGTGCGGATCGACCCAACCTTCAGCGACGCCAACTGGATCAGCATGGGCGCGGAACCGGGCGCAGACGGCACTATCAGAGCGGTGGTGGTGGACGGGTCCGGGAATCTCTACATTGGCGGTTCCTTCAGCACCGCGGGCGGGGTGCCCGACACCGCGTACATTGCGAAATGGGATGGCAGCGCCTGGTCCGCCCTCGGGACGGGGATGGATGACAGGGTCAATGCCCTGGCGGTGTCCGGGACGACTCTCTACGCGGGCGGTCGGTTTAGCACGGCGGGCGGGGCGGAGGCCTGGAACATTGCGAAATGGGACGGTGCCACCTCCACCTGGTCCGCCCTTGGGACTGCCCTTGTGAATGGGACGGATGGGCATGTCTATGCCCTGGCGGTGTCCGGGACGAGCCTCTACGCCGGCGGTTCCTTCAGCACCGCGGGCGGGGAGGGCGCCAACAACATCGCGAAATGGGACGGTGCCACCTCCACCTGGTCCGCCCTTGGGACTGCCCTTGTGAATGGGACGGATGGGGATGTCTATGCCCTGGCGGTGTCCGGGACCACCGTTTATGCTGGCGGTAACTACATCGCAAAATGGGACGGCACCACCTCCACCTGGTCCGCCCTCAAGGGGGGGGTGGAGGGCAAGGTCTATGCCTTGGCGGTGGCGTCGGACGGCACTCTCTACGCCGGCGGTTTGTTCACCAAAGCGGATGATGTGAGGGCCAATTACATTGCAAAATGGAACGGTAGCGACTGGTCCGCCCTCGGGACGGGGATGAACGACCATGTCACGACCCTGGCGGTGTCCGGGACGACCCTCTACGCGGGCGGTTCCTTTACCACAGCGGGCGGAGGGGGCGCCAACCACATTGCGCAATGGGACGGCAGCGCCTGGTCCGCCCTCGGGACG
>CAILUI010000127.1 GCA_903837355.1 uncultured Victivallales bacterium
CACCCGCGCGTACCTTGGAGATGTACGGCCGCGTGCCCCCACGCGGCGCCTCCGAACCGTACGGTCGCGGGTGAGGGCACCCGCGCGTACCTTGGGGGTGTACGGCCGCGTGCCCCCACGCGGCGCCTCCGAACCGTACGGTCGCGTGCCCCCACGCGGCGCCTCCGAACCGTACGGCCGCGTGCCCCCACGCGGCGCCTGGTCGCGGGTGAGCGCACCCGCGTCTACTCCAGACCAGTACGAGGGCGTGCCCTCACACCGCGTAGGCGGCGGCCACTTTGCGTACCGCCGTCACGATGTCCGCGATCTCACGCTCGCCGTAGTTCTCCTGGATGGCGATGTTGAAGTGTGTCTCCACCGCCTGGATGGCGTTGGCGATCCGTGCCTGCGGTTCGCGCGGCCCGCGGTAGTCGCTGCACGTCCATGGGAAACCGCTGTTGCCGAACACCTTGCGCTCGCGGAACCAGGGGAACTCGGCGGGGATGGCGCGGTAACTGGGGTTCACCGGTATGCCCTCGGCCGCCAGCGCCTGGCAATAGGTGGCCTTGTCGACCCGCACCGCTTCCGGCCGAAAGACCAGGCGCAGGAACCAGAAGCTGGACTGGCTGTCCGGCACCTGCCAGCCAACCTGGACCGCGGGGTGATCCGCGAGGGCGGCGCGGATGGCATTGCCCACCCGCACGCGGCCGGCGATGATGCCCGGCAGCTTCTTCACCTGCGCGCTGCCGATCACTGCTGACAGATCATTGAGATTGCAGTTCAGGCCGGCGACCACGTTACCGCCCGCCGCGGCCAGGTTGAAGGGCTTACCGCGGTCGGCGAAGCGCCGGCCTTGCCAGTGCAGGGCCTCGTTGCGGGTGAAGACGATGCCGCCCTGACCGCCGGTGCAGTGGTGCTTGCCGAACATGGTGGAGAAGGCCGCGATATCGCCAAAGGTGCCGGCCAGCCTCCCCTTGTACAGGGTCCCGTGCGCCTGGGCGCAGTCCTCCACGACGTAGAGCCGGTGCCGCCGGGCCAGCGCCAACACCGGGTCGAGATCCACGGCATCGCCGGCGATGTGTGCCACCATGATGGCGCGGGTGCGCTCCGTAATCAGTGGCGCAATCTGCTCCGCGCAGGTGTTGTAGCTGCGCACGTCGGCATCGGCAACCACCGGCACCAGCCCCAGCAGCGCCACGGGCATGATCCCGCCGGGGTCGGTGATGGGCGGTACGATGACCTCGCTGAGGGCGTCGAGCTGCAGGGCACCCAGCGCGCAGTACACGGCGTTCGTGCCGCTGTTGACGGCATCGGCAAAGCCGCCGCCCAGGTACGCCGCAAAGTCCTGGTCATACTGCTGCTCGGCCGGGCCGCCGTAGCCAAAGGCGTGGCCCGAGGCGATGGCCTGATCGAACAGCGCCAGCGCCGCCGCGCGCTCCTCAGGCCCGATCAGGCCGCGGGCCGGGAACGGAGTCTGCCGCACTTTGGGGCCACCCGCAATCGCCAGGTTACTCATCCGCATCCCCCTGCCATGGACAACTTCCCGAGGGGCGGCTATGGCGCCGCCTAACCGTTACTTCGTGACCAATCGCGCCGCGTTCAAGTGGTAGATCTTCTCCAGCACCGTCTCACCCAATTGCAGCTTGTCCAGCACGTCCATCTGCTGCCGATCAAAGAAGTCGCGGCCGAAGAGCACACGGTCCTGAAACTCCTCGCAGAAGCGCCGCCCGTGGTCCAGATCGCGACCGATACCGTTGGCGCCGCTGCCGGCAGAGATGTCGCAATGGAGGTTCGGGCAGCGCCGCAGCACCTCGACCAGTTGCCCCGCCGCGGTCACGGGGCCGGTCGGGTAGGCGGATGGATCCAGGTCGCAATCGGCGCTCATCTCGCGCCAGAAGCCCGGCCCGTGCCCGATGAACGCCGTGTCCGGGCACAGCCGGCAGATCGTCTCGATCACCCGCAGGTCGCCACCGTACCATTCGACCCAGGAGGTGACGCTCTTGGCCTGCTCCTCGACCGCCGACGGGGCGCACTGCAGGTGGAACAGCACCGGCGTGCCCAGTTTGCCACAGAGGCGGTACATGGCAATGGCATCGGGATCGTCGAAACGCAGGCGGCACTTCAGCTCGCCGTAGACGCGGATGCGGTGGATCTCGACGGCAGCCTGGAAGCGCGCCCGCGCCCAGCGATCCCGCGGGTCGGGTGCCCAGCCACCGATGAAACGGTCGGGGTACCGCCGGACCCCATCCAGCACCAGGTCCAGTGGCGCCGCGACGCCGCGTGGGTCCATGAAGCGGTAGTAGTCCGGACAGGCCTGTTCGTACTCCTTCTGCGAAATGTCCCACGCCAGCAGCCAGGTCGTCGCGATCCCGTGCTCGTCCATGTTGCGCACCAGCGCATCCACGTCATGCCCATGCCAGTTGGGGTGGTTGTGACAATCGATGATGGTGCGCGCCATGTATCGGCCTCCACTCGACGGTCCCCGTCGCCGTCGCTATCGCGATCTGTCGTTCCTGCCGTCGTCACGATCACGCTGTGACAGTGGCCAGGTCAACGCTGGTCCCGCTGTGCGCCGAGGCCTGTGCCGCCAGCACCAGGCGCAAGACGGCGCGGGCCCGAGCCGCGGTCACCAGCGGCTCACGGCCTTCCAGGATACAGCGGATGAAGTGCTGCTCGCAGCTCTCGTCCGAGATCGCGAGCCCGAGGTCGGGCGCTACCCCGGGATCGAGGTCCAGCTCGTCGCGGCCTTCAAGCTGCAGATGCACGCGGCCGGAGGGATCGGCCAGCAGGCAGCCCTTGGTACCGACCACCCCAAAGCTGCTACTTGCGATCGACGCACCCCAGGAGCAGTCGGAAGCGCCCATGCCCTGCTCAAACACCACCAGCACCTGCGCGTGCTCGTCGGCACGGCTGTCCTCATGCACCCGGTCCACCTGGGCAAACACCGTGCGCGGCGCTCCGCCAAACCACAGCAGCAGGTCCAGATCGTGGCTCTGGAAATCCAGCATCACGCCGCCGCTCAGGCGCTGGTCGCCATACCAGGTCGGCCGCATGTCGGCGGGCCGGTAGCGCCGCGTCCAGACATTCACCAGACGCCCGAGATCGCCCCGCGCAAACAGCGCCTCAGCCAAGCGGTAGGGATGCCAGAAGTGCAGCGGATAGCAGAAGGCGTTCCTGACCCCGGCCCGCGCGATCGCCGCGCTGTAGCGGTCCGCCGTCGCCAGGTCCAACGCGATCGGTTTCTCGGAGAAGACGTGTTTGCCGGCCGCGGCGCACTCGACCACGATGTCGCAGCGTTCCCAGGGCCGCGTCGCATCCCAGATCACGTCGGCCTTGTCCAGCAGGGCACGATAGTCCGTGAACGCTGGCACCCCGTACGCTGCCGACAGGCGGCTGGCGCGCTCCTCGATAAGATCGCACACCCCCACCAGTTCGACCGCGGGCATGGCCTTGAGCTTGGCCGCATGCCCCGTACCCCGGTTGCCACACCCGACAATGCCGACCTTGAGCATACCACGCCCCCTTGCGCCGACGACACTGCAGACGTCGGCCAAGGTAATGCAGCGGCGGCCCACGGTCAACGACCGCTGCCACGGCCGGGGAGATAGTCAGGTTCTGCCGGCAGAACAACGTGCAGCGCCCGCGTGTCAATAAGACGATGCCGACGGTACAGTTGAGGATCGCCAGCAACCGGAGACGCCCCGATGGCCAACGCCTGCGAACTCAGTAACCGCGACTGCGTGCCCTGCCGGGGCGGCGTGCCCGCCTTGGCGACGGACGCCGTCAGCCGGCTGGCCCAGCAACTGGGCGGAGGCTGGCAGGTCGTGAACGACCACCATCTGCTCAAAGAATTCCGCTTCAAGAACTTCCGCGATGCGCTCGGGTTCACCAACCGCATCGGCGAGATCAGCGAGCAGCAGGGGCACCATCCCGACCTACAGCTCGCCTGGGGCCGCGTCGTGGTGACGCTCTATACCCACAAGGTCAACGGCTTAACCGAGAGCGATTTCATCCTGGCGGCCAAGTTCGACCAGGCCGTAGGTTAGAGGCGTTTCCACGTCGGAGCACTGCACCCCATGCGCTACGCCCCTCCCCTTCTGCTGGCCCTGCTCGCGCTGCCCCTCGGCGCTGCCGAGCCCCTGCCCCTGACCGACGCCGTGACTCCCGCTGCGCAGAGCCTGGACTGCGGGCAGAGCGTGACCCTGAACCTGCCGCCGCTCCCAGCCCGGGCTGGGCAGGTGCTGGTGCTCGGCTTCCGCGCTTACGTGAAAGCAGCCGGACCCGGGGGCTGCAACTGGAATGCCGCGGTCGCCTTCAACGACAGCGGCCTGGGGCGCTTCACCGGCACCGGGTCCGAACGGCTCATCGGACGGTCGCCCCTGTTGGAGTTGCGGGCCGGCAATCTGGCCTTTGGTGTGGCCAGCGGTGAAACGCTGATGGTCATGTTCGCGCGCGATGCTGACCAGGCCGACAGCATGACCGGCGACGACGTGGGGGGCACGTTCAACCTTGATGTCAGTGACGTGGCGCGAGGCGTAGACGGCAACTCGCTCCGCTTCACGAATGGCTTCAAGGGACCGCCCGCGGAAGGGCTCGGCGCCCTGGTGGTTCAGGACCTGCGCGTCGGCTATCTGGACCGGGCGAAGTTGCCCCAGGTTTCCAGTCAGGCGCCGCCGCGCGGCGCCACTGCGGGCGGCATCGCGGTCGCTGGCCTGCGCCTGGCGCAAGCTCGCGGCGGCGGTTTCGTGGTGGGGGCGCCGGGGCGCCCGGAACTGCTGGTGGAGACGGCGCTGGGCATGGCCGCGGACACGCCCTCGGTCCTGCGTGCTGAAGACAGCCCCGCGGCCGACCGCGCGGGCCCGGCGCTGACGGCGACCGCCGTCGGCGAGACCGGCTTCAGGCTGACGGCCGTCTGGCCGCAGGTCAGCCTGGTCCGCACGCTGCAGATTCGGGACGGCCTGGTACACTGGCGCGAAACCTGGACGAACACGGGCAGCGCCACCCTCGGCGTGCCCCTCCGTCACCGCCTGTTCCTGCGCACGGGCGGCGCCCGCTTCCATGTGGGCGGCTCGCTGGACAATGCCTCGCTGGCCAGCTCCGCCGCGAACCCGACGCTGTTCCTGGAACCCAGCCAAGGCCTGGGCGCTGGCTACGGGATCACGGCCGAGAGCGACGAATGGCGGCTCCTGCACGCACTCCGGGCGCTTGGGCATGTCGGTGAGATCTACACCACCTGCCTGGCCCTGGCGCCGGGGAAGAGCCTGGACCTGGAAACGACGATCACGCCGGTGGCTGCCGGCGGCGGCTACTGGGGGTTCATCAACGCGCTCCGCCGGCGCTGGGGCATCAATGGCCCAACCATGGAGCGACCCATGTTCTGGGGCTACGCGCGCCAGCCCGGCAGCACCGACCCCGTCGAGCTGTTGCGGGGCTCCCTGGGACACCTCGGTCCGATCATCGCCGTCCTGGGCCCCTGGCAGCGCCTGGAACCGGACGCACGGGTGGTCCGGTCCGGGCTCTACCCCAAGCTGCCGCCGGAAGCCCCGCGGACGCTGGGCAAGTGCCCCGACCTCGATGTGGACGCCTTCCTTACCTTCAAGCACCGCGAGGCCTACTGGGACAGCCTCCTGGCCGAAACCCGCGCCCTGCGCGCGGCGGTGCCGGGAATCAAGGTCATCCAGATGACCCATCCGGCCATGGAGTGTATCTACCGGCCGCTGGAGGCGAAGTGGCCGATCGCCGCCGACGGCGTCAAGACCAGCACCGGCGAGACCTTCGGCGCCGATAACTACAGCCAGGCCTGGGTCGGGGATGAGATGATGGCCAAAGACTGGGCCGTGCTCTACTACGTACCGCATCCCGGCTCAGCCCAGATGCGGGCGTATATCGCGTCGGCGGAACGCGCCCTGGACGAAGGCAAGCTCGACGGCATGTACTCCGACGAGTTCTCCTGGGCCTTCACCGGACGCGCCTACAGCCGCTACGACTACAGCCGCTGGGACGGCTTCTCGGCCGACCTCGACGAGACCGGGAAGGTCGTGGCGCTCAAGGCCGATGCCGGCAAAGTGACCGAGGCCTGCCAGACCGCCCTGCTGCAGGCCTGCCTCTCCCGCGGCAAGTTCTTCCTGGGCAACGGCGGGTCGTGCCTGCGCAGCATTCAAAACCTGCCGCAGCAGCGCTTCATCGAGGGCGGCAATGGCCCCACCTGGGCCGGTCAGGGGCACCTCTCGGCCGTACCCCTGATCCTCGGCAACATGGGCGACGAAAAGACCACCGCCGGCGTCTTCGCCAGTGTCCGTCAGTGCCTGGCCTACGGCAGTATCTACTCACCCACGGCAGTGAATCTGCTGCTGACGGGCGCTGACAACTTCGTCAGCAAGCTATACCCGATCACGGTCGTCGAGCTCGGGCCTGGCTTCGTGATCGGCAGGGAGCGGGTCATCACCACGGTCAGCCGCTCCTTCGCCTGGCCCGACGGCGCCGCGGCGGTAACGTTCTACCGCTACGACAAAGCCGGCACGCGCCTGCCCGCAGAGGCCGACCTGGCCCTGGCGGCCGGTCAGCCCCTCGCGGTACAGGTACCGGAAGGTGGCCTGGTCATCGCCGAAGCGAAGTGACGGCGCCGGTGGCCGGGCACTCGGCTGGAGGGCGAAGCTCCCCGGGGCCGTATGCCCCGCTGAGCCATGGCCGCGGCTCGCGGCCATTCCGGGGTACCGGCTCACCGTCCGCCGCGGCGGACGGGACCTGCGCAACGGCTCAACCGCCCAGCCCCAGGACTCCGCGCAACTGCGCCAGCGTCGACTTCCCACACTGGCGCGGACCGATCAATGCCACCACCGGATTGCGCCCCAGCGCACGCTCCAAGCGTTGCCTATAGGCGTCTCTTGGGATCGGATTCATCATTGAAGTATGTGCGACGACCGCTCATTTTTCAAGCATTGCGCCGAGTGCACACCGCTCGGTTGGATGCGACCAGCTCTGCCAACGACGCGTGGAGCGCCTTGGCCACCAGTTCCGTCAACAGCTCGCGTACCGCGTCATCCATCGGGCTATCGGTCCTTACCGTGAGGCCGTGGAGTGAGTGCAGGGCCAGGAAGCGCGGGCTGGTCCCCGTTGTTCCGCGTCAGCCGGCCTGGAGAAGGTCGGCAACGAAGGGGTTGTCCGGACCCAGGATTTCGACCTTGACGCCGTAGGCGGAACGAAAGGCGGCGCTCCCGGCGCGGCGTGGGTGCCACTTGGTCTCGAAAGCGCACAGGCCGGTCTCGGCCTTGACCACCAGGTCCACTTCCGCCTGCGTGCGCGACCGCCAGAAGAACAGCTCACAGGGCGAACCGAGTAGGGCGTTGCGTTTCGCCATCTCGGCAATCACCCAGTTCTCCCACAGGGGGCCGATGTCGGGGCGGAATTCCTCTGCCGAGAATGCGTTGAGCAAGGCGTTGCGGATGCCGGTGTCCCAGAAGAACACCTTCTGGCTCTTTGAGATCTCCTTGCGCGGGTTGGTGCTGAAGGCCGGCAGTCGGAAAATGACGAACGTCTGTTCGAGGAGAGCCAGGTAGCGCTCGACCGTGGGGCGCCCCATCTGCAGTTGCGTGGCCAGCTCGTTCACGGAGACCTCACTGCCCGCCTGATGCGCAAGCAGGAGCAGGAGGCGGCGGATCAGGTCGGGAGTCTTCACCAGGCATGTCTGCAGGATGTCTTTCCAGAGGTAGTCCGAACTGAGTTCGCGCAGCAGACGACGCGGGTCCGCCGAAAGCACCACCTCCGGGTAGCTGCCGAAGGCCAGCCGCTGGAGCAGAAAGGCCCGTAAAGGCGCGGCGAAATGCTGGCGCAACGTCGCGCGGTCGAAGCTGGACTGGCCCCAGTCCTGGGACTGCAGCGCCTCAGCGAACAGCAGCGGCGGCAGGACCAGCTTGTGGTTGCGCCCGGTCAGGCTTTCCGCCGTCTGGTCGAGAAGATCAAGGGAAGAGGAACCGAGAAGCAGGATGCGAGTGGGCACCTTGGCGTCGTGCCAGCCCTTTACGATCCGCGCCGTCTCGGGCAGGCGCTGGGCCTCGTCGAGCACCAGCACCCGGGGCGCGCCGAGGGAGCGCAGCGCCTCCAACGGCGGCAACGAAGCCGCCGCCAGGAAACGCGCCTTGTCGATCTCCACATCGAAGTTGAGGAACTCGACGCCCTCGCCCTGTAGCACCTGCTCGACGAGAGTGGTCTTCCCAACCTGGCGGGCGCCCAAAACGAGGGTCACCTTGCCGCTGGCGAGGGCTTTCCGCAGATCGTCTTCCGCCTGCCGCTTGATGTACATATATACATAATAGCCGGTCATTATGTATAGTGCAAGGTACAACGAAAGCGCTTACTTGCCACATCAAGGCTCTTGCAGAACCCCGGAACGACTCGCGCTGCCGCCGCTCGCCCAGCCTCGGCCTGGATGGGCGTTTGGAGGGCAAGGGCAGGGCCGTCGTCGGACGGTACGGACCGCTGCCGCCGGCCCCGCGGCACGCGCGGGGCAGCATCCGGCAGCGCGCCGGGTCGGCAGGCCGCCCGCGACCCTGCGACCGCCCTGCCCATCGGCACCAAGCCAAGCCGCGGTGGCACAAAGCTGCGTCGAGCCGCAGGCACTCCAAAGCTCGTCCTGGCGGCCAGCGCAGTAAGGTACTGAGTCCCGGCGAGGACGGGACTCTTTGGACTGCGGCGGCCACAGGCCCTGAGCCTGTCGAAGGGCTGGACGCCGCTTTTGAGCGGGCTCCGCTCGCTCAAGACCCTTACCTTGACGCCAATCCGCTGCTGCCGCGCTGGGCCGCCGGCGGCGAAGGGCCATGCTCCCCAAGGTTACGCCCCTGCCCTCGCGAGGCGGAAGCCCAGGCCGTCGTAGCGAATGCCGGGCTCGTACCCGTAGCGGTACGCCGAGCGGCAGAACACGCCGCGGTTGAACCAACTCCCGCCGCGGAGGACGCGGGACGAACCCCAACCAGGGCCAGCGGGATCCGTCGCGCCAGCATACTCTCCATACCCGTCGTTGCACCACTCCCAGGCACTCCCGTGCAACTCGTACAGCCCCCAGCCGTTCGCCTTGAATTGCCCCACCGCGGTCGTTGTCTCGCGGTACTCGCCCTTGGCCGCCCCGCCATAGGGGTAGTTGCCATCGAAATTGGCCTGGCTCGGCGACAGACTGTCGCCGTAGCAGAACAGCGTCGCCGTCCCCGCCCGGCAGGCGTACTCCCACTCCGCCTCAGTCAACAGCCGATAGGTCCCCTCGCGCACGTCTTCCCGCTGGCAGAGCTTCTTGAGAAAGCCCTGGCAATCCTCCCAACTCACCTGCTCCACCGGCGCTTCCGCCCCGGCTGCCTTGGAGTGGCTCGGGGTCTCTCCCATCACCGCCTGCCACTGCCCCTGCGTCACCGGGTACTTGCCGCAGTAGAAGCCCTTTCTCAATGTCACTTGGTGCGGCAACTCAGCGCTGCCGCGCTCCGCTTCGCCGGTCGGGCTGCCCATGGTGAAGCTCCCCGCCGGGATCAGGCGCAGGGCAATCCCGGTCTCCGCACTCGTCACCTCCAGCGGCAGGCCCATCGGTAGCGGTCCCCGCCGCAGCGGTCCGCCAGCAGCGACCGGCAGCGCTTCACCTCGCCGGCCAGCCCCCGACCGTACTTGGCCACCAACTCCGTCAACAGCTTGCCTACCGCGTTGTCCATCGGGCTATCGGTCCTTTCCGTGACGTGTCGTTACCATGCGGCTCATGGGACCTCCTGCGACACCGGCGCGATGAGTGGGGTGAATAGCGGCAGCAGAGTCACCAGGCCCCCCGCCTCCAGCGCCGCCAGCCAACGCCGCACCGTGTCGGCGGCGATCCCCACATCCCGGCCCAGATCGGCCAGGTTGAGCAACTGCCCGGCCCGCACCGCGCAAGCCTGCAGCAGCCGCCGGCAGTCCCGCCGGTTGCTGACGTGGACCAACTGGGTCAGGTCACGGTCAAGGTAGGTCGCAAGGTAGTCTTCGTAGAACTCGGTCGCACCAGCTCCGGCACGGCCCACAGTTCCGGATAGCCCCCACGCCAGACTCGCTTGCAGTTGCCTCGGTATCCACATGGATCATCCACTCTAAGACAGTCGGCGATCTAATCGCTGTCCATCTTAGACCATGACAAGCCACTACTCCCGCCTGCCATCCGGCCTGGGCGGCCCGGTCGCCGCTTGCGATGTGGCATACACCGGCAGACTGGCGGGAGCACTTGGAGGGCAAGTAGAGGGGCGGTTCACCGACCCGGCACGCCGCCGTCTCAGCCACCGCCGCTGTCCATTGGCGTCTGGCCAAGCCGCGGTGCCGCAAAGCTGCGTCGAGCCGCAGACACTCCAAAGCTCGGCCTGGCGGCCGGCGCGGTAGGGTACTGAGTCCCGGCAAGGACGGGATTCCTTGGACTGCGGCGGCTGGACGCCGCTTTGGCTGGGACGCCGAGCCCGGGCGACACGCTCCGGCCAAAGCGGTGTTCCTGCTGGCCAGCAGGACCGGTGGCGCCCTTGCCACCGCACTCCATATCGCTCCCCGGCGCTGCGGACCGCGGATCATCACGGGCGCCGCCCGCGCCCCAGCAAGCGCTGCCACCAGGTCGGCTTGGCTGCGGCGCTGGCGGGCTTGGCCGGCGGGGCGGTCGGCGCGAGGCTGGCGGGCTTCAGCGACGGGACGGCCGGCGCGGTGCTGGCAACGCTGGCGAGGGGGCCCAAGGCGACGACCAGACCTTCGTCGCGGACGAGGGCAGTGAAGGTGTCTTGGGCGAAGGCACTCATGGGGCATGAGGTGGGGAATGGCCGCTTCAGTAGCGGATCTCCCCTTGAGGCTGCCGCTGGCGGCGCGCCCACCGACCCTCGTGGTCCTTCTCGTCCCCTCCGTGTGCTCCGTGTGCTCCGTGTGTTCCGTGGGCAGGTACCCCGGCTGCTCAGGGCTCACTCGAGCCCCAGCACGCGCAGGTCGTAGGCATCCAGCTCGACCGTCGCCGTGACCGGGCCAGCGACCGCCCCGGGGGGCACCAGTTGGCGCTGGCTGGCGTACTCGTAGAGCGCCAGGGCCGAGTCCGCACGGGGCAGTTCGACGGTGACCGTGCGCGCGCGGGCACTCTCGTTAATGAGCGCGACCCGAGACCCGCAGCGGCGCACCCACAAGCCCGCGTCGGCGGCCGGGCCAGCGCTCACGACGACCGTCCCCTCGAACGCCACCGGCGCCAGCGCCGGCAGGGCCCGCAAAGCCCGGCAGAAGCGCCGTAGCTCGCCTTCGTGGCCGGCGCTGCCGCGCTCCCAGGAGAGCAGGGCCATGGACTGTACATTGTTGACCCGCAGGCTGTGCAGCAGGGGCCGGAAGAAAGCGCGACCGGCTGGGAACATGGTGCCGGCACCCCAGAAGTCCGTGGCGAACTCGCCCATGCGGGCCACGCCGAACTCCTCCCAGTAGGTGTGGTAGAACTCGACGCTCGTACCGGCCGGCGTCCGGTACAACTCCGCCAGCCCAGGCTGGTAGTCAAAGGCGCCCCAGGCCTCCGGGTTCTGGTAGTAGGCGCCCTCGCCGGAGTGGTGGAAGTACTCGCCGCCGCCGATGAAGTAGCCCTGTTGCAGGATCACGCCCGGCGCCGCCGCAAACTGCCGCGGGTCGAAGCCGTGGTCGCGCATGAGGTCCAGCGCGGAGCGACCCGCCGGCCAGAAGATGTTGCGGTCCGGGGTCTCGCTGGGCATATCGCACTTGATGACCAGATCCCAGTCCGGCCGGAAAGACCGCACCAGGTCCCGCGCCTGCAGGAAGAAGCGCGTCAGCCGTCCGCAACGCCAGTCGGTCCACTCCGGCCAGCGGTTGGCCCGCAGCCAGGCGTAAGCCGTGGGGATGTAGGCGACCGCCGGATCGTCGCGCCGACCCGCCCGCAGCGCCGCAAGCCAGCGCTCCGTGAGGCCCGCGTCCCAGTCCGGCAAGCGGATGCCGGTTTCCTGCTGGAACTCGGCCAGGTTCCACGGACTGAAGCCGACCGTGGCCGCCTGCGCCTGTTCGTCATAGCCGACATAGCAGGTGCCGATCTTGCCGTTGAGCCGGAAGGCCAGACCCTTCACCGCCGGCGAGCCCTGGCAGCGCTCGCCGAACTCACGCAGCGTGTCCAGGAAGACCTTCTGCACCTCGGGGCGCAGGGGATCAGGCAGGGTGTTCGGATTGCCCCGGCCGGCAAAGAAGTCGCGCCGGCTGAAGCCGTCTTTGTCGATCTGGAAGGTGAGCGGGCTGATCCACGGGGCGTCGGTGAAGCGCTCGATGTCCAGCGCCAGCGCGGTCAGGCATGGCACCACCGCCAGACCCCGCGCCGCGGCCAACGGCAGGAGCTCGGCAAAGAGATCGACGTCGCCGCGGTAACGGTTCCAGATGGCAGAGGCGTAATAGGCCGTCTCGCTGGTGTCGGCGCCGTTGACAGCATTGAACTCGAGCCGGTTCAGGCCGACAAAGCCGCAGTAGTCCGCAAAGGAGTTGAGGGCGGCAAGGCGGTTCGCCTGACTCTCGCCGCGCCGACCGTAGAGCTCGTACAAGTACCCCGGGTGCGTCACCGCCAGGCCGATGTCCCGCGTCGGTCCCGGCAGCGGCGCGATCTCAGCCGGACGAGCGGCGAGATCGTCGGCGATCTCGAACAGCCACAGCCGCGAAACCGCGCCGCCCGATTCCGGCTCGACCGTCATCTCGCAGGGCAGCCGACTGACGGTGAGGCGAACCTCCTCGGCCTCGGGATAGAAGACGAACCCGGCCTGGTAGGGCTTGCCGTCGCAGGCCTGATCGCGACCGGTGTAGGGCCCACTGCCGATGTTGCGCCAGGGCGGTTGCACCCGCACCAGCGTGTAGCGCTCGCGGTCGTTCGGCGTCTCGAAGACCAGCACATGCGGCGTGCCCGGCGTGCGGCAACGCAGCGTGTAGGCGAAGTAGGAGAGCTTACGCCGGTTGTCGGTCACCCGGAAGGTGGTGCCACCGACCGCGAGCAGGCGCGAGCGGCCGCCATAACCATCGTCCTCGCTGAACTCATGGGCCGCCTCGGAGGCGGCATCGGCGCACTGGATGCTGTCCAGCAGGCGCAGCCGGACCGGCTCCTCGGTGAGGCCCTGCCGCCGCACCCGTTCCAGGACGCGCAGACTGCGGCAGGCCTCGAGGGCAGCGCGGCTGCCGGCGTCATCCAGAACCCAGTAGGCGCCGTCGCCGTGATCGAGCGGCAGCAGGCGTTCGCCGTCGTAGAGCAGAGCGTCGCCCTCGAGACGGTAGCGATGCGCCGCGCCGTACTGGTCCGTAAAGAGCCCCGGAGCCATGGGCCGCTGCGCCAGGGGTAGGACCGCCGCGGCGGTCGGCGGCGTCCAGTTCAGCACGCCCTGCGCGCGCTCCGCACCGGCACTCCAGCGCACGCCAACCAGTTCGGCCCGGACCGCATACTGGCCCGCCGGCAGACTGACCCCGGCGGTCAGCGGCAGGGTCAGTGTCAACGTGTTCTCTCCGGCGATGCCACGGCCGCCAACCGCGTCCGGGTAGCCGCTGGCCAGGCTCGCCTCGGCAGCCCCCGGCAACGACACCGTCAGGCGCACCGGATGCACCTGGTCGAAGGGCTTGGCTAAGCGCACGCGCAGTGTCGCCTTCACGGCCCGGCCGGCCGGCAGCGCCGCCTCCACGGTCAGCCCCAGCGGCTCCGCCAACTCCAGGGGACCAAGGTAGGGCAGCGACCAGTCGGCCTGGCCAGCCCACGGCGCCAAGGGGTGTCGGCCCAGCGCCAGCGCGGCCGACCAGGCACCGTCGTCAAAAGCCGGCGACTCCCAGTCCCCTGCCGGCGCGTCGCTGGTCCGCCACGCCGGCCCCGAGACGATGGCCAGGTTACGCCCATCGGCCAGCAGCACGTTGCCCTCCGCCAGCACCCCCGCCGAGCCGGGAGCGCCGTTGTGGGCCGCCACCGCGAGCACGTTGCGCCCGGGGCGCAGGTGCGCCGTGAGGTCGAAGACCTGCGGCGTATACCAGTCACTGCCCTGGCCGACAGGCACACCGTTCACCGACAGCGTGAAGGCATTGTCACAGGTGATCCACAGCCGAGCGTCGAGCACGGCATCGGCAGTGAAGGTCCAGCGGAAAGCCCGGTCGAGCGCCTCGCCGGGACCCCAGATCCACTCGGCCCGGAAAGGCGGACTGAGGAAGGGGTCCACGGCCGGCCGCCGCAGCGCGGCCGGCTTACGGACGTTTGCCAAGGGCGTCAAGGCCGCACAGCGCCGCACCCGCAGGTTGCGGTAGGCGGCGGTCTCGTTCTCGCTAGCGCGAAAGCCGATGGTGCCACGCTCGTAACCGACGCCCAGATCCCACTGGCCGCGGACCTTGCCATCGATCAGCGTCTGCACCGTGCTGCCGACCACTTCACAGCGGATGTGATAGGACGTGCCGAGCACGATGTCGCTGGGCAGGGCATCCTCCTTGAGATCGAGCATCCGGCCGTCGCGCCAACGATGATAACGCAGCGTGTTCGGCGCGTAGGGACAGTCGCGCGACGTCAACTGAATGAAGCAGCACTCGGCCGGATCCTTGGCGCGGATGACCCACTGCGCCAGGAGTTTACCGACCGTGACATCGAACTCGAGAGCGAGGTCCTGCCAGTCCCCACCGGTGGAGCAGATGCGGATGCCGCCACCCTCCACGAACAGCGTCCCGGCAGCCACCCGCCAGCCCGGCGGCGTTCCCCAGGCGCCCAGGTCGGCAAAGTCGTCCTGATACAAGACGTCCTGCGCGCCGACCCCGAGGACACACAGCGCCAAGACGGCCACCACGCCGGAGAACAGTCTTGTCTGATTCATGGAGCCAATGTAGCGGCCGCGCCCTGGCCGTCCAGGCAATCCCCCGGCGGAGATACGGCTTGTACTGTGGGTGCTAGTCCGAGTATATTGGACCCAGGCAGCAAACAAGGCCGGCAGCGGGGGCCGGCAGAGAGCGCTCTGGCATTTGCCGCTGGGCTGGTTGCACTGAGCGCGTCGGTGGCGTAAGGTGTGTAGGTTTTGCGGGCTGATGGGTACGACGCTGAGTCGAGTCGTTTGAGGAAAGGGCCTGAACGGTGAACACACGAGGCAGACGGTGGCTACTCCGAGTCTCTGCGGCACTGGCGCTTTGCGCTCCGGTCATGCAGGCACAGGGGGGAGCGGTCAACGACGCGATTGTGAAGGGTGAACTGTACGTCTGGAATCGCTTCGCCGACCTGCTTGAAACCCTGAGATGCGGCGGCGCCGTCGGGCCGTCGGTCGGCGCCGAAATCGCCTTTACCGACCAGGCCATGCTGGGCGCCATGGCATCGGTGGAAGCCGGTGCCTCGTTCCCCCACTTCGTACCGCCACTCTGGCTGGTACCCTATGCGGAGGAAGCGCGCGTCTTCAGCACGCACGAGGGAGTCTACCGGACCCTCGCCTACGGCAACGTACGCAAGGAGAGTTCGCCCGAACTCACCCGGCACTTCGACCGTGAGCCCCGTGACCTGCGCGCCGAGTTGGGCCTGGGCATCGCCCACGCCTACGTCGCCGTCAAGACCATGGAAGTTGCCGACTTCGGCGCTGGCTTTGTCGGCTACGATCTGTCCGACGACGATGCCAAGTTGGATCCCACCGTTCGCCGCCTTCCGGCTGATCAGTTCGGCCGCGGTGTCAGCAACATCCTCTTCGGCTGGATCGAACTGGGCAAGAACATGATCCGCGTCGGCCGCGAGGAAGGTGATGCCTCCGGCTTCACCAAGGGCTTTGGCCTGGGCCTGTGGCGCACCGGCGTGCGCGAAGTCGTCGGCGTCTTCGAACTCGTCACCTTCCCCTTCGGCTGGAGCGCGGTGGTCGAGCCCGAGTACGTGCTGCAGACGTCCTATATCACCCAGTGGCGCCTGAACCGTCCCGAGTTCAAGAGCCAGTACTAAGACCGCGGCAGAAGACCGCCAACGGCGCCCGAAAACACCACGCCCGGTCGGCCTTGATGGCTGACCGGGCGTGTCGCTTTTGCAGACCGTACGGACGACCCGCGCGGGCAGCCGCCCGCCGCCGCCCTGACGTCAAACCCAGGCGGCGGCTACGGCTCCCGCCTATGGGGCGGGTACTGCCCCCGCCATCGCCGCCGCCAGGATGCCGACCGCTTCCTCGACCTCGGCCGCGCTGACGGTCAGCGGCGGCAGCAGACGCAGGACGGTCTCCCCGGCACTCAGGGCCAGCAGACCACGCTCGCGGGCCCGCACCAGGATATCCTTGACCGGGACCGCCAGGTCGACGCCGACCATCAAGCCCAGCCCGCGCACTTCGCGGACGAACGGGTACGCCGCCTTGAGCCCCTCGAGCTGCCGACGCAGCAGCGCCCCCATGCGGCAGCAGTTATCCAAGACCCCATCCTGATCGAAGGCCTCAAACACCGCAATGCCGGCGGCGCAGGCCAAGGGCGTGCCGCCGAAGGTGCTGGCGTGCGTGCCCGGCGTCAGGACCTGGTCATACTTCGCCTGAACCTCGAAGGCGCCGATCGGCACGCCATTGCCGAGGGCCTTGGCCATGCTCATGGCATCCGGCTCGACCCCGTACTGCTGGTAGGCGAAGCAGGTCCCGGTCCGGCCCATGCCGCACTGGACTTCATCGAAAAGCAGCAGCAGGTTCCGGCGGTCGCAAAGCTCCCGCACGCCCTTCAGGTACTCGGGGCGGGCGGCGATGATACCGCCCTCCCCCTGCACCGGCTCGAGCAGGACCGCCACCGTCTCCGGCCCCACAGCCTGTGCGAGGGCCGCGAGGTCATTGAAAGGCACAAAGCGGAAACCTGGCATGTCCGGCGAGAAGCCCTTGCGGTACTTCTCCCGACCGGTTGCGGCAAGGGTGGCCAGGGTACGACCGTGGAAGGAATCCTTCATGCAAAGGATCTCGTAGCGCCCCTGGTCATGGCCCCACTTGCGGGCGAACTTGATGAGCCCTTCGTTGGCCTCGGCGCCGCTGTTGCAGAAGAAAACGCGGCCCCCGAAGCTGTGTCCGGCAATGAGGGCTGCCAGGCGCGGTTGGTTCTCGTTGTAGAACAGGTTGGACACATGCACCAGCTTGCCGGCCTGCGCACAGATCGCGGCCGTGACCCGCGGATGGCAATGCCCCAGGTTGCAGACGCTGATGCCGGCGCAGAAGTCCAGGTAGCGCGTGCCCTGACTATCCCACACCCGGGCGCCCTGCCCGCGCACCAGCATCATGTCGGCCGGCGGGTACGTCCCCAGGACGTACCGCCGTTGCTGCTCCATCGTCGTGCTGTAATCGGTAACCGTTGACATCGTCAGTGCATTCTCCACGGTCGGAAAGCGGTTTCGGACAAAGGCGGCGCGCCGCCGGCAGGCCGGGGCGTCACGCGAACCAGGGTGGCGGACAGATACGCGCCCGTGCTGGGCTCAGCCTTCCTGTCCGCCGACCGTTCGTCGCAGTAGCCGGCGGTCGAAGTAGTTGATCGACATGCCCGCATCGACGACGATGGTCTGAGCGTTGATCCCGCTCGCGCGCGGGCTCAACAGAAAGGCCACCGTGTCGGCCGCCTCCCGCGTCTCCAGCGCCCGGCCGCGCGGGATGACCTGTTCCGCGAACAGATAGGCATCCACATAGCCCGGGATCCCGGCCGAGGCACTGGTCTTCAGCAGGCCGGCCCCGACGGCGTTGACGCGAATCTCCGGCGCCACCGCCACCGCCAGACTCTTGGCCAGGAAGGCCACCGTCGAATCCAGAGCCGCCTTGATGGGCCCCATGTAGCCATAGCTCTCCGACGCCATCCGGCTCGTGGAGATGGACATCGTCACAATACTGGCCCGCGGACTTAGTAGGGGCCGCAGGTGGTTAACCACGTTGACCAGGGAGAAGCAGGACACATCCACCGCCTGCAGGAAATCCGCCTTGAGCGTCTCGTGGAATGGCCGGAAACCCTGGCTGTAGTTGGCGAAGGCGATCGAATGCACCAACCCATCAACCACCGGGCAAATGGCCCCCAGCGCCATCGGCAACGCTGCGACCTCTGCGTCATCCTCGACGTTGCAGAGCAGCACCGGCGCCGTCCCGAAAAGCGCCTGATTCCGCTCACGCACCTCCGCGTCGCGGACCACAAACACGACCCGCGCGCCAACCGCAGTCAGCACCTGGGCCACGGCCCAGGCCACGCTGCGCCGGTTGGCGACGCCGAGGACAACGATCGTCTTATCCTGTAACTGCAGGAAATCCATGGTCCCATACCATACCGGCGTTTCCCCTGCTCTCAACCAGGCCCCAAAGCCGAGAAGGCAGAATGGCAGGAGACGCGAACGGAGGAGAATCCTCTCGCCACGACGCTAAGCCGCCAGGAAGAGGGCAGCAGAAGAGGGACTACGGCAGGCACGTCTGCCTGGCCGGCGGCATGCGACGACCAAGGGAATCGGCAACCGAGGCCTACTCGATGCCGTACTGGGCCAGTCTTCTGCGGACCTCGACTTCATCACTCAGCGGACGTGCGAAGACCCGGTGGTGTATCCAGCGCGCGTCACCCGTCTGCGAGGCTACGGCATCGATGGCATCGAAACCATCCCAAATCTGCGTCTTCTTCCCTGCAGCATGGATCTGTCTGTAGACCTCTGGCCAGTGCGCGCAGCCCGGCACTCCTGCGCCAGGCACCCATTGGATACCATCGAGGTCCGCCATGGCGCAGAGCTGTTCGAGATGCGGGAGCTGCCCGGGCCCGTCGAGGTGGTACACGGTGCGAGCCAGCCTGCGACACGTCGCCGCCAACTCCGGCCTGACGAACTGAGCGAACATCTCGGGCGAAATCATGTACGAGAAGTCGCACTGCAGTATGTAGGACGGTTTGTCACTGTAGATCGATGACCAATCCGAATACCCCGGGTTGACAGGCTGCAGGACCTCGTTGATCTCGCTGAAGAAACGGTGCCAGAGGTCATGCGACTCCCAGCACAGGCGCATCACCTCGTCGGGGCAGTCATAGAGGTCAAGGAGGAGCCGCTCACCCGGCCGGAAGGTCGAGAGCACGTCGAGATTGCCCCCAAGGTCTGGCATGGAGACGAGGACCTGCCCCTGCCAGCGCTCCATGGCTGCGGCACAGATATCTTTGATGCGCTTGAGCCACACATTGCCCTCGTCATACCCGAAGTGGATGTCTGCGATGGGTGCCTCATTCGGAGCCCGGAACCACACCCAACCAGTGGAATTATCTACGCGTGCACCCAGGAAGGCCGACATGATGCCAGGGCCAAATGAACTTAGGTTCACATAGGGGAATGCATCGCCGAGAAACACGCAGCGGGACAGCTCGTAGTCGAGCCTGTCGACAATCGCCTCGGCCGACCAGGAGAAGTCCGCACACGTCGCTTGCGATAGGACTGGCGTCCCTGGCTCCGGGCGGCCCGGGTCCCGGCCTACCAGCTCAATGGGAATGATGGGGCGCCCCAGTTCGCCCGCCCACCACTGCCTATAGGTTTCTCTGACCTTGTCCCAGCGTTCGGGGCCGAAATCAATGCCCATGGAATGCCTCTTCGTGTTTTCGGCCTCGCGGCGCAAGCCTGCAGTCATAGATGCCCGTCCAGGCGGTTTGCGCCTGGATCGGGGCCACCCTGTACCTCCAAATACCTATTAGTGCTGTTGACGGATTGCGTGGGTGGATTGTTGGGGCGTAAGCGCGGGCGGGGGCTCAAGAGACGGGCGGAAGGAGACGGCAACCGCGGGTAGTCACTTGCACTTGCCGGCGTTAGATTGGCTTGGCGCTGCGGTGCCGGGGGCGCTGACCGCGCCACGCGAGGGGCTGGTATGAGCAGGAACAACGCACTCCCCGATCCCGCGATTCGCATCGGCCTGGGCGAAGCCTTCGCCGCAGGCTACTTCGAGTTGCCGGAGGCGCCGCCGCTGCAGCGTTGGGCGCTACCCCGGGCGGCGATTCGGAGGACTTCAGTCGTCTGAGCCCGGACCTGCAACGTTCCGTGCTCGAGCGGACGGAACACCGACGGTGAACGGTAACCAGGAGATCGGCTCGATGAAATGGCATCTGCGGCAGACGGTACTGGCTCTCAGCGTGGCGGCAGTCGGCGGGCTGCGGGCGGACGAGAAAGCGGTGCGCCAGGAGCTGGATACAACGCTGCAACGCTATGACACCCTGCTGCAGCAGAGTTTCGCCCTGCCTTTCAAGAGCCCGGAAATCAGCGCGCTGCTCAGCCAGCAGGTGGCCGCGGCCACCCAGCAGACCCTGGGCATCCCGCTGCAGGTGAGCATCAGCCACTTCACCTACACCTACACCCCGAAAGGCAGCCAGATCAAGGCGCACCTGGCGGACCTGCCGGCGGCCCAGGCTGACCTCATGGAGAAACAGGCCAATCAGCTCATCCAAGGGTCCGCCGTGGGCCAGATGCTCGAGACCATCGCCTTCGATGCCCTGAAGGAAGGCGTCCTCTACCTGAACGCCCAGAAAGCCACCTGCGCGCTCCGCAAGGAACTCCCGGCAACCGCGGACTTCAGCGTCAGCGGCAGCAACCAGCAACTGCTGCCCGGGCTGCAGCTCAAGGAGACCTGGTTCCGCTTCGACCGGACCGCCAAAGCGGTGACCATGCTCCAGTTCAACTTCACCAACGGGACCTCGATGCAAGCGCGGCTGAAGTATGTCGACATGCCCGTGGCCGGCGGGGCCAGTGTCCCGGTCCCGGCCCAGGCCGAGATCACCCAGGACGCCATCACCACCCCCCAGCAGGGCGTCACCGTGCCCAAGAAGCTGACCGTGCAATACGGCAAGTGCGTCTTTGCAGCGGCCCGGTAGCCCGCCGCGCCGGCTCAGACCACGTAGGTGGAGGCGGCGGTGGTGCCGCCACGGCCGGTCCAGTTAGTGTGGAAGACCTGGCCACGCGGCCGGTCGATGCGCTCGTAGGTGTGGGCGCCAAAGTAGTCGCGCTGCGCCTGCAGCAGGTTGGCCGGCAGGCGCGCGGCACGGTAGCCATCGAAGTAGGCGAGAGCGCTGCAGGTGGCCGGCATCGGAATGCCTTGCTTCACCGCTGCCACCACCACCCGGCGCCAAGCCGGCTGGGCGGCGCGCACGATCTTGGCGAAGAACGGGTCGAGCAGGAGGTTCGTCAGCCCAGGGTTACGGTCGAAGGCCTCCTTGATCTTACCCAGGAAACGACTGCGGATGATGCAGCCGCCGCGCCACATCAGGGCGATGCCGCCGTAGTTGAGGTTCCAGCCATAGGTCGCCGCCGCCGCGCGCATGAGCTGGTAGCCCTGCGCATAGCTGATCAGCTTGCTGGCGTACAGGGCCTGACGCAGGTCATTGACCAAGGACTCCGGCTTGCCGCGGCCCTTGGCGACCCGGCCCGTCAGCACCGTGCTGGCCGCCACCCGTTCGTCCTTGAGGGCCGACAGGCAACGCGCGAAAACCGCCTCGCCGATCAGGGTCAGGGGCATACCTTCATCCAAAGCCGCGATGGCCGTCCACTTACCTGTGCCCTTCTGGCCGGCGGTGTCGAGGATCAGGTCAACGACGGCGTTGCCCTGTTCGTCACGGTAGCCGATGATGTCCCGCGTGATCTCGATGAGATAGCTGTTCAGTTCGCCGTCGTTCCAGTCGGCGAAGACCGTGTGCATCGCCTCGTTGGACAGGCCCAGGCCATCCTTCATCATCTGGTAGGCCTCGCAGATCATCTGCATGTCGCCATACTCGATGCCGTTATGCACCATCTTGACAAAGTGGCCGGCGCCATTCTCGCCAACCCAGTCGCAGCAGGGCTCGCCGGCGTCGGTCTGGGCGCAGATCGTCTGGAAGATCGCCTTGACGTGCGGCCAGGCGGCCGGACTGCCGCCCGGCATCATCGAGGGCCCGAGCAAGGCGCCCTCCTCGCCCCCGGAAACGCCGGTGCCGATGTAGAGCTTGCCAGCAGCCTCAACCGCCTTGCAGCGCCGGATGGTGTCGGGGAAATGGCTGTTGCCACCGTCAATGATGATGTCGCCGGCTTCGAGATGCGGCAGGAGCTGCGCGATGAAGTCATCCACCGCCGCGCCTGCCTTGACCAGCAGCATCACCTTGCGCGGCCGCTTCAGGCTCGCCACCAGCTCCACGATCGAACGGCAGCCAATGATCTTCTTGCCCTGTGCCCGCCCGCCGATAAAATCGTCAACCTTCTCGACGGTGCGGTTGAAACACGCCACCGTAAAGCCCTTGCTCTCCATGTTCAGGATGAGGTTCTCGCCCATCACCGCCAGGCCAATCAGGCCGATGTCTGCTGTCGACATACCGTGAGACTCCCTTTGCACAGTGAGGTGTCTGCCGTCACCAACTCCCCCGAGCCGGGGACCCGACCAACATACCGTACCGACAGGCAAACTCAAAAACCCGGGCCGCCGCACTTGACGACGCCAGTGTCGGCTTCCATATTATTAGGACAATGTTCGTCCTATCACTCTTAGTTAGCGAATGAGCGGGAGGACGGGGGACGGACAGGCAGGCAGGGTTTCATGCGTTTCAGCAAGACTGTCGACTATATGGTGCGGTGCGTGCTGTTCCTGGCCCAGGGCGAGCCCGGGGCCGTGGCAGACCGGCATCGCATCGTGGCGGCGACCGGCGTCCCTGACTTGTACTTCCGCAAGATCGTCCAGCAACTGAGTCGCGCCGGGGTCATCCGGACCACGCGAGGCCCCCGCGGCGGCTACGCTCTGGCGACGCGCCCGGAGGACTTGACGCTGCTGCGCGTGGTGGAGGTCGGCAACGGCGGGATCTGCATGAACGACTGCGCGGTGAATCCGGGGGCCTGCGGCCGCAGTGGTACCTGCACGGTTCATCGCGTTTGGGAAGACGTACGGCGCACGGTGCGGGACGCGCTGGGCGCGGTGACCTTCGCCCAGTTGGCGCAACGCGACGCCGACAACACCGCCACTGGCATGGGCACTGGCGACGGCGCGGACGCGCCGTCGGAAAGGGCGGCTGCGGGCAGAGCAAGCTCCGAAACCGGCGGCTGAACAGGAAAGGGATTCCGGCATGGACGTCGTGTGGCTCTCGAGGTTACAGTTTGCCGCGGCAACCTATTTCCATTTCCTCTTTGTGCCGCTGACGCTGGGGCTATCGATTCTGATTGCGATGATGGAGACGCGCTATGCGCGCCAAGGGGATCCGCTGTGGCAGCGCCAGGCCCGTTTCTGGGGCCAGATCTTCCTGATCAACTTTGCCGTCGGCATCGTGACCGGGATCACGCTGGAGTTCCAGTTCGGCACCAACTGGTCGCGCTACTCCCAGTATGTGGGTGACATTTTCGGCTCCTTGCTGGCGATCGAAGCGACCGCGGCATTTTTCCTGGAGTCCACCTTCATCGGCGTCTGGATTTTCGGCTGGAAGAAGCTCTCGGCCAAGGCCCACGCGGTGGTCATGTGGATCGTGGCTCTGGCCTCGAACCTCTCGGCGGTCTGGATCCTGACCGCCAACGCCTGGATGCAGCACCCCGTGGGTTACACGATCAACGCCAGTGCCGGCCGCGCCGAACTGACCGACTTCGTCGCCATCGTGACCCAACCCACGGCGCTGCTGAAGATCATTCACACGCTGAGCGGCGCCTACGTGCTGGCAGCGTTCTTCGTGATGGGCATCAGCGCCTATCACCTCCTGCGTAAGCAGCATGTGGAGTTCTTTCGGCGCTCGTTCCGCCTGGCCCTTGGCTTCGGCCTGATCTTTTCCTTCGTCGAATTGGTGCAGGGGCACCTGCACGCCTCAGACGTGGCGGCAACGCAGCCCGCCAAGCTGGCCGCCATGGAATCGCACTGGGAGACCGCGCGCCAGGCCCCCGTCTACCTGCTGTCCATCCCCGACGAAGAGGCCGGTAAGAACGCGGTCGCGATGTTCCCCATCCCCGGTGTCCTCAGCCTGCTGGCTTTCCACGATCCCAACGCCGAGGTCAAGGGACTGGCGGACTTCCCGAAGGAGGACCGGCCGCCGGTGCTGATCACCTACGTGGCGTTCCGCCTGATGGTCGCGCTGGGGGGCTACTTCATGGCGGCTACCGCGCTCGGTTGGCTGTTGCGGAACCGCCTCGAGCAGTCGCCGTGGTACCTGCGGCTGATGCTGTTCTCCATCCCGCTGCCCTACCTGGCCATCGCTCTCGGCTGGACGGTCGCCGAAGTCGGTCGTCAGCCCTGGATCGTCTACGGCCTCATGCGCACTCGCGATGCCGCCTCGCCCATCGCTGCGGGCCAGGTGCTCGCCACCCTGGTAGGCTTCGTCGTGGTCTATGGCCTGATCGGCCTGCTCGCCTTCGGACTGATGGTCCGCACCGCCCGCCTGGGTCCCGATGCCGTACCCGCCCCGAGCGCCCCCAAGCGGGGTAAGTAAGGACGTCATGCCCGGCCGCGGCGCCGCGGCCCTGCAGGGTTTCTGAGAGTATCGTCGAAACGAGGGAAAGGAAGCGTCGCCATGGTGCTGGAAAGTGTGTGGTTCTTCCTCTGGGGTCTGCTCTGGGCCATCTACTTCATGACCGACGGCTTTGACCTCGGCGTCGGCATCCTGTTGCCGTTTCTCGGTAAGGACGAGACGCGGCGACGCATCATGTACAACGCCACCGGCCCGCTTTGGGACGGCAATGAGGTCTGGCTGTTGACCGCCGGCGGTGTCACTTTCGCCGCTTTCCCGCGGCTCTATGCCTTCATGTTCAGTTCGCTGTACGCGCCGCTCATGCTCATCCTCTTTGCCCTGATTGTGCGGGGCGTGGCGTTCGAGTTCCGCGCCAAGCTCGACAGCCCCGGCTGGCGGCGGCTGTGGGACACCTGCATGTTCGTCGGCAGCCTGCTGCCCGCGATCCTCCTGGGCGTGGCCTTTGCCAACATCTTCCGCGGTCTGCCCTTCAACGAAACCGGCTACTTCGGGACCCTGGTCTCGCTGCTGAACCCCTACGGCTTGGCGGGCGGCATCCTCTTCCTGCTGCTCTTCGTCGTCCACGGTGCGACCTGGCTCGCGGTCAAGAGCGAGGGCGACCTGCAGCGCAGCGCCGTACGCGCCGCCGGCGGTCTCTGGTGGGCCCTGCTGGTCGTGGCGGTGCTGTTCCTGGGGGCGTCTTGGTTCGACACCAAGCTCTACGTCAACTACCTGGCCCACCCGGCACTGTGGCTGGTACCCCTGCTGGCCGTCGCGGCACTCCTGGGGGTGAAACTCTTCGTCACCAAGGGCCGCTACTGGACAGCCTGGGCGTGCTCGGCGGTGACCATCGTCGCGGTCACCTTCTTCGGCCTGATCGGGCTCTTCCCCAACATGTTCCCGTCACGCACGGTGCCGGCAGCCAGCCTGACCGCGCACAATGCCGCCAGCACCCCGAAGACCCTGCTGATCATGCTGGTGGTAGTGGCCATCTTCGTGCCTATCGTGCTCGCCTACCAGGTGTGGGCGTATCACCTCTTCCGCCACAAGGTCACCGCGGCCACCCTCGACACCGAAGACGTCTACTGAGCCTCCTCCGGTAGCACCAGCATGCAATCGCCATAGCTGTAGAAGCGGAAGCGCTCCTGGATGGCAAAACGGTAGGCGGCAAGAACCCGCTCGACGCTGCTGAAGCAACTGACCAGCATCAACAGCGTCGAGCGCGGCAGATGGAAGTTGGTCAGCAGGGCGTCGCAGACCACCGGCAACCGCGGCGGATAGAGGAAGATGCTGGTGCGGCCCGTGCCGGGCCGCACCGTCCGGGTGGCAGCGTCCGCGCAGGTCTCGAGCGTCCGCACCGCGGTGGTGCCGACCGCAATGACCCGTCCGCCCCGCTCGCGGGTCAACCGCACCAACTCGGCGGTCACGGCCGGCAATTCGTAGACCTCCTCGTGCATGACGTGGTCCTCCACGCACTCGGCCTGCACCGGCTTGAACGTGCCCGGGCCGACATGCAGGGTCACACAGGCCGTAGCGATACCACGCTGCCGCAACTCATCGAGCAGATCGCCGGTGAAGTGCAGCCCCGCGGTGGGCGCCGCCACCGCTCCCGGCCTGGCGGCGTAGACGGTCTGGTAACGCTCCCGGTCCGCCGCCGAGGCCTCGCGGTGGATGTACGGCGGCAGGGGCACCCGGCCGGCACGCTCCAGCAGGGCGAGCACGTCCGCCACGCTGAACTCCACTTCGAAGGTCCCATCCGCGCGCCGCGCGGACACCGTCAGGCGGGCGCCGTCGGCCCCGGCGACGACCACCTGGTCGCCGGGGCGCAGTCGGCGCCCGGGACGCAACAGGCACTGCCAGCGCTGGCCGCCCAGGGCCTCGAGCAGAAAGGCCTCCACCGCCCCACCCGTGGGCTCGCGATGCCCGAACAGCCGGGCGGCGATGACGCGTGTGTCGTTGAGAACCAGCAGGTCCCCGCGGCGCAGATACTGCCCCAGGTCGCCGAAATGACGAACGTCACAGCGGCCGCTCTCGCGCCGCAGCACCAACAGGCGGGACTGCTCACGCCGGGCGGTGGGGTGCTGGGCGATCAGGTCGGCAGGCAGATCGAAATCGAAGTCTGAGACCTTCATCGCGACGCGACGCCCCTCCCCGCAGCCGGATCAGCGCGCTGCCCGCACCGCGCGCTGCATCTCGCGATCGTCGTCCTGACGTTTCAGTTCGTCGCGTTTGTCGTGCTGCTGCCGGCCGCGGCAGAGCCCCAGCTCGATCTTGACCAGGCTGCGCTCGTTGAGGTAGACCTTGAGCGGCACCAGCGTCAGACCCTTGACCTCCACCGCCTGGGTCAGGCGGCTCAGCTCGCGGCGCTTGAGCAGCAGTTTGCGCGGCCGGCGCGGCTCGTGATTGTTGCGGTTGCCCTGAGCGTAGGGGGCGATGTGGACGTTCACCAGCCACAACTCGCCATCCTCCGCCTTGGCGTAGGCATCGGCCAGCGAGATGTTGCGCGCCCGGCAGGACTTGATCTCCGTGCCGGTAAGAACGATCCCCGCCTCGAGCGAGTCGAGGACCTGGTAGTCGTGCCGGGCTCTGCGATTGTCAGCGAGAACGTGCATGAAGGGCCGTCAGTCTACCTGCACCATGGCTTTGAGCACGCCGTCGGCGTAGCCCGCCACCAGGTCGAACGCTTCCTGGGTGCGCGCCAGGGGGTAGGTGTGCGTGATCATGAAACCAGGGGCAACCTTGCCGCTGGTCACCAGGTCCAGGGCCGGCTGCACGCAGGCGTTCTGGCGGCGGACGTGCTGCAGGCAGAGCTCGCGGCGACGGCCGGTCTCAGCGCTGAAGCTGTAACGCTCGAACTCCGGAATCCCGATCAGCATCAGCTTGCCGCCCGGCTTGAGCAGCGCCATGGCCTGGTCCAGAGCCGATTGCTGGCCGCAACACTCGAAGACGACGTCCAGCAGCAGGGGCTCGCGCTGCGCGATCTCCACAACGATATCCGTCTGTTCCGGATTGCCCGCCCAGCAGGCACCGTGCGCCCGCGCCAGGTCGCCGCGGCGCTGGATGGGGTCGGTCACGTAGACCGCGGCGGCCCCGGCCGCCAAGGCGGGCAGCATGACGCTGAAACCGATGGGCCCCATGCCGAGGATACCCACCTTGGCGCCTGGCATCGGGATGGACTGTTGCACCGCGTAGACGCCGATGGACAGGGGCTCGATGAGGGCAGCATCCGCAAAGGTCATCGTGTCCGGTATCGGGAAGCAGCACTCCTCGGGCATCACCAGCAACTCGCCAAGGCAGCCCTCGAGCTGGCCAGGGCAGCCCAGATACTTCAGGTTACGGCAGGTGTGCTCACGACCGGCGCGACACTGATCGCAGGTATGGCAGGACACGGGCGGATCGATGGCCACCCGATCTCCCGGCTTGAGGTGCCGCACGCCCGGACCGATGGCCTCGACCACCCCGGCCGCCTCATGCCCCACGGCAAACGGGTAGGAAACCACCTGACTGCCGATGCGACCCGTGGTGTAGTAGTGCACGTCCGAACCGCAGACGCCCACGGCCCGCACCCGCAACAGCACGTCGTCCGCGCGCCGGATCAGCGGGTCCGGAACCGTGCGCAAGGCCATCTGCCGAATGCCGGTCAACTGGACCGCTCTCATGGGGACTATCCTTCGTCGTCTGGACCGTTTGGGCTGGTGCCTTCAGGGGGTGTGACCAGATGCTAAATCTGACACGCGGAGAGCACTTTGCAAGGCCCGATGAAGCCCGACGGCCAGCGTTCTGCGCTGGCGCGCCCGGCGACGCTCCGCTATAATGACCTGCGGCCACGGTGACGCGGCCCCCGTCAGTGACCGCCACGGCTTGGGGAGGTAGGCGCCTTGATCACCAGCGCAGCCAGCGACGACAACGAGCGCGAAGTCGGCGAGCTCACGGCTTTCCTGCAGCCCGTGCGCGCCGAACTGCACCGTGTCCTGATCGGCCAGGACCGCCTGATCGACGCCCTGCTCTGCGGGCTGCTCTGCGGCGGGCACGTGCTGGTCGAAGGCGTACCGGGGCTGGCCAAGACGCTGGCGGTGCGCGCCCTCGCCGCAACCGTCGGCGGCGCCTTCGCGCGCATCCAGTTCACCCCGGACCTCCTGCCCGCGGACCTGGTGGGTTCGCTGATGTACAACCCGGACACCCGGACCTTCAGCGTGCGCCACGGTCCCATCTTCGCCAACCTGCTGCTGGCGGACGAGATCAACCGCGCCCCCGCCAAGGTGCAGAGCGCCCTGCTCGAAGCCATGCAGGAGAGTCAGGTAACCATCGGCGGCGACACGCAGCCCCTGCCCCGGCCCTTCCTCGTCCTGGCCACCCAGAACCCCATCGAGCACGCCGGTACCTACCCCTTACCAGAGGCGCAACTGGACCGTTTCCTGCTGCGTGCCGTGGTCACTTACCCGCGCCGCGATGAAGAGCGCGAGATCATCGCTCGCCTGGCCACACCCTCGCCGGATCTGAGCGTGCGCCAGGTTACCGACCTCGCCACCGTGCTGCGGGCGCGACGGGCCGTGGATCTGGTCTACATCGACCGCCGGATCACCGAGTACATCCTCGATGTCGTGATCGCAACCCGGCCCGGTCACACCCACGAACTCGCCGACGGTCAGGACCGTGACGCGGTCGCCGCGCTGAGTTCCCTGGTGGACTACGGCGCCAGCCCGCGCGCCGCCCTGGCACTGACCCTCGCCACACGCTGTCAGGCCATCCTCAAGGGCCGCTGTCACGTCATCCCGCAGGATGTCAAGGACGTCGCCGGCGCCGTGCTGGCTCACCGACTTGTCCCCGCCTTCGAGGCCGATGCCCGCGGGCTGAGCGCCGCCGATCTGGTGAACGAGATCCTGCAGGTGCTGAAGACGCCATGAGCAGTCCAGCGCTCGACATACCCAGAGTCGAGGCCCTGCTGCGCCGTATCCGGGCGCTGGAACTGCGCGTCAACCGCCTCCTGGATACCGGCCTGGCGGGAGCCTACCGGAGCCTCTTCCGCGGTCGGGGTCTCGAAGCGGACGGCTTGCGGGAGTACACCTTCGAGGACGATGCGGCGCTGATCGACTGGCCGGTCTCCGCCCGCACCGACCGCCCGCACCTCCGCGTCTACCGGGAGGAACGCGACCTGGTCTGCCTGCTGCTCGTCGATATCTCGGCGTCCATGTGCTGTCCAACGCCGGGGGGAACGGCACGCAGCGCCGCCACTGACCTGGCAGCCCTGCTGGCGTTGGCGGCGCTGCACAACCGGGACCGCGTCGGTCTGCTGCTATTCGCGACGGAGACCGAGTTCTGGCTGCCGCCCACACGTTCGCGCGCCCAGGCCCTGCGCCTGCTCCGCGAGGTGGCTTACCGTGAGCCGGTCACCAGGGGCACGGACATCGGCGAGGCCCTGAGCCTGGCCGGACGGCTTGCCCCGCAGCGCTCATTGATCTTCCTGATCAGCGATATGGCGGCCACGGTGACGGCGACGGCGGTGGCCGCGCTGACGCGCCGTCACGAACTGGTTGTCCTGCGCCTGGCCCCCCGCCCTGCCGATGAGTTGCCCCGCGCCGGGGCCGTCTGGGTGCAGGACGCGGAGACCGGCGAGTGCCTGCCGGTCAGTCCGACCGCGGCGACCCTCGCCGAGTATCGCGACGCCCGCAGGCGCATTGCCGCGGCGGCACAGGACGCCGTACGCAGTGGCGGCGGCGAGTGGGTTGACATCCCCAACGGTGATGATGCCATCACGGTGCTGGCGCGCTTCCTGAGCCGGCGCGCCCGGCGCGCGCGCCCGGCCGGCGGCATGGGGGTGCCAGCATGAGCGTACCGACGACCGCCGCTGCTCCCGCTTCCCCGCCACCCTTGAGCGGGGCGCCGACCGTGGGCCGCGAAACCCGCCTGGCGCCGCCGCTGCCGGCGCCGCCGCCGGACCTGCGGCGGCTCGGCGCGGCCGGGCTGCTGCTCCTCGTCGCGCTGTCGCTGCTCTGGTTCACCGCAGCCCGACGGCGGCGCCGGCAGCACCCCGCCCATGAACTCCGCCAGACCTTCCTGCTGGAACTCGACCGGATCCAGACCATGGGAAGGTGCCCCTGCCCGTACCGCCGACCAGCCGCAGCCGAGAGCCCGACCGCAGCGGGCCAACGCCCCTGCGCCGAGCGCGTGCATGGGCTATTGACGGAGTTTGCCGCTACCGCCACCGGTCTGCCCTGTTCCCGTCTGACCACGGAGGAGTTGCGGGCCAGCGGCACCAGCCTGCCGGACGCACTCCGGGACGCCTTCGCGCACCTGGTCGAGACCCTGGCCGCTGCGGATCTCAGTCGCTTCAGCCCACGCTCGCCGCCGGCGGCTGGCATCTGCCTGGTGGAGGCTGCGAAGGCTGCGTTGCGCAACTGGCCAGGAGTAGCGGCCGCCACGCCTGCTCCGGCGCCGAACGGAGAGCCCTCGTGAGGCTCGTCTCCCCATGGCTGCTGCTGCTGGCGCTGCCCCTGCTGCTGGCGGCGTGGGCGGCGTGGCGACGGCCTCCCGCGGCACTGCTCATCGCCACCAGCAGCGGCCTGCCACGCAGCCGCCAAACGGCGCTGCTGCACCGCCTCCCGCTGCTGCTGGAGATCCTCGCCGGCGCGCTGCTGGTGCTTGCCCTGGCCCGACCGCAGTGGCTCGATACCCTCCGCAGCGAGGAACGGCAGGCCGTCGACGTGATGCTGGTCCTCGATGTCTCGGGCAGCATGGACGCCATCGACATCCCGGCCGGCGCGGACCCGTCGGCGGCCGCCGACCACCCCGACCGACTCGCCTGCGCCCAACGCGAGCTACAGCGCTTCCTGCAGGCCCGACCGCAGGACCGCTTCGGCCTGGTCGCCTTTGCCCGTAGACCCTACCCCGCCTGCCCCCTGACCTTCGACCACGACCTGCTGGGCGCCCGGCTCGATGATCTGCGTACCGACCTGCTGGACGATGGGACGGGATTGACCGCCGCCATCGCCCTCGGCGCCCAGCACCTGCGCGCCAGCCCCTCACCGCATCGCGTCCTGATCCTGTTCACCGACGGCAGGGATAACGTCCCGGCAGAGCAGAGCCCCGCGGACGCCGCGCAACTCGCCGCCCGCGGCGGCGTCACCACCCACGTGGTCGGCATCGGTTCGGCCAACGCGGTGCTGCCGACCCAGACGCCGGCCGGGATCCAGTACCGGCCGCTGGAGACCGCCGTCGACGTGGTGCGGCTGCAGGCCATCGCCACGGCGGGTGGAGGGGTTTTCGTCCGGGCTGAAGCGCCGGATACCTTTGCCGCAGCAGTCCGCCAGATCGAGAACACCGAGAAGGCCAGAATCGCGCAGGTGCAGAGAGAGCGTCCGACCGAGGTCTTCCCCGCCCTCGGCGTGGCGGCGCTGCTCAGCCTGACGGCCGCCTTCGTACTCGCCCGCACCACCTGCCTGACCCTGCCCTGAAACAAAAAGCGCGCCACCGGCACTCGCCGCTGACGCGCTTACAGAGCACTAGACCAGAGGTAGGAGAAGCTGCGCTCTGCAACTTGTAAAATAAGGCTTTGCAGCCCCGATGAAACATCGTTCAGAGGATCATCTCCTACCTCTGATGTAACCATTATACACAAGTTTGGTCAGCCCGTCAAGCCCTGCGTCCAACGGAAAGTTGAGGCGGCGGACTCAGACGACGAGGTCGGCCTGGCAGACGCGTGCAACCTCGGCCGCGCTGGTGATGCCCAGCCGTACCTTCTCGGCACCATCCTCGCGCAGCGAGCGCATGCCGTGACGGCGGCCGACAGCCGCCAACTCGGTGCTGTCGCGGCGCTCATTGATGGCCCGCCGGAGATCGTCGGTGACCAGCAGCATCTCGAAGATGCCGACCCGGCCCCGGTAGCCGCTGCCAAGGCAGTTCCGGCAACGCCGGCCACTCGCGGGATCCTCGCTGCTGGCACCCTGCCGACCGCTGCCGCCGCACTCCGGGCAGATCCGACGCACCAGGCGCTGCGACAATACCGCCAGCAGCGCCGAGGAGATCAGGAAGCTCTCAACCTCCATCTCCAGGAGGCGACTGATCGCACCCGCGGCGTCGTTGGTATGCAGGGTGCTGAGCACGAGGTGTCCCGTCAAGGCGGCGTGGATGGCGATCTCGGCCGTCTCCCGATCGCGGATCTCGCCCACCAGAATCACATCCGGATCCTGGCGCACGATCGAGCGCAAACCGCTGGCAAAGCTCAGGCCTATCTGGGGCCGAACATGGATCTGGGTCAGGCCGGGGAGTTGGTATTCCACCGGGTCCTCGATCGTGATGATCTTACGGGTCTCGTTGTTCAACTCGCGCATCACGCAGTAGAGCGTGGTGGTCTTGCCACTGCCGGTGGGCCCCACGACCAGGATCATCCCATGCGGCATGCTGTAGAGCCGCTCGAGGGACTGCTTCATGGCCGCTGCCAGCCCAACGCGCTCGAGGTCAAAGGTGGTGACATCTTTTTGCAGCAGGCGCAGCACGATGGACTCGCCATGCATGCTGGGCACGCAACTGACGCGGACATCCAGGGGGTTGGGTCCGGCCAGGTCGATACGGCCATCCTGGGGCAAGCGCCGCTCGGCGATATTCATGCCGGCCAGGAGCTTAACGCGCGAAGCGATGGCAGCGTACTGAGCCACGGGCGGCGAGAGGACGTTCTGCAACATACCGTCGACGCGGAAACGGATGGTCAGCGTGTCCTCGGCGGGCTCGATATGGATGTCGCTGGCCCCCATCTCCTGAGCCCGGCTGAACATGTCGCCGACCAGTCGCACGATGGGCGCCTCGCGGGCCAGGTCACGTAAGGCCTCTTCGCTGGTGTCGCCGTCCCAGGAGAGCTCCCCCGCATCGCCGCTGCCCGCTTCGTATTGGGCCGTCAGGTGCCGCTCGATGGCTGCCCGCCGCAGGAGCACGAACGAGGGCCGCACCTGGAACATGGCCAGCCAGACCTGGCTGAGGCGGCCCACGCCATAGGGCTCCGCTACGGCAAGCACGGTGTGCGCCGCGGCCCAGTGCAAAGGCAGGCAGGTGTGATGCGAGAGAAAGTCCAGCGAGACCTCCGGGAACGGCTCCAGGTCGCGCACTTCCTCCTCATCCGCCACCGGCAGTCCACTCACCTGCGCGTACAGCCGGAGCAGGTCGTTCTCCTCGACTCGGCCCTGGGCCACAAGCTCAAGATCCTTCTCGGGCGAGCCACCCAACGCACTCGCACCCTCAGCCAGGCCGACGTGCCGTGCCAGGCCATCGCGCACGGCGCGGATGAGGTCGTCCGGGGAACACGTCAGGGAACGCGCCCCCACCAGGGCGCTGAGAGCGCCGCGGCCGTCATGCCGCCGGGCGGGAGCGTTGGCGGTCGCGCCCGCGGCCACGGGCGCGACGGGAGCGGCGGCCGCGGCCGTCGCCGACGCGGCCGTTCTGAGCGGTTCCTTCATGGCGCGCTCGTGCTCCCCACATCCTTGATCTGAGCCAGCGCTGCCTTGTAGCGGCGGACGAGATGCTCCATCTGCGAGTCCGTGGAGATCACGTTGACCGTCAGCAGGACCAGCAGTTCGGTGCGGTCGTCCGTGGACTTATTGGTGCGGAATAACACCCCCAGATAGGGGATATCCTTGAGCAACGGCCAGCCCGTGTTGGAATCGGTGCGCTTCGAACGAATGAGGCCACCCATCATCACGGTCGACCCATCGGCAACGGTCAGGACCGTCTCAATGACTTTGTTGAGAATGCGGGGCGGAATCGGCTGACCGCTCGTCGTGCTGGCACTCTCCCCGGCGTCGGAGACCTCCTGCCGGATCTCCAGGCGCACGTCGTTGCCCGCCGTCACGTGCGGCTTCACCTGCATGATCACACCGGTGTCCTCGTACTCGTAGTTGGTGTTGAACGAGCCATTGCTGCCGGTCGTGCCGTAGTTACTGGACTCGGTGGGCACGGGCACGCGCTCACCGACGTTGATCTCGGCGTCCTCGCCGCTCAGGACCAGGACCTGGGGTTCGGAGAGAATCTTCGTGTTGCCCTCGCCGGCAACCGCCTTGATGAATGCCAACGGATCGCCCGTGCGATCCTTGAAGAGCATGGCGAACGGCACAGAACTCCCGAGGGCGGTGATGTCCGAGTTGATGGCTCCGGCGCCGCCGCTGACCAGGCCGACGGTGTCGCCGTTGCGGTTGATGAACTCCTTGGCCGCATAGCTGAAGCCGAACTCCATGCTCTTGGCCATCGTCACGTCAGCGATCAGAGCCTGGATCGAGACCTGCCGTGGCGCCACGTCCTGCCGCTCCAGGAGGGCCTGCACCAAGGCGTAGGCCCGCGGCGTGGTGCGGATGGTCAGCCGTTCACGAACCTCGTCGACTAAGACCACCACCGAGGTGTCGAAGATGTTCCCGGTCTCCCCCTTCTCCTTGTCCTTACGGGCGCCGCTGCTGGCGGCCTTGGCAGGCGTTGGGACCGGGGCCTCGACGGGGGCCTTGGTCTGCTCGGACCGGCTGCTGCGGCTGCCGCGAGTAGCGCTGGCCTTGCTCGAGGTGCTCTTGGTACGGGACGGGCGCGTGCCTGTGGTGGCCTCGGTATTGAAGAACACCTCGAGCACCTCTCGCAACTGTTCGGCGCTGCTGTGTTTGACGTTGTACCAGTAGACATTCTCCTTCTCCATCGTGTCGGCGGTGTCCAGGACCTTGACCCAGCGCTCGACTTCGTCCAGGACTTCCTGCAGCGCCGCCGAGACCACAATGAGCTGCAGCCTGGGCAGAGAGACGAGCTTGATGGCCCCATTGGAGGGGCTCTTGGTAGTGACGGTAAAGCCCAGAGTGGGCAGGATCGTCTCCAGATCCGCCTGCAATTCCTCAGCGTCGACATTACGGCAGGGCAGGCAGATATGCGGCCAGGAGGCCTCGCCGCGGTTGTCCAGCTCGCGGATGAGCTCGCGCATCTTCGGCATGTTGGCGGGAGCCTCGACCAACAACAGCGTGTTGCTGTCGATCAGGTCCTTGATCGTGGTCCCCTCGGTCTTGAAGGGCTCGATCAATCCGGCAATGTCGGCACTCTTGCGGTAGCGAATCGGGATCATTGCCACTTCGACGTTGGCCATACCCTCGCCCTTGAACAGCAGTCGACGCTCCTTCGGCATCTTCTCGAACGGCAGAATGTGGATGAACCCAGGGTTACGGGAGGCGTAGGCGCCGGACAGCCAGAGAATGTGCTCAAAGGTCTCCCAGGCCTCGCGCGCCGTCATCTCCTCGGCCTTCTCGTCCGAGCCGACGTTGATGGTGACGGCACCCTTGTTGGCGATGGCGGGGTCGATCAGGTAGCTGAACGTGAGGAGCTGGGCAAAGGCCTCGACCAGTTGCGTGATCTGCATGGCGTCGAAGTTCAGGACCACACTGACCTTCGCCTCCGGATCGGCGACGCCCTTGATGAGGTTCTCCGGATACTGCGAAGTCGGGGCCGTCTCGGGGGCCATTGTCGTACGGACAGGCAGTTCCGAACGCGCCTCGACAGACACCATACCGTTCTCGGGCAGAACCTTGTCGACGACCAGCGGATCCTCGTCCCAGAGGTCGGCCTTGGTGGGACCGTCGGCGGGGTTCAGCGTGAACTCAGCCGGAGCGGCTGGCTGCTCCAGACGCCGACAGCCCGGCAACATCGCCAGGGCGACGACGGCGAGCAGACAGGCCAGCGGCCCGCGGCCAGCCCGTGCCAGGCGCTCCATGATCACCACTCCGTATCGGTAGTCCATGCTGGTCCTCAGTTGGTGCTGTTCGTTGGCGGCCGCCCCTGGAGGATACGTTCGCGCAGTAGGCGCGCCCGCTCCAGCCGGTCTTCTCGGGACATCGGGACCACAGGGGCCCCGTCACTGTTGACCGCGCCCGCTCCGGGAACGGCGGGGACGGCGGCCCCCGGCGCCCCGGGAACGGTCGGGACGCCCGCCGCCACGGGCGGGGGCGGCGGCAGCGGCGGAGCGGCCGGAGCCGCGCCCACCTCTGCCGGCGGCTTCGGCGCCCCCGG
>CAILUI010000128.1 GCA_903837355.1 uncultured Victivallales bacterium
CCAGTCTTGAGCCGGACTTCGATGAGCTTGTCGGCTTCGCGCCCGGCCACTTCAGACTCGGTGACGATCTCACGCAGTTCCTTGTCGAGGAATCTCACCGGTTCGGAGAAGTCAATGGCGGCGTGGACCGCGGGGAAGTAGAACTCGAAGAAGTCCTCGGTGAAGTCCTCGATGATGTCCTTCCAACCGCCGTCGGCGTCGGCTCTGGCCTGGCTGGGTTTGGTCACGGTTACGTTCCTCCATATCCGGCTCGGGTTGGGGCAGTGCAGGCCGTCGCAGACGGTCCCGCCACCGCCGGCCCGGCTCTCTGTGGTTGCGGCCGGGACGGTCAGCCGCACTGCGGCTGCTTCCGTCCCTCTTCACGGGGAGTGCTGGGCCGCACCTCCGCTTGAGGCAGCGATGCGCCGTATCGTTGAGGCCCCTGCCGGATCGCCGGCGGCACTCCGCACTCGCTTCGACGCACACTGGCGCAGCGCCCGGATGCCTTCCGCCATCGGCCCTTTGGTGCGTGGATCTCACGCGGCCCGGCTGAAGGTGGCCGAGACCCGGGCCCGGCTGCGGTGCCAGGCCGCACAGGCTTCGGCGTACTGACAGTCAGAGCAGGACCAGCTCTGCTCGGCGGGCAGGAAGTGCTCTGCCCTGACCATGGCGCTCACGACCTGCAGCAGGGCTTCCAGACGCAGGAAACGATCCTCACTGCGCAGCGTTTCCAGGTGCGTCACCGTGGGTTTGGCGGTCTTGGTCACCACGTCGAAGCGGAACCGGGCCGGCAAGTCGTCCGTGAAGCTGCGGGCGTAGAGGTAGCAGGTGGGCTGGAGGTCGCTCTCTGCCTTGCCCTCGGGCCAGCGGCGGGCCGCCGTCTTCCAGTCGACGATGATGCACCCTCCCGCAGCCTGCACCACGAGGTCATACTCGCCGATCAGCGGCTTGGGTTCGGCGCCACCCGCCTGCGGCAGCGGCACCCGGAACACCTCGCCCACGGCCAGAATCTGGTCAGCGCGGCACACCGGGTCGGTCAGCAGCGCCTGCAGCATGCCCTGGCCCTGGCGGACCAGCGTGTCCGGGGTCTCGTCTTCACGGAACTGCACCGGCAACTCCGCCGTGCGGCACTCCTGAGCGAAGAGATCGCCGAAGAGATCCAGGGCCGGGGTCACCGGCAGATCGTGTCCCGCGAGCCGCGCCCGGAAGGCGAAGGTGCAGGCGCTGTGGAAGACCCCGCCGAAGACCAGTGCCGCCGGGGTGGAGACCGGCGGCAGTTTCCAGACGTACCTGAAGGCCCATTGCAGGCTGCAGGTGTTGAGGAACGTATTCAGCGCCGAGAATGACCAGTGTGGTTTCTGGCGCAGTTCGGCCAGGCTGAGGGCTGGCGTGTTCATGCCGCCCTCCGGGTCGCCTGGCGGCTGCCGCTCTCGCGGTCGTTCATACGGTCGATGAGGTCCGAGGCCTGCTGGCGGCTCAATGCCTCCACCGAGGGCACGCCGAAGTCGCGCCGGCAGACGCTGCCGAGAGCGCGTACGTCCATGCCGCGGTCCAGGGCGAGGGTGGTGAGGTAACGGATCTGCCTGGCGGACGCCGGGGCTTCCGCTGTCTTGGCCGGGGCCGGGGCCGGTTGCTGCTGCTGCGGCGGCGGCTGGGACGGTTGGGCCGGGGCCGGCAACGCCGACGCCTGGCCGCCGAGTTCGTTCTCGACACTGTCGCGCACGAGCTCGAAGGTGTCGTGGATGCGGTCGCGGAGTTGCTCGGGGCTGAGACCATCGGGAATCTCGACCTCGATACTGGCATGGTAGCTCTGCGACGAGTAGTCCTGGCCCGCGATGGGTACCTTCTTACTGAACGAGGCGTTGAGTCGGAGCATAGCTGGCCTCCCCTTGGGTGTGGCACGGTCGAGTGGTGTCGGAGCACAGAACAGAAAAGGGCCGTCTCCCCGGCAGGTGAGCGCCGGAGAGACGGCCCTTGTCGAGGGGCAGCGAGACGAGGCGGCCCTAGAACCCGGCCACCAGCTTGAGCTGGTCGATGACCTTCTCGCTCTTGGCGTACAGTTTCTCGCGGTCACGCACGAAGCGCTCGACCGCGCGCACCTTGTCGCGCAGCGGCCGGACCACCGCGGTGGCCTGGCGCAGGGCGCTCTCGGCTTCCGTCACAGCATTGCGCAGGTCCTGCAGCGCGTCGCCGGGGACCATGGTGAGCTGCACGGTTGCGGCGCTGCCGCTCTCGGAAGCCTCGGCCGGCATTCCGCTTGCGGGGGTCTCCGTCGTGGCGGCAGTCTCTGCCGTGACAGCGGGCGTCGCGGCCATAGCCGTGGACTCGGGGGTGCTGACCGCGGGGGCGTTCTGGGTCTCACGGGGCATGGAGGTCTCTCCCGGGTTGAGGCGTCCGGCCACGAAGGCCGCGACGTCCTGGTTCCGTTCGTTCATGGGCATCAGGCAGTGGAGTCCCGGACGCTCCCCGGTGCACAGCCAGGGCGAGAGGTCCGGGGGCAAGCGCAGGGTCAGGAACCCGGCTTCCAGGCACTCGAGCAGGTAGCTCCCGTTAACCGCCTGCACCTGCATCGCGTCGCTGCGGCAGCGGCTGTTGGCGAGCTCGACATGGCCGCGTCCGCCACCGGCATCGGCAATGGCACTCACCAGGAACGGCGCCCCGCCGGGGACGGTGCAGAGGTGAACGACACCGTTGCTCTCAGTCATCAGGCGCGGGATCGCGGAGCGTACCAGCGCCAGGTCTGCCGCCGCGATCTCGACGGTGGCCACGAACTGGCCGACATCCGCGGGGATCACCACCTGGTAGTTGGGGTAGGTGCCGTCTATGCCGCGGACCTGGTAGTGCCAGGGGCCGCTGGTGACGTCCAGGTGGGCGCGGTCGCCGGCCATGGTGATGCCGAGGGTGCCCTCAGCCCCCTCGAGAATGCCGTTCGCGAGGAGCTTCACAGGCGGCAGGATGACATCCTGTCCCAGGGAGAGCCCTTCGAGACGCAGCACGCTCAGCCGCCGGCCATCGGTGGCCGCGAGCGAGTGGGCTTCCTCGTGCCAGAAGACGCCGTTGGTCAGCGCCCGCGTCGGATCCTCGGAGGCGAAGGGCAGCACCGTGCGGAACGCCTTCAGGAAGGCGCCCACGTCAGCCGGTACGCCGACCGCGGGCACCAGGGTCTCGGGGAACTCCGCGACCGGCATGACGTCGATGTTGCTGCGGATATCGCGGCCGCTGACCTGCAGGATGATGTCGAGGCGCCGGGACTCGCCGGGCAGGGCTGCGAGCAGAGCCGCATCGCCCCGGCCCATGTCCTTGGCCAGGCGGCGCAGTTCGTCGATGGGGCAGAGAAAGGCATCGGGGCCACCGTCGCCCGTGGCGGTGCCGGGGAGCGCGAGCGTGAGGGTCTCCTCGAGGTTGGTGCCTGTGGCTTCGGCGTTGTTCCCACCGACGCGCCGGAAGCGCACCTGATCCAGGGCGGGCATGACCGAGCCGCGGGCGGGGATGATCTTGGTAAGGCCACGGGTCAGGCGCTGCAGGTGGCTCTGTGACAGGGTGAGTTGCATGGGAGCAGGATCTCCTTAGGTGAGGGTTGGGGGTGACGGCGGATGGCGCCAGGATCAGAGCAGGTTCTCCTGCCGGAAACTCACGAAGTCCTTGAGGCGGGTCTCCGTGCGGGTGCCGAGGACCACGTGGTCCAGCACCTCGATGCCGATGATCTTCCCGGCTTCCACGAGCTGCCGGGTGGCAGCGATGTCCTGGGCGCTGGGGGTCGGGTCGCCGCTGGGATGGTGATGCACCAGCAGGATGCGCGAGCAGTTCTCCCGGATGGCCTGGCGGAAGGCCTCGCGTGCGGCAATCTGCGTCCGGTCCACCAGTCCGATCGTGAGCAGAGCGTCCGCGATGAGTCCGTTCTTGGCATCGAGCAGCAGGGCATGCATTTGCTCCTGCTCACAGGGGGTCAGTACCGGCCGCATCAGTCGGGCCGTATCCTCAGGCGACTGCAGCAGGGGCCGCTGGGTCGAGACATAGGCCTCGAAAGCCTCCATCACGGCACGGTAGTCGGGCAGCAGATACGGACCGGCACGGGTCGAATCTGGGCGCATGGGGTCTCCCTCCCGGGCTAGGCTGCCCGTTTGCGGTGGTCGCGATAGGACTGCTTGAAGGTCTCGATGTCGAACTTGAGTTCCGGCATGGGCTCGCCGCTGATCTTGGCGAGCGCGATCGCCTCGAAGTGCCCCTGCGTATACCAGCCCAAGGCGCCG
>CAILUI010000129.1 GCA_903837355.1 uncultured Victivallales bacterium
ATGCCCGCGACGAGCGCCGGCGCAACGCCGTGCCCCCCTATGCTCCATAGCGCGACCGCAAGGGGGCCTCGGGGGTGCCCAATGGCGATCGCAGACCCAGCCGTCGGCGCCCTCGCCGGTTTCTTAGAACCGCCCTGGGCGATACCCAGCCCGCCTGGCAGTGCCTGCCGCCGCGGTATATGCTAACCACGCTCGGCTCACGGCACGCCAGATGGACGATGGACGGGGGAGAAATGCCATCATGAAAGCCTTTGATATCGCCCCTTTCGCACTGCCGAACACGGCGCCGCACGAGGTCCGCTTCGAGCAACCGCGCGACATCCGCCGCGTGGTCGTGCGCCTGGCGGCGCCCGTGAGTGCTGAGATCGGGCTGTCGTACCTGCACAAGACCTGGCCGCAGACACGCCACGAGCTGCCGCCGGAGATGGGGCGAACCCACCCCTGCCAGTTCGGCTGGCGTCCGCTCGACGACTGGTTCAATGCCACCTGGCGGCGGGCGGCCGTGCAGAGCACGCGTCTGGACGAGCGCACCCTCGAGTTCACCTTCGCTGGCCTGCACGCGGAGTTCGCCGAGTACCCCGGGCGCGAGGTCTACGATGTCACTTTCCGGCGCACGCTCGGGGTCCGCGTCGAGACCGCAGTGCCAGAGGCGGTGCAGGCCATCGCGGTCTACACCGAGTCCGCGACCTGCAAGGCCGCGGTCCGCGTCGAACTCGATGCCGGTCGGCGGACGCCGGGCGGCAGCGTGGCGCTGTCGGGCTACAACCTGCGCGGCCTGCGCTGCCGGCCGCTGACCGGGGTCGAGGTGCGGCGACACCAGATCATCCTGCAGCCGGATGGGGCGCGCGGCTTCCTGGCGCAGTGGGAGTGCATGGTGCCGGCCCACCCCTACAGTGACGACGATGCTCTGCTCACCCTCTCCCTGGAGGGCGAGGTCTTCACGGTGTCGCTGTCGGCGTTGCGAGAACAGGGGCCCATCTGGTTCGCCGAGAGCGGTGTTTTCATCACGGCGGCCGCGGACCCGACGACGTTCGCGCAGTACCAGGCCCGCAACCGCGGTGCCAAGACGATCCGGCAGCAGGTCCTCGAGGCTCCCGAACAGAGCCTGTCCGGTGCCTTCCACGGCCAGCCGCGGGCGCACGCCGTCGCCTACACGCTGGGCTGCAAACATGCCCGGCAACGCTTCTGGATCGAGCCGAACGGCGACATCGTGCTGAACCGGCACAACGTCATGTGGACCCCCGGAGCCGACTCCGAACGCTTCGGCAACGAGGGCAACGCCCGCTTCTTCTTCGATCTCGGCGACTGGATTCCCGTCGCGCGCTACACCGATCCGGCACCGGCGTTTGCCTGGAACCTGCAGTTCCGGCACGGCAGCCTGGTCCGGGAGCAGCGCTACCTGGCGACGCCGCTGCGGCCGCTGGGCGCGGCGGGTGAGCTGGCTGGGGACGACACGGTGGTGCTGCTGGTTCGAGTCAGCCTGCGCAACGCCGGCGCCGAGACCGTGCAGGCGCGACTGCCCCTTGGTTTCTCGGGCAACTCAGGTCGCTCGGGCAACCGGCTGGCTGCCGGACGCAGCGCCGCGGGCGGCCAGGACGACGACCTGGTGCCGCGGAGTGCCCGGACACCGCTGACGGCGACGCCGGACGGCCGCCTGCTGGGCGTCTGGCAGGGGCTGCCGGTGTTGCGCGGCCTGTACGAGTCGGACCTGACGCCCCGCACGGACGGCGACGGACTCGTGTTCGAGAAACGGCTCGCCCCCGGCGAGACCGCCGAGTTGGTCCTGCGCATCCCGTTCATCGTGGTCGACCGCGAGGACGAACTGCAGGCGTTGCGGAACCTGCACTTCGGGGCCTGCGACCGGCAAGCCCTGGAGTTCTGGAGGGCGGAAGCGCGCCAGGGCGCGCAGGTGGTCACCCCGAATGCGCACCTCAACGCCCTGCACACGATGCATGCACTGCATGTGCAGGTCACCGACCATGCCGTGCCTGGCAAGCCCCACCTGATCAACACCTCGGTGGGAGCGAGCACCTACGGGAACTTCAGCAACGAGTCATGCATGATCATCGACGAACTCGATCAGCGTGGCCTCCACGAGGAGGCGCGGCGACGTATCGAGCTGTGGCTGGAGTACCAGGGCACGGTCGGGCTCAATGGGCGCTTCTCGGACATCGACGGCGTGTTCTACGGCGCCGGCGGGTTCGAACAGGGCCAGAGCTACTGCCAACACCACGGCTGGGTCCTCTGGATCATCGCGAAACACTACGCCGTCACCGGCGATACCCGCTGGCTGCGGGACGTCGCCGCGGCGGGACTGTGCCGCGGACTGGAATGGGTCTTCCGGCAGCGCCAGCACACGCTGCAGACCCAGCCGCACTCGCGCGGCTGGGAGCGCGGCTTTCTGCCCGCGGGCGGCCTCGAGGATGTCGACGATTACTGCTACTGGCTCAGCACCAATGCCTTGACCTGGCGCGGCTGCGACGCCGCCAGCGCCGCCCTCGAGGCAATCGCGCACCCGGACGCGGCCCGTTTCCGCCAGGCCTCCGACGCCTACCGGCAGGACCTCATCCGGGGCTTCGAGACCATGCGTCGCCTCTCCCCATTGGTGCGTTTGCGTGACGGTCGTTGGGTCCCGCACTACCCGTCCCGTCTGTACTGCCGCGGGCGTGACCGGGGCTGGATCCGCGAGACCCTCGAGGGCGCCGTCTACCTGCTGATCTCAGGCCTGTTCGCGTCCGACAGCCCGCAGGCCGCCTGGATTCTGGACGACTTCCAGGATAACCTCTACATGAATCCGCCCTTCGGCTACTACGTCGACCAGCCGGCGAACTCCTGGTTCGACCGCGGCGGCGTCTCGATCCAGCCCAATCTGCTGGCCGGCCTCATGCCGCACCTCGAGCGCGACGAGGTCGAGGTCTACCTGTGGATGTTCTTCAACTGCTGGAACGCCTGTTACCGCGAGGAGATCACCGCCATGGTCGAGCACCCCTACCCGGTGCTCGGCTTCTCGAACAGCGCGCACTTCAAGACCTCGGACGAGGCCAACGCAGTCAAGTGGCTGCAGCACATGTTCGTCTATGCCACGCCCACGCGGCTGCATCTGGGCCGAGCCATCCCGCGCGACTGGCTGCGCGCCGGCCGCGGCGCCCGCGCCGAGGGGCTGCAGACCCACTTCGGTACGGTCAGCGTCGCCTATGCCCCGCAGGCCGACGGCTGCACCATCGAGGCCACCGTGCGGCTGGCACTGCGCGCCGCGCCGGCGCAGACGCTCGTACGCTTCCGCACGCCTGACCGACAGCCGCTGCGGACCGTCACGGTGAATGAGCGGTCGCATCCGGCATTCGACGCCGTAACGGGCGATGTAGACGTGAGCGGTTGCAGCGGCGACCTGGTGATCCGCGTCAGCTACTGAACGGGCACGCCGCCCGCGGTTCCCCCGGCCGAAGGACATGGCGGTCTGGCAAGACGGCCAATCCAGCTTAGATTCCTGCCCATGGACCAAGACGGCAGAACGGAGAGGCTCACGGAAGCGGAGAGGCTCGAGCTGGCCAAGGCGGCAGTGCGCGAGTTCCGCACCCAGTGCTTCTGGTTCTGGCGAGAGAACATCGAGGTCGGGACCGCGGATATCCCCGAGATCGCACGGGGTCTGCGGCAGGACGGAGGCAGGCGGGGGTTCCTCCTCGCTGCAAAGCTATGCCGCTGACCGAGCTTCAGGCAAGACTGCTGCGCTTGCTGGCCGCCAACCGGAGCCCTGATAGCTATCTGGCGGGCGCCACGGTCATCCATCAGGTTGCGGAGACGCCACGCTTCTCTCAGGACCTGGATTTCTTCCATGACCTCGAAGCCAGCGTGGCGCAGAGCGCTGCGGCGGACGCAGCGACACTCGCCGCTGCCGGCTACCACGTACGCTGGCTTCTACGCACGCCGCTATTCCATAGAGCCGTGGTCGCAGCCGCCGGGGAGGAAGTCAGGCTGGAGTGGGCACAGGATACGGCGTTCCGCTTCTTCCCGGTCGAGAGTGACCCTATCTGCGGCTACCGCCTTCACCTGGCCGACGCCGCGGTGAACAAGCTCCTCGCTCTTGCCGGACGCCAGGAGGTCCGTGACCTGGTCGACATCCTCCACCTCGATGCGCACGGCCTGTCGGTGGGCGCCCTTGCCTGGGCCGCCTGTGGCAAGGACCCGGGCTACACGCCCGACCTGCTTCTGCAGCACTGTAACCGGCATGCCTGCTGTACTCAGGACCAGCTCAACCGGCTGATGCTGCGGCAGCCGCTCGACGTGCGGGCGCTGAAAGTGCGGTGGCTGCAGGCGCTCGAGCAGGCCCGGGACCTCGTGGCCGCCCTTCCAGGGGACGAACTAGGCTGCCTGTACCTGACCGCCCAGGGCGCGGTGACGACCCCCGATCCGGCGACGTTCGCTAGCGCGAAGCTGCGCCGACACGCAGGGTCGGTTCGCGGTGCCTGGCCGGCCCTGTTCACGCAGCCGTGAAGGCGACGGAGGTAACCCCGCTATGAATGACTGGTACCGCACGCTGCAACGCCCGCCGCTGACGCCGCCGGACTGGGTCTTTGGGCCGGCGTGGACCGTGCTCTACGCCCTGATCGCGCTGTCGATCATCCTCTACATCCGCGCCCCCAAGTCGGGGCCGGTGACGACCGTCTACCTCGTCCTCGGCGTGCATCTGGCCAGCAACTTCGTCTGGTCCTACCTCTTCTTCGGCCTGCACTCACCACTGGCCGCGCTGGTTGACATCGCCGTTCTCGACCTCACTCTGGTCTGGCTGATCACGGCTTTCTGGGGCGTCTCCGGCCTGGCGGCCGGGCTCCTTATCCCCTACCTGCTGTGGGTCAGCTTTGCCACCTATCTGAACCTCATGTTCTGGAAACTCAACTGAGGCCCGCCGCGAAGCGCCGGGATGAGGGCACCAGACCGCACGTCCGCCTCCCAGAGACCTGCCCCGCGCGGGCGCCGGGCAGGGCGGGCACAGACGCCCCGGCACTGCGGCAGGGCTGTTTCAAGAAACCGCTTCCAGCTTCGTGGCGGGCGCTTGTCCCAGTACGCCGCGCGGCCCCCGGTCTGCCGAACGGCAGGACCCCGCGCGGCAGCCGGGAGGCGCTCGGGACCCTGCTGGCCAGTCCTGCCGTCCGGCAGGACCGCGCGCCCTACCGGAGATGCCGCGCTACGGATCTTGAAACAGCCCCGGCACTGCGGCGCCTCGGCTTGACAGGGAGCCGCGCTGGTAATACGCTAAGTACAGGCGTGTATTACGCTGGAGTTGCTGGCATGCCCACGATCTCTCTGAAGATTCCCGTCGCGCTGGACCGTCGGCTGAGACGCATTGCGGAGGTGCGGCAGACCACACGTTCAGCAGTCATCCGTGCCGCCATCGAGCACCTCGCGGCAGAGAGCGCCGAGCGGACGGGCTCCTGCCTGGCACTCGCCTCTGACCTCATCGGCTGCGTTGAGGGCCCGGCAGACCTGGCGTCCAACAAGCAGCACTTGCAGGGCTTCGGCCAATGACGAGGCTGGTACTCATAGATACGGGGCCCCTCGTCGCCAGCATCAACCGCGGGGATCGGTTCCATGCCTGGGCCAGGGAAAGGCTGGGGGAGATGGTACCGCCGCTACTGACCTGTGAAGCCGTTCTGGCCGAGGCCTGTTTCCTCCTGGCCAGCACATCCGGCGGGCGGGCGGCAGTCATGGGACTCGTTGAGCGAGGGATCCTGCAGGTTGACTTCCGCGTGGCGACGCAGGCCACGTCGCTGGCCGCGTTGATGGCGAAGTATGCGGACTTCCCCATGTCCCTGGCGGATGCGTGCCTGGTGAGGATGACTGAACTGCACGAGAACAGCGTGCTGCTGACGCTCGACCGCGATTTCATGATCTACCGTCGCCATGGCCGACGAGTGCTCGCGGTGCTGATCCCTCCGGAGCTGACAACCGCACGTCGCTGACAGCTTCGGACTGGAGCGTGGCGCCGACCGCGGGTGCAAGGCCGGTCGTCGCCGCGGTCCCCAGCGCTCCAACCTAGGGGCGGAGGTCAAAGCCGAACAGGTCGGCGCGAGTCAACTCGAACTCGAAGCGGACCGTCTCGCCGGCGAGAGTGCCGAGGTCGGCCTGCCGCCAGCGCACCGGCAGGCGCAGGCCGTCGGCGCGGATGGGTTCGCAATCGCTGAAGCTGAACCCGGGGAGAGTGGCGCCGCTGCGGGCGTCCTGCACCGCGACGCGCAGCGCGCCGGCGGCCGCCGTGGCGTTGACCCGCAGGGCCGCTGGGGCGGGGGCCAGGAGGAAGGGTACCGTCCGCAACCGCCCGGGCATGTCGCCCTCGGCGCGGCGGGCCACATAGCGGTCCAGAGGCATCCGCACCAGCCCGATCTGGCGTTCGTCGAAGCGGTTCACCTTGTGCCCCTGCTTGTAACCGCCGTAGTAGAGGTAGATCTCATCGCCGACCTGGACCTGCTCGTCGATCCAGGCATGGGCATGATCCCAGGCATTAGGGTCGTCGTCGGGCTCGAAGAACGCAGCCCGATCGCGCACCCAGGTGCGGCCGTCGCGGCTCCAGGCCAACGCGGTGTGGGCCCGCCCGAAGCTCCCGGGGGCCGTGGCTGTGGCCACGAGATCATCGCGCAGCACCTTGACCATACCGAGGCGCAACGAACCGCGAGTGAGGTAGCCGTCCATCGCGTAGAACTGGGTCTCGCCCGCGTCGAGGGCACTACTGGCGGCGAGCACGACCCAGGGGGTCTGCCAGCGCTGCAGGTCAGGACTGAAGCTCATCAGGGTCGTCCGGCGCTGGCCGGTCCAGGCGGCGCCCGTGGTGTAGGTCGAGACGGTGGCCACGTAGGTCTGGCGCAACGGGTCCCAGCTCAGTCCGGTGATGTCGTGATCATGGGGCAGGACGACGCCCTCAACCAGCGGTTTCCAGGCGAACCCGTCCGCCGAGGCCAGGAGCCGGGTACCGCCCTCGAGCCAGTAGCTGTAGATGTAGCGCGTTGCCGCCTCCGGGTGGGTCGCGCCGCGGTCGAGCACCGAGGAACCGAACTGGATCTCGGGGGTCGCGCAGAGGCGATGCGGGCGGATGAAGTGGATCCCGTCCGGCGAGTCCATGGTGGCCAGTTGCGTACGGCCGGTACTGCGATCCTCGCGCCAGGCCCCGTACCAGATCCGACTGCGGCCCGACGACGCGTCCCGCAGCACGCTGAAGAAGGGTTGCATGCAGCGGTCGGTCGGGCCGGTGATCAGCGGGTTGGGAAGGGCGGGATCGCGCCGCGGCGGCAGCACCACGCGACGAACGCCGTGGCTCGCGGCAATGAGGTAGTCATCCAGGAGAAGGTGCGGTCCGGGCTGGGCGGGCAGCGGCGATTCCGCCTCCGCCACGGCGCCCGGGATACCCCTCTCAGGCTGGTAGATCATGGAACGGTCTTCATACATGAGAGGAGCCTCCTGACCGTTGAACACATGCTCAACATACTCCTGCTGGCGCGCAGTGTGACTGAAGGCCGTGGCGGGGATGAGTTCGCGTTCGTGCCCCGGCCACTGCCAGTACAGCCGGAGGTGGCCCGTGCCGCCGTTCTGGAAGTACTCGAGACGCAAGGAGACTCGCCCTCCGACCGGAGCCTGAAATGTGCCCTGACGGGAGCTGCCCAGGCTCCAGCCCTCGATCACGGTGACCTGGTCGAGCCGGAGACGCAGGCCGTCGTCAGCCTCAGCACTGAAGGTGACCCGTTGGCTGGGCGGCAGCTCGATCAGCCCGACCCAGACCTGGGAGTAGTCGTTGAACGCGGTCCCGGTGTCCACGTCGATACACTCCGCGTTCCCGGTATCGCGCGCCTGGCTGAAAACAGGCGAGTTGAAGCGGACCCAGGCCAGGCCGGGGTCCGCCTCGGCCCCCATTCCGCCGGGGGCGCCGAGACCGGCCCCCACGCACAGCAGCAGGGCCAGGCGCAGAGGCATCGTGGCCAGTCGTCGCGGGCTACTGCTCATCAGCGGTTTCCTTTCCGCTCTGCACACTCGGCAGCGGTCGGCCGCGTAGAGCAAGGACGAGGCTGACCAGCAGTGCGAGGCCGCCCACCACGATGGTCGCCGGGAAGATGACCGTATGGCAGGGCGGCCACCGTGGCCCGACCAGCCGCGCCAGCGCATAGATAACGGTAGCCGTCAGCGGGGCCGCCAGCAGCAGCAGTGCCTGCGGCATGACCAGACTCGCCGCCGCGGGCCCGGGCAGCACGTCGCCCTGGCGGTGGCGGTACCGCGCCAGGACGGCTAGCGTCGGGATCAGCAGCGCCGGGAGAACGAGCAGGGGCCGCAGCCCGAGCGTGCGTACATGCTGCACGAAGAAAACCGCCAGCACAGCCAGCGCCAGGGCCAAGCCCAGTCGCGTCGGCCGGAACTCCGCGGCAGCCTGCCCGCCGGCGAGGCCGTAGCTCAGAACCAGCAGGGCCGTCAGCAGCAGCCCGGTGCCGAGAAACGTTGGCACCGAGGCCACCAGAGGTGGCGTCTCCAGCCACTGGAAGGGCGCCCACAGGCCCCAGAACACCCCAATCCCGACCGCCAGCAGCAGCGTCCGCAGGTGCCGGCGCTGGCGCAGTGCCTCCGGCACGAAGTACCACCCGACCCACACGGAGATCAGCGCATGCCACGAGACCGCCGTACAGAGCAGGCTGACCGGGAAAGGCGCGGAGGGCTCGGTACCGTACAGCGTGGGCGCCAGGCAGCCCTCGATCAACCACCCATAGACGGCCCCCGCCAGGAAGACCGCGCTGACGTGTCGGATGTGGAAGCGCCGCACCAGGGCCAGGAAGAGGTACGCTGGCGCGCAGTAGGCCAGCCAGGTGATCAGCGTGTCCGCGACCGTGTCGGTGGGCCGGAACACGGTCCAGAACAGCCGCTCCGAGTAGAAGAAGAGGATGTACCCGGTCGCCATCACATAAGCTATGCGGCGCAACCCGCGCATGGTCATCTTGCCCCCTGCTGCCAGCGCCGCCAAGGCGTACTTGGCCGGTCTGCCAGCCTCAGTATCCCTCCACTTCGGCAGCCTTGCAAGGCGGAACGCTGAGCCTGGCGTAGCGGCCTACGGGGCCGCCGGCGCGCTATCCCCTGGCGCTGCCGCTCCGGTGTCCCAGCCGCCGCCGAGGGCTTTGTAGAGGGCGATGAGGTGGGTCGACAGGGCCGCGCGGCTCTGCGCCGAAGCGTCTTCGGCAGCCTGCAGCGCGCGCTGTGCCAGGAGTACGTTGAGGAAGTCCGTCTGGCCCTCGGCATAGAGCGTCGCCGCCAGTCTGGCCGCGCGGCGGTAGGCCTCGGTCGCCGCGGTCAGTGTCTGGCTATGCTCCTGCTCCTTGGTGGCGGCGACGAGGGCATTCTCCACCTCCTGCAGGGCGGTCAGGACGGTCTGTCGGTAGGCGATGGCAGACTCCTCCTCCAAGGCCTTCTGCAGCTCGATGTTCGAGCGGATTCGGCCACTCGCAAAGACGTTCCAGGTGACGGATGGCCCGAGGGACCAGAACTGGCTCAACGGGTTGATGAGGTTGCCCGCGTGGGCAGCCTGGTAGCCGACCGCGCCAGAGAGCGTAAAGCGCGGATAGAGGTCGGCGGTGGCGACACCGATGCGGGCGGTCGCCGCCTGGATCTGAGCCTCGGCCTGGCGGATGTCGGGACGGCGCCGCAATAGCTCCGAGGGCACTCCGAGCGGAACCGCCAGCGGCGCCACCGGCAGCGCCCCGGCCGGCGCGAGTTCCGGCAGTAAGGCGCCGGGGGCCAGCCCCAGCAACAGGCTGAGGCCGTACACCGTCTGCTGGGCGGACGCCTCCAGCACCGGGATCTGCGCCGCGGTGGCCGCCACCTGGGCCTGGGCATTGGCCACATCCAGGCCGTTCACCAGGCCGCCGGCGAGACGTTTCCGCGTCAGTTCGGCCGTGTGTTGCTGGGAAGTCAGGTTCTGCCTGGCGATCTCGAGGCGTTGCTGGAGCAGGCGCAGTTCGACATAGGTGCGCGCCACCTCGGCGACCAGGGTGATGCGGGCGCCTTGCTGCGCCGCCTCGGTAGCCAGCAGATCGGCGTCGGCGGCCTCGATGCCTCGACGCACGCCGCCGGCGAGGTCGAACTCCCAGGCGGCGTCAAAGCCGGTCTGGTACTGGGTCGCGGGCGATGGACGTTTGCCGCTGGCCACGGAACCCGCCGGCCGGCTGCGCGTCAGCCCGCCGGTAGCGTTAGCGCTCGGCCCGGCCCCGGCGGCAGCGATCCCGCGGCTGGCGCGGGCCTGGCGCACGCGGGCGGCGGCCAGCTTCAGCTCGAGGTTCGAAGGGATGGCCCGCTCGATCAGGGCGCTGAGCTGCGGATCCTGGAAGACCGTCCACCAGCGCGCCATGACCAGTTCCGCGGCGGCCCCAGCCGGCGGCCCCAACGCGGACGTGGCCCCCAGCCAGGCCGGAGGCGTCTCGCCGAGTTGGGCTCGGTAGTTGGGTCCCACCGTACAGCCGCTCACCAGGGTCAGGGCCAAGAGGAGACCGAGCGCACCTGCCGGCGGGATCCGCCGCGGGCCGTGTTCTGCGCCTGTGCTCATGATCGTACTCCCACCCCGGCCGTGACGCGCTGGGTCGCCGGGGTTCCATCACTCGTAACGCAGGGCCTCAATGGGGTCGAGTCGCGATGCTTTCCAGGCTGGGTAGAAGCCAAAGAGGATACCCACGCCGGCGGAGACCAGAACGGCGGCAGCCATCGCCGTGGGCGAGGTCTGCACCGGCCAGTGCAGCAGGTCACGGACGAGGAGTGAGCCGCCGTGGCCAAGGAGAATACCCATGGCGCCGCCGACGAGACAGAGGACAATGGCCTCAACCAGGAACTGGCGCAGGATGTCACGACCGCGGGCCCCGACGGCCATGCGCAGGCCAATCTCGCGCGTCCGTTCGGTAACCGAGACCAGCATGATGTTCATGATGCCGACGCCGCCGACCACCAGCGAGATCATGGCCACACACAGCAGCAGGTTGGTCATCAGTTTGGTGGTGGACGAGAGGGTGTTGGTCATCTCGGCCATGTCCCGAATCTCGAAGTCGTTGGGCTCGCCCGCGCGCAGATTATGCTGTCGGCGCAGGACCTTGGCCATCTCCTGCATCGCCGCGGGAATCTGCTCACTGCTGCGGGCTGCAGCCAGGATGACGTCAATGCTGGCGAAGCGCACCAACATCGGGCTGTTCTGGGCCTGGGTCGTGGACCGTCCCGCGTACAGCGCCGGCGGATCGCTGGGGTACAGGCGGTTGAGGCTGTTTGCGGCGCTGCCGGAGCCCCCGCTGGAGCTCTGGTTGGCGGAGCCGAGGGTCGAACCGGCAATGCGGAATTTGACCAGTGTCCACGGCGCGAGCAGGATGTCGTCCTGGTCCATCCCCACCATATTGGCGCCCTTCCTGCCAAGGATCCCGACCACCCGCAGCGGTACGTTGTTGACGCGGATCACTTTGCCAATGGGGGCCTCGCCCTGGAACAGTTCCTTCACGATCGTCTGGCCCAGCAGGCAGACGCGGCTGCCGTTGCGCACATCGCGGTCCGTGAAGGGTTCACCCTCGGCGAGGGCAGCCCAGTCTCGGATCTCCAGGAAGGCGGGCGTCGTACCCGACACCTGGGCGGGCACCCAGTTGCGGTTGCCATAGACGATCTGGGTGCGGGCGCGCACCTGCGGCGCCGCCGCCCGGAGCGACGGGCACTCGGCGGCGAGGGCATCACAGTCCTGAGGACGCAGGCTGACGGTGCTGCCGCCACCCTGGCTGACGCCGCTGGCCGTACTCGACCCGGGGACCACCAGCAGCACGTTGGCGCCCATGCTGGCGATCGACTGACGGAGCTGCGCCGAGGAGCCTTGGCCGATCTCCATCATGGCGATGACGGCGCTGATGCCAATGACGATGCCCAACGTGGTCAGCGCGGCACGCATCGGATTGCGCCGGAAGGAGGTCAGCGCCGAGAGCAGGGCTCGGAGAACTCTCATGCGGGTGCTCCTGCCCCGGCTGGGCTGGCCGGGCGGGCTGTTCCATGGGCGCCGTCGACGATCAGGCCGTCACGGATGTGGATCACACGCTTGGCACTACGGGCGACATCGGGGTCATGCGTGACCAGGATGATGGTCAGGCCGTCATCCTGGTTAAGCCCGTGGAACATGCGCAGGACGTCCTCACTGGTGTGCGAGTCCAAGTTCCCCGTCGGTTCGTCGGCGAAGAGCAGGGCCGGTCGGTTGACCAGCGCCCGCGCGATAGCCACGCGCTGCTGCTGGCCGCCGGAGAGCTGGGAGGGTTCGTGCTCCAGACGGTCCTCCAGGCCGACGCGGGTCAGCAGTTCACGCGCCCGGCGACGAGCCTCCCGGTCGGAAAGTTGCCGAGCGGTGTAGCTCAGCGGCATGGCCACATTGTCGATGGCGCTGGTGCGGGGCAGCAGGTTGAAGTTCTGGAAGACAAACCCCAGCTTGCGGTTCCGCACCATGGCCCGCCCGTCGGCCTACAGTTGGCCGACCGCTTCGCCGTCCAGCCAGTACTCACCCGAGGTCGGGCGATCCAGGCAGCCCAGGAGATTCATCAGCGTCGTCTTCCCGGAACCCGAGGCCCCCATCAAGGCGACAAACTCGCCCTTGGCAATCGTCAGCGAAATGCCGCGCAGCACCGGCACTTCCATGGCGCCGATGTGATAGGTCTTGCAGAGATCATGTAATTCTATGAATTCCATCGTCTTGCAGCTCCTGACCGGACTAGTGCGGCGACATTCTGCCGCCTGGGGGCCTGGGCAACTTCGGCGCGAAGGGGTTCGTGGTCTGGGCGGCGCTGCTGGCCGCAGTCTGCGTGCCCGTCACCACCTCGGTCCCCGCGGCGAGCTCTTCGCCCGCGACTTCAGTGGTCATCCCGTTGCTCAGGCCGACACGTACCGGGATCGGCCGGACGCCGCTCCCGCTGGCCACGTACACGACGCCCGCCGTGGTGGCGGCCGGCGTGCCGCTCGCGGCGGCCGCGGCGCGCCCCTCCGCAGGCGGCGACGCGCGCGGAGCCGCAGGGGCGGTGCCAGCGCCAGGCTCCGTCGCGACCAGGCTGGCGGCCGGCGTCCAGCGCAGGGCCGCGTTGGGCACCAGCAGGACGTTCTCTCGGTGGTGAACCTCGAACTTGACGTTGGCAGTCAGGTAGGGGAGCAGCCGACCGAGGCTGTTGTCGGTGCTGATCTCGACCGTGTAGGTCACCACGTTCTGGGTCATGGCCGCATTCAGACGGACCTTGACCACCTCTCCGCTGAACGACTCATCCGGTCGGGCATCGACCGTGAAGGCGACCGCCTGGCCGGGGTAGATGCTGGTCACGTCGGCCTCGTTCACGGCCACCCAGACCTGCATGCGCTTGAGGTCCTTGGCGATCAGGAAGAGGCTAGGCGCGTTGAGGCTGGCAACGACGGTTTGGCCGATGTTGACGCGACGGTCGATGATGACCCCATCGACGGGCGAGGTGATGGTGCAGTAACTCAGATTGCGCGTGGCCCGCCAGAGGCTGGTTTCGGCCTGGGTCAGACTGGCCTTGGCCTGCAGCACCGCCGCCTCACCGACGCTGACCGCCGCCGTGGCCATAGCGGCGGCGGAGCGACTGGCCTCGGAGCCGGCCGTGGCCTGCAGCAGCGCGGCCTCGCCCACGGCGACGCCGGCCTGGGCCGCGTCGTAGGTGGACTGGTAGCCATCGTAGAGCGTCTGGGCCAGGGCCTCGGACGGCCCCAGCCGTTGCGCCCGCTCCCAGTCCCGCTGGGCCTGCGTACGCTTGACGAGAAGCTGTCCGAGACTCGCCTCGGCGCTCTGGATGCCGGCGCGGGCGGACGCCCGTTGCGCCTCCGCCTGCGCCGCTCCGGCTTTGAGCTGGACGACGTCGGCCTCGGCCCGCTGCACCCCGGCCTGGGCCGACTTCACCCCCGCCTCCGCCTGCTGCACGTCCGCCTGCGGCAGGGCTTCGTCAATCAGTGCCAGCGTCGCGCCCCGCGTGACCGGCGAACCGTAGTCCACCGGCTTACCCGCGGCGTCCTTGCCGAAGGACAGGATCTGGCCGGCCACCTGAGCACCCACGTCGATGACCTCCTCGGGCTCAAGCGTGCCGGTGGCGTCGATGGTGACCAGCAAATCACCGCGCGTGATCGGCGCCGTGCGGAAAAGCGGGCTCTGCCCGGCACTCCGCCGCGCTCGCCAGGCCAGCCCGCCGCCCACGCCGCCCGCGATAACCAGCAGCACCACGAAACCCGTGATCCATGTCTTCATCGGTGACCTCGCTTTACCGTACCGCTCCGGCTTCAGGAGTTGGCCCACGGGGCCGTACCGCGGACGTGAGCCGCTGCCGGACCGCGTCGATCCCGGCCAACGCAAACGCGGTGAAATGGTCCGTCAACTCATCGAGTTTCTCGGGGCCGGGAGGCGGCGGCGCCTCGGCGTGCTGCGGGACCCTGCGCCCCCGCATGACGAAGAGGCAGGGACCGATCACCGAGGCGATGCACAGCCGTACCGTCTCGGCGTCCGCCGCACCGCCCAGCAACTCGAGTACAATGCCTGCCGTGGCCCGACGCAAGGGTTCGAGCGAGTCGTGGACCACCTGCGCCAGCAGTCCGGTCGGCTGTACCATCTCGCGGTCCATCAGGCGGAACTCGCGGTCGTCGGGGTGCAGACCGCGCTGCAGCATGGCCCTTAGACGTCCCCGCAGGCGGGCCGCCGCCGACGCCGTCGCCGGCACGCCACCATCCGGGGGGAAAGCCTCCAGCATGGCACGGTGCGCTTGCCGCCAGGTCTCCTGGTACAGCGCTTCCTTGCCGCCAAAGTGGTAGTTGATCGCCGCGATATTGGCCTCGGCCAAACGGCAGATCTCCGCCACGGTCGCCTCCTGGAAGCCCTTGGCGGCAAACTCCTCAGCCGCCACCTGCAGCAGCCGCTCCCGCGTCGTCATAGCACCTTCTCCACCTCCAAAACGACCATTTCAATCATACGTTGCAAACGTACGTTTGATTCATGGCTCTGTCAAGGCCTTGGCCAGGGAGAGCGCGGCAAGGAAGGGACGGGGCGGCTTCGGGAGAGCGTATTCCGCAGGCTCTCGCAGCCTGCCACGATGTCCTTGGCCATCCCCCTTGGAGCCGGTGGGCTCCGGTCGCCGTCAGCGGGCGCCGGCAGGCAGCGGCACGCGGTTGACGGCCAGGGCGTCGCCGTCGTAACGTACCCAGACCAGCACCTCAGGCCCGCCCGCCGGGAGGGGGAACTCGAGCCGGCGGTGTCCGCCGGCCTCGAGGCGCACGGGCAGGCGCGCCGCCGAGATCTCGCGACCTTGCGGGGTCCGTAACTCCGCCGTGCCCTCGACCGCCTCGGGCAGGTGGTTGACGAGATCGACGCGGATCGTGGTCCCGTCGACGCGCACCAGCGGCACCAGGGGTCCGTGCTCGCCCACCAGGACGACGAGCGCCGTGGTGGTGACGTCGGGCAGGACGCCGGTCACCCAGCCGTCCGCGGCCCGGAAGGGCCAGGTGGTGAGGCGCTCCGTCGCCGTGTCCAGGAGGTAGGCCGCCCGGACCTTGGGGAAGGGCTGTTGCAGGCGGAGGTGTGGCGTGCGCAAGGGCTCGAGCCCGAAGTGGGTGAGGCCGAAGACGGCTGCATCGCGGCTGCTCGTACAGCTCCTAAGTGATGTCGGTAAATCTTCTGCTGAAGATACTTGCAGAGGTGCTTCGAGACCTCTCTCCGCGAGGAAGCGGCGCAGCACGCCGCGCACGGCCGGGTCACCGGCGTTCTTCACTTCGTTCTCCTGGCAGATGGGGTGCGGGGCGACGGTCAGCGAATAGGTATAGTTGCGGTAGCCGGCGAACAACTCCCAGGCGGCGTAGAGGGTACGGCCCTGGCCGTGGGTGTTGGTCACCAGCGCCGGGCTGCCGTCCGCGAAGACGCCGAGCGGCAGCCCGCCGGCCAGGCGCACCCGCGTGGCGCGCTGCTCACGGTAGCGCTTCGCCGCACCGGCGGAGTTGTCGGCGTCGGCGATGCGGGAGATAAGGATGGTGGCCGGATCGCCGGGCAGCAGGCTCACGGTGTTGAGTTCGTCGGTGGCGCCGCCGTCCTCGATGCCGAAGACAGCCTCCAGAGAGCGCTGTTCGTGGCCATGGGGATCGAAGTGACCGCAGCGTACATCGCCGACCAGAATGCCGCCTTCGCGCACCCAGCGCTCGATCGCCGCCGCCGCCGCGGGCGGGAGATGCTGGCTGCCGGGCAGGACGAGCAGGCGATAGTTCGCCAGCCGCTCGGCGTTGAGATCGCGCCAGCAGATGATGTCGGCGGGATAGCCGAGCTGGTTGAGCAGCTTGTAGGCACCGTAGAGAGCATGCATCGAGGCCACGCCGCCGGTCTGCCAGACGTCGGCATGCGGGAAGAGCACGGCGGCCTGCAGGCCAAACGGCGTCGCCGTGTTGAGCACCGGGGCCAGGGTGCGTACCGAGCGCGCCAGGCGGGCGGCCTCGGCCCCGGTCTCGGTCAGCCGCCCCTGGTCGCCATCCCACAGCCAGTAGCCGTCGAAGGTGCCGCGGTCCCAGGGGGCGAACCACGAGAAGAGGTAAAGGGCGCGCGCCCCGCGCACGACGGCGGGCCAGTACACCCGGTTGACATCGGCCGCCGTCCGCCGCACGGTCTCGCCCATGACGAACTTGAGGCCGGTCTCGGCGAAGTGGATGGGCACGCCAGGGAGCTCGGCACGGGCATGGTCGACGGCGAAGGCCAGTTCGTCGTAGCCCATCCGCTGGAAGGCGTAGGCGCTGATGCCGAAGACATCGCCGCTGCCGCGCCAGAGGTGGTAGTCGAGACCGTCGGCCTGGGCAAAGAGGTCGTCGGGCACGAGCGGTTTGGCGGTGACGAGCGTATCGGGCAGGTAGCCCTTGAGGACGCGGTAGCAGCCCTGCATGTGCTCGGCCAGGAGCTCGCTGCGGAAGCTCATCCAGTCGTACCAGGGGGCCGGCTGCGTGCCCCGTGCGCTCGGCGGGGTGATGGCGGCAACGTCCGGATGCGTCGTCCCCCAGGCCGCGTTCAGGCCTTCGAGGCCGCCATACCGGCGGGCCAGCCAGGTGCGGTAACGCTGCACCACCAGCGGGTGGTAATCGACGAAGGCGCCGCTGGTGACCCAGAGCGCATAGGTCATCTCGTTGTTGTAGAGGAAGGTGTGGAAGCCTGGATGGCCGTTGATGGCCCGCGCGCGTGCCGCGAACTCGGGGTCGACGTCGAAGCGCGGCCAGGCCATGGTGAACAGGCGCGGGCAGGGCGTGCCATCGGCGCCCAGAGCGTGGACCTCGGCGCTGCCGGGGTCCACGGGCTGCAGCGGTTCGGAGCACAGCGTCTGGTAGTAGCCCTGGCGGGCCGCGGTCGTCAGCCGTGGGTCGCCCGGCAGTTGGTCCCAGTACTCGGTGACGCTGAAGCCGAGTTCAGGGACCTCAGGGCCATCGATGCAGGGGCCGACCGGGTAGTAGTAGGGCGAACGCGGCCGCATGACGTACAACTCGGCGCTGGCCCGCGTCAGCGTCGGCACCGCTTCCGGAGTCCCGCTCAGCGTGGGTTGCAGGCGGAACGAGCCCGCCTGCAGCGGCGGCGCCAGTTCCACCTCCAGCCGCGTCTCGCCGGGCGGCAGCGCGGCCAGGTCGCGGGCGTAGAGGGCGGGGCCGTTGGCGGCGGCGCGGCGCAGTTCGAGGTGCAGTCCGCGCAGCGTGCCGGGGGTGGCATTGCGCAGGCGCAGCCCAGCGCGGAGGGGCTGGCCCAGGGTCCAGGCGGTGCGCGGGGTAACCACGTCGGCGGTGACGATATCGGCGACCTCGATCTCGACCTCGCTGAGGCCCATCCAGATCCACGAGTGCGGACGCCCGATCTCGAGGCGGAGTTCGCGCAGCGGGGCGGTCGGGAGGTCGAGGTCGAGCCGGAACACGCGGCCGCCCTCATCAGCCTTGTCTTTGCCTTCGCTACGGTGGTACCACTCCCGTGTCGCCAGCGGTGCCCAGGCAGCCCCGGGCTCGCTGCGGCCGAGCACGTTCACGACCGTGATGTACCAGTAGGAGTTGGGGCTCTGACTGACCAGACGCAGGCGCCGAACCGTGCAGGGCCGCTCCAGATCGAAAGTGATGCCGATGGCCGTGGGGCCGTCACCGCGCCCGCCGCCCCAGCCGGGGCCGGTCTCGTCCGAGCCGTCGGTCAGAGCGCCCTGCGCGAAGGGCAGCGTGGCGGCTCCCTTGTCCTGGTACTGCTCGGGCGGGACGTCGTAGTGGTAGGTGCCGGCCAACAGGGGCGCGCCGGAAGTGGGCCCGTTGGCCGCCAGCGCCCGGGCGACCAGGCCGCAGACCACGAGGGCGGCAAGCCGCCCCGCCCAGCGTCGGGACTGTGCGTAAGCGGCCTGCGCTTGCTCGAGTGAGTTCATGTCGTCTCCCGGGGGGGCCGCTGCTGGTCACGTTTCGCCGGCCGCGACCTACCGTAGAGCCAGGCACTGGACAAGGCAAGACCGGCGCCCGGCTGGCCGTAGCGGGTACCGGGGTTGACAGGCGCCGGTCACTGCGGTACTATCAACGCCGGGCGCAGGGCGCGCCCGATCATGCCGGTAGGAGGGTCTTTGGGCGAGTATGGAGGGCAAGCACAGGGGCGGTTTGGCCGACCCGGCGCGCCGCCGTGCCAGTCGCCGCCGTGGGCGGCGCTGGCGGCAGCGATACGGCCGTCGGCTGCCGGCCTGCTCTCGCCCTCCAGCCCCCGCGCGACTGCGGCCGATTCCCCATGGAGGCAGACGATGCGTGCTCTTGCAAGTATGGCCCTGGTGGTCGTGGTGTCGGCGCTGGCGGTGGCGGCAGAGGAGCCGGGCGCGCCCCTGCTCGCAGGGTTGCGCCTGGTTTCGGCCGAGGCCCGCAGCGGCAGCCTGCAGGACCCGGGGTTTGCCATCGATGGCGACCCGGCGACCGCGTTCAGCTTCGAGTGGGGCAATGGCGGCGCGACGCTGGTGCTCGACCTCGGCGGACCGCGGGTCCTCGAACGGGTGCGCGTGACCAACGGGCGCACCGACCTCCTGGTGTGGCTGAAGGAGCTGTCGGTTGGCCCCGACGCAACGCACTTCCGACCGCTGCTCGGGCGCCCGGTGAACCTGCCGATGTGGCGTCCGGGCGACGCCACGGACGTGCCGCTGGCGGGCGCCGTGGCGCGCTTCGTGAAGGTGGAGTTCGCCGGTGGCGGGCCGCGAGGCAGCATCAGCGAGGTCGCTTTCTACGGGCGCGAGAACCGGCCCGAACGCCACCTGATGTGCTGGTCGGGCAGCATCCAGGACGATTTCCTGGACAAACTGGACTATTTCGCCGGCGACCTGGGCGTGACCGATCTGTGGCTGGACTACGTGGAGTCGGCCTTTCCGCAGAGCAACACCAACGCCGGCTTCGCCGCCTGGGTCGAGAGTGGGGCCTTCGAGCGCTTCCGCGAGCACGGCATCCGCTACTGGCTGGCGGAGCATGAAGCCTTTACGTTCATGGTGAATGGGCCCGAGGACCTGCGCGACGATCGGCGTTGGGAGACCACCTTCAGGCAGGCGCGGTTTCTGTACTCACGGGCCCGGGAACTGGGGTTCCGCGGGCTGGTCCTGGACGCCGAGGACTACGGCGGGGTGACTGAGGAGGCGCAGCGCAAGTACGCGGATGTCGCCGATGCCGTCGATGCCTGGTGCTTTGCCGACGCGTTCGGCGTGGCCGGTATGTACTACCAGCGCGGGCACCAGTTCGGAACCGTGCTCAAGAGCGTCTGGGACGCGCCGCTGCTGCAGGCCTACGAAGCGCGGCTCTATGCCGGCAAGCCCGACTGCCGCGCCGGCAATTACTGGTGGCTGCGCGGCATCCACGATGCCGGCATCGAGATCTGGATCGCCACCGAGAAGACCTACGGCGCCGGCAACGGGGAGATCGCGACCGACGCCGCCATCCACCTGCGTACCTGGTTTGTGCAGATGCCCGAGCTCATGAGTCGGATCCATGACGCCTACCCCTTCGCCGCGCGCATCCTGCCTGGCTTCCACCCTTGGAACACCCGGACGCGCCAGCCCAACTACCTGCCGAAGTACCTGGCGGAGCAGATCGAGATCGCGGCGGGCTGGGCGCCCGGGTACTGGCTCTACAACGAGGGGAACCGCCGTGGCGGAGACCCGCGGGAGGTGCTCGATCCGGAGTTCCTCAAGGCTCGTGGTCTGACCGCCGAACAGTACCTGGACGTCTTCAGGGCAACCCGCGAATGACCGATGCTGGCGCTCACGCCGAATGCCCCCCAACTTAGACCGCCTGAAGGCGGAACTACAAACCCAGAGGCGTCTGACGGTGGGCCGGTTCGTAGTCCCGCGTTTACGCGGTCCTATGAGCCTTCTCGTCCTAAGTTGAGAGCCAAAGGAGCAGACGAGTATGCGTTTGGCAGCGGTAAGCGCAGTTGTTCTGAGCGTCCAGGCGGTCCTGCTGGGCACGCCGACGGCGGCGGCAACGCTGGCACGCGCCGGCCAGGCCACGTGCGTGATCGTGCTGGACAAGGGCGCGCCGCCCGCCGAGGCGACGGCGGCAGCGGAGCTGGCGGTCTATCTCGAGCGCGTGACCGGCGCCCGGCCGGCAACCCAGCCCGAACCGGGTTCCGAGACCAATGTCTACGTCGGGCGCTCGGCGCGGGTCCAGGCTCTGCTGCCGGGAGTGGACTGGGCGGCGCTGGGCAGCGATGGCATCGTCATGCAGACGGTCGGTGCGGATCTGGTGCTGGCGGGCGGGCAGCCGCGCGGCACGCTGTACGCGGTCTACACCTTCCTGCAGGACGTGGTGGGTTGTCGCTGGTATGCGGCGGACGCGGCGGAACTCGTCCCTCGCCGGCCCACCCTCGAACTGCCGGAACTCGCCGTCGTTTACCGGCCGCCCTTCGACTTCCGCCAGGACTACACCGAAGCCCTCAAGGATCCGGCCTTTGCGGTGAAGCTGCGCCAGAATGGCCGCGAGTGGTCGGCGCCCATTCCCGCGGAGTTGGGCGGCGCGGTCGCGATGGGCGGGGCGCATACGCTCATCCGCCAGTTCCTCACGCCCAAGGAGCACTTCGCGCAGCACCCGGAGTGGTATGCCCTGGACAAGGTGGGTGGGGAGCGTCGTCCGCTTGCCCTGTGTTTTACCGCCTCGGGGTCACGGCAACAGGCGGCGGTGGAAGTCATGGCCTATCTCAAGGCCAACCCTGACCTGCCGATCGTATCGGTGAGTTGCGATGACAACGACACCCTCTGCCAGTGCGCCGATTGCCAGGCCCTGCGCAGCCGCGAGGGTGGCGAATCCGGCCCGTTGCTGGACTTCGTCAACGCCGTCGCCGACGCGGTGGCGGTGACCTACCCCCGCGTGCTCATCAGCACCCTAGCCTACTGGCGGACGGACCGGCCGCCGGAGACGATCCGGCCCCGGCCCAATGTGCTGGTACAACTCGGCGTTTTGGACCGCAACCACAAGACGGCAATCCCGGACGTCCCCCACTTCAGTCGTTACGTCAAACGCTGGCATGAACTGGCTGCACACCTGTACCTGTGGGACTACGACACGCACTTCGCCAACTTCATCCAGCCCCACCCGAACCACTTCGTTGCCGGCAAGAGCCTGCGCTTCTACCGCGACCAGGGGGTGACCGGCGTCCTGAACCAGGGGAGCTGGGGCAGCACCGGCGAGTTCATGCACCTGCGCGCCTGGGTGACCGCGCAACTCATGTGGAACCCGGACCAGGATGAGCGGGCGCTGGTCAGCGAGTTCCTGAACGGCTACTACGGGGCGGCCGGGCCGCACCTGCTGCAGTATCTGGACGTGATCAACGGCGCCATCCAGCGCGAACCGAGCCTGTGGCTGGGGGTCTACGACGCCACGACGCGGCACTGGCTGACCCTCGATGACCTCAACCGCGCCACCCGTCTCTTTGACGCCGCCGCGGCCGCCGTCGCCGCCGACCAGACCCTCGCCTACCGCGTCCGTCGCGCTCGCCTCAGCATCGAGGTGGTCTGGGTCGAGCGCTACCGCGAACTGCGCCGCACGGCCCAACGCGGGACCCTGGAGTTCCTGGGGCCCGACGACCCCTACGCCGCCGTTGAGCAGATCGCCCGCAATGAGTTCAAGAGCAACACTTACCGCGAATGGGCAGACCTGAACGAGTACGTGGGCAAACTGCGCACGCTCTTCCCACCCCGGCCCGGCCCGCCGCCGCCGGCATGTGCGACGCTGCCGCCCTGGGCCTGGGAAGACATCCAGGCGGACCGGCTGGTGGTGGTGCCCGCGGGGGCTGGGACCGTGGTCGATGACCCGGCGGCCAGCGCCGGCAAGGCCCTGCGGCTGGAGGGGGCTGATGCCACCCTGGAGGCGCGCTTCAAGCTGCCCGCAGAGCTGGCCGGGCGGTGGCGGGTCTATGCTGTACTTCGGGCTGAGGCGGCGGGCGCCGTGCCGAGCGCCGTCGTTGCCGGCATCTACGCCTGGAACACGGCCAGCGCCCGTGCCCATGAGGTTAGCCGCCTGGTTGTGCCTTGCACGGCGGCGTACCAGACCATTGATCTCGGCATCCACCAACTGGAGCAGGACAGCACGATCCAGGTTCAGCCCCATGGCGCCGGAGCGTATGGGGCTGTCACCTGCACCTTCGTCGACCGCCTGCTGCTGGCGCAGGTGGAGTAACCCACCCGCTACTTCCCGGCCGGGGCAAGCAGAGGCCGGCCGAGGTCGTGGTCCGCGGGCCGCATGCCACGACGGTGACCGCTGAAGCCGTACATCGTCGGCTCATAGGGATCGACCAGGGCCACGTTGGCGCTGGCTGGGACCTCCAGGTCGAGGCCCCAGTAGACGCCGTTCACCACCAGGCGCCGCAGGCCGGCATTCGTGAGGTCGGTGGCGGCTCCCATGGTCGTGCAGAGGATCCGGTTGGTGGTGCCGGCCGCGTTGGCGACCTGGCGGGTCCAGGCGATCGGCATCATCGGTTCGTTGATCGGCTGTTCGGCACCGTCGGCATGGCGCTTGCGCACATAGGTCGCGGGCGGGTCGGTCGGCTGCATCCCGGTGAGGACCTGTCCGCGCAGGAGGATCGTGGCGTCCGCCGGCGGGTAGGCCTCGTACACGTCCGTGGTGCCGAAGACCGCGTCGACGCCACGCAGGATGGGCTGGTCCTTGGCGCTCGCCTCGACCACGCCGCGGGTGGCCTCCACCTTATGCCGGCCCCAGTGGTCCACCCACTGCTCGCCGAGGACGCGCTTGCCGAAGGTGTTGTAGCCCTTGTCGGTGCCCGGCTCGAAATTGAAGGCGTGCGTGCTGGTGCGCAGGGCGATGATCGGCACCCCGCGGGCGCAGGCGGCGGCGAAGCGCTGCATGATCGGGTCCGGCCAGCGGCGGAAGCGTAGCAGCATGACGATGGCGTCGGCGGAGTCCAGGGCCTCGGCCCCCGGCAGGCTGTCGGTCCGCTCCGGGTTGATCGTCCCATCGGGATCGACCGCAAAGAGCACCGTACAGCGGAAACCGTGACGCTGGCTGAGGATCTTCGCCAGCATGGGCAGCGCTTCCTCGCTGCGATACTCCTCGTCGCCGGAGAGCAGCACGACGTGCTTGCCGACCCCCGGGCCAGTCGTGCCCGCGAAGGCCAGCCAGGGCGAGTCGGCGGCGCCGGCAGAGACGGCCGCGAGCAGAGGCAGGGTCCAAGTCAGCGAGGGCAGCAGTCTGATCGTCATCTTCGTGACCTTCGTGTGCTTCGTGGTGAGTCTTCCAGATCAGGGGCGCGAAGCGGGCGGCGGGGCGACCACGGCACCGAGACCGAGGTCGATGTACTGACCGCCAACCGTCTGGTGGCAGTGCGCCGCGACCACATTCCGCCCCGGCCGGAAGGCGCGCCGCGCCGCGGCGTCGAGCTCGGCCACCTCGTACTCGGAGGTGTATTCGGTCAGGTGCAGCACGAGGACGCCATTGACGTAAAGCTCGATGTCCTCGTCGTGATGCAGACGCACGGCCAGCCGTTCAGGCAGCGTCTCGGGCAACTCGACGGTGCGCCGGATCCAGATGTCAGCGCTGGTCCACGGTGTCCGCACCACCGCGCCCGGTGTGCCTGCGGTCCCGAATCCGGCTGGGCCCTCCGACCAGCCGGCGGCGGCGAAATCGGGGGCCTGCCAGCCGGCGGCCGGCGGCGTCGTGGTGTAGCGCCAGAGCACCGGTGCGGCTTCGGCCGTGGGCACGAGCTCGCGGTACTGCGGTGCCTGCGGCAGCGGCGCCCAGTCGGCGGCATGAGTGCGGTCGCGGCCGGCGTACTTGGCCCAGACCGCCGGGTCGTAGAGCATCTGCAGGAAGACGCCGCCCACCACCGGCCGCGCCGTAAAGCCGACCTTGCGGGCGGTGCGGGTCTGGTACCAGTCGGTCATGGGGGAGCGGTCCGGCGTCTCGTTGAGGAAGCGCAGCACCGGCGCCGTCAGGGCCTCGAAGTCGTCGCGGTTCTGGGTGAGGGTCGCGGTCCACAGGATCCAGTCGAGCTTGGTGTACTCCTGGCGGTTGTCCAGCGGCAGGCCGTAGGGGTTCTGCGTCTTGCGGTAGAAGTCCATCTCCCGGCGCAGCACCTCGGCGGGGAAGAGCTGGAGGCCGAGGATCCGGTCCCAGACCAGGTTGTACTTCTGGCTCCAGGTGCCGGGGAGATCGAAGGCGAGGCGGTAGTGGTCGTCGGCGCCGGCCTCCTTGACCCAGCGGGCGGCGAAGCCCTTGGCCAGGGCGCCGTATTCGGTCGCCCGCGCCGTGTCGCCGCGGAGGGCGCAGAGTTGGGCGAAGGCGCCCAGCCCGCAGATGGCCTTGGCGCTGAGGTTGACATTGTGCGCCAGGTGGCCGGCAAAGTCGTCGGTGCAGAGCTGGTTCTCGGGGTCGAAGCCCTTGGCCTTGAGGTACTCGGCCCAGCGCTCGAGCTGCGGCCAGTAGCGCCCGGCGAAGTCCGCCTTGCCCTCCATCTTGGCCACCGCGGCCATGAGAATGAGCAGGTTACCGCTCTCTTCAACCGGCATCTGGTTCTCCTCGGTGCGCTCGCCGCCGCCGTAGCGCTGGCCATTGGCGTGCGGGTACTGCCCGAGGTCGTGCGGCGCGAAAGGGAAGCGCCAGCGTTCCGAGGCGGCGTACTCCATGAAGGGCACCAGGAAGGACTTGGCCAGGCTCGGCCCGAAGAGCAGGAACTGCGGCGACATCGGGTAGAAGACATCCGAGGTGGCGATGCAGCCGTTGGAGTGGTTCTCTTTGCAGAACGAGATCGGCTGCCCCTTGGCATCGGCGACGAACTTGCCGGCCGCGAAGCACTGCCGGTAGGCCAGTGCTGCCAGGCGGGCATAGCCCTCGCCGCCGGCCCGCGTCAGGTCACCCATGAGCTCCGCGTCGAAGGCCGCACAGCGCGACTGCAGGGCGGTGTACTCGCGGGCGCTGGCCAGCAGCAGGTCGGCGGCCTCCCAGCCCTGGCGGCGCCAGTAGGGGCGCAGATTGGTCTTCATGTACTGGATTGAGTACAGGTCGTCGTAGGCCAGCAGCGCCTGGCAGGAGGTCGGTCCGGCGGCAACAGTCCCCAGGTCGAAGGCCAGGGCGGCCGCCAGGGCGCCGCCCGGCATCGCCGCCGCGACTACCGTGGCCGGTACCCCTTTCGTGCCAGCGGTTGCGAAGCCGCGTTGGAGGGCGCCCCGTTCGCCGGCGGCCCAGGTTGCCAGAGAGCCCTTGGCCGCCGCCAGGTAGAGGTAGCCCCAGTCGATGCGGATGTCATCGCCCGGCCGCCGCAGCACGGGCTGGTCCACGGACCCCACCTTCAGCGCCAGTAGGTCGCCCGGCATCTCCAGCGCCGCCTGCACCCGCTGCTCCGGGGTGTTGACGGCCAGTTCCCCGGAGGCGTCGAGGTAGACCTGCAGCGCGTGCTCCTGGCCGTCGGTGGCGCGGACCGCGCAGGTGAGATAGGTCACCGGTCGCGAGAGGACGTCGAGGTCTTCGGGCAGGGCCGGGGTGAGGAAGGTCAGGGTCAGCGCGACCCCGGACCCCGCGAAGCGGTAGAGGGTCTGTGTGGGCAGGACCTCGACGGCCGTCTGGGGCAGTGGCGGCAGGTCGGCCGGCTCGCTTCCCATCAGCCGGTAGGCGCTGCCGTCGAGGCGCAGCAGGGCGGTCAGGCGGTGCGGCTTGCCGGTCCAGTGTACCGTGTCGGCGTCGGTCAGGGCATTGGCCGGCGACCAGATGCTGAAGTAGGGGTCGCAGGCCACCAAGGGCACTGCCGGTGGACGCAACTCGGCTCCGGACGCCGCCGCCGCCAACAGGCAGGCCGAAAGGGGCAGATGCAGGGCTGCGGTGATCGACGCGGAGTTGGCCATGTTGAGGGGTCCCCGTGGCAAGGCTCTCGGTAAGCGCCACCCAGAAGCCGGCGCCCGAGCGCTGACTCCAGTCGAGAACTATAGCCCGGCGCGCCCACGCTGGCGAACCGGCCGTACGGGCACCGACCCGCCTGGCCGGATATCGCCAACTGGCGATATTCAGCCACCAGAAACGGCCAGTCCGGCCTGCCGAGGCGGGTTTCATGGGCCCGTCCCCGCTCGCCGACGGCTCCCTGAGAAGGGTTCATCACTTTTCTTGTAACACATTCTGCTGCATATACTTGTATATTCTTCTCTACGCCTTTCATGGGGCCGTACTCAGGGTCATCCCCCAAGCTTGGCATTTACCATGCTAAAAAGCCCTTACCAGTGGATTGACTACCCGCGCCCCGGTGGCAGTGTATTTATGGCCGTAGTCGACCACCCCAGGAGAAGGAGAGACTCGAGATGGACGCTAGCGTGCGGGAATTCGCCGACGGGATCATGGGACGAGCGGCTCAGGCCGCTGCCGTCTTTGCACAGTTGGGTCAGCGGGAGACCGACCGGATTGTGGAGGCGGTCCACACGGTCGCGCTCACCCAGCGCGTCCGCCTGGCCAAGCTGGCCCATGAGGAGACCGGCATGGGCAAGTGGCAGGACAAAGTCATCAAGAATGTGGTGGCAGCCCAACTCGTCTATGACGACATCAAAGATCTGAAGACCGCCGGCATCATCAGCGACGACGTCACCAGTGGCATCACCGAGATTGCGCAACCGGTCGGCCCCATTCTGGCCGTTATCCCGGTCACCAATCCCACCTCCACGGTGATCTTCAAGATCCTCATTTCCCTCAAGGCCCGCAACCCCGTGATCATCTGCCCCTCCGGCAAGGCCAAGCGCTGCTGCGCCGAGACCGCGCGGATCTGCTATGAAGCCGCCTTGGCCGCGGAGGCTCCGGAGGACTGTATCCAGTGGCTGAACGAGACCTCGCGTGAACAGACTCAGGCGCTGATGAGCCACCCGGGACTGGCCCTGATTCTGGCGACCGGTGGCACCGGCCTGGTGAAGTCGGCCTATAGCTCTGGCACCCCGACCCTCGGCGTCGGTGCCGGCAACGTCCCGGTCTTCATCGATACCAGCGCTGATATCCCGTTCGCGGTCCAGCAGATCCTCACCTCCAAGCTCTTCGACTATGGCACCATCTGCGCCAGCGAACAGGCCGTCGTGGTGGAAGCGCGGAGCGCCGACGCGGTCCGCGCCGAGTTCGAGCGCCAGGGGGGCTACTTCCTCTCCAAAGAGGAAACCGCCAAGCTGGAGAAAGTCGCCTTTGACCCCGCCAAGGGGGCCATGCGGCCCGATGTCGTCGGCCAGTCCGCGGCGGTCATTGCGCAGAAGGCCGGCATCGCCGCCCCCGCCGGCGTCCAACTCCTGCTGGCGCCGCAGACCGGCGTGGGCGAAAAGTACCCGCTTTCGGCCGAGATCCTGGCTCCGATCCTGGCCTTCTACGTCGAAGACAACTTCAATGACGCCGTCAACCGCTGCATTGACCTCAACTTCTACGGCGGGATCGGACACACGGTCAGCCTGTACAGCAATGACGAGGCGCGGATCCGGGAGTTCGCGCTGCTGATGAACGCCGGGCGGATCGTGGTGAACACCCCCTCCTCGCAGGGTGCCGTGGGCGGTATCTACAACCAGCTCAGCCCGTCCTTCACCCTCGGTTGCGGTACCGGCGGCAAGAACATCACGACTGATAACGTCACGGCGCGGCATCTGGTCAACATCCAGCGCATCGCCCGGCGCCGCGAGAACCGGCGCCTGATGCGCTTCGACACAGCGCTCTATTTGGATGAGTCACTGGACGCCCAGGCGATCGAGAAGCAGTTCAACCGCAACTGCTAGAGGCGCTGAGTACCCAACCACCCAGGGGATATCGGGAGAGCAGGAATCATGGAAATCAGAGAGTTGGACGGCAAGCTCGTGTGCACCCTTGTCGGTCATTTCGATACGGTCCAGAGCCAGAAGCTGGAGGAGTTGCTGAAGGCCCGCCTGGCCCCGCCGCAGGCGGTGGTGTTCGAGATGCAGGACGTGACCTACGTCTGCTCGGCATTTCTGCGCGTCTGCGTCTACGTCGCGAAGACGGTCGGGGCGCAGAGCTTCGCCTTGCTTGACCTGGCGCCGCCGATTAAGCGCGTGTTCAAGATGGCCGGCCTATCCACCCTGTTCGAGGTCGGGTGAACGGTCTCCTGTCCGCATCCCACTCCGGTTCGGCAGCCACCGACATCGGGAGTACGGGCGTCTGCCGTCGACCGGACTGCATGGGAGAGTATCGCTATGCTGGAGAGCTGTTTTGACCCGCAGCGGGAGTGCCTTACCTGTCGCTTCTCAGGCCGCATGGACAGCGAGGCCAGCGCCGCCGTGGCCCGTGCCTTTGAGGTGGAGGTTGCCAGTCTCCGTACCGCCGGCAAGGGGCTGACCGACGGCGGCCCAGGCCTCAGCATCGTCTTCGACCTGGCCGGCGTGGACTACGTGGCCTCCGCCTTCATGCGCGTCTGCCTCATCGCCGCCCGCAAGGCCGGCAAGGGCGCTTTCTCTATCGTCAACCCCACGCCCTTCGTGCAGGAAATGCTGCATATGGCCGGATTGGACAGGGTGGCGAGCATCCGGGCCATCGTGCATGAAACCCGGCAGTTCCCGCCGCCCGCGGAGTTCGCCGCCCAGGCCCGCGTCTCGTCCCTTGACGCCTACCGCAGGCTGTACCGCGAAGCCCTCGACAGCCCGGAAGCGTTCTGGTCTGATCAGGCCCGGCGTCACCTGGTCTGGAATACCCCGTTCACGAGCGTCCGCGATGGCGATATCGCGCACTCCAGATGGTTCAGCGGCGGCACCCTGAATGCGTCGGTGAACTGCCTGGACCGGCACTTGGGCACGGCGGTGGCCCACAAGGCCGCCCTCATCTGGGAAGGGGAGCCGGCCAGTCGCGAGAAGCCGGGTGAGGAGCGGACCCTCACCTACCAGCAGCTCCATCGGGAAGTCTGTCTCTTCGCCAATGTCCTGCGCCGTCAAGGGGTGGGCAAGGGCGACCGCGTTCTGATCTACCTGCCGATGGTGCCGGAGGCGGTGATCGCCATGCTGGCCTGCGCCCGGGTCGGCGCGATCCACTCGGTCGTCTTCGCGGGCTTCAGCGCCCAGTCGGTGGCGGAGCGCGCTGCCGACAGCCAGGCGCGTTTGATCGTTACTGCCGATGGCAGCTATCGCCGGGGGCAGGTGGTCCAGCTCAAGCGGACCGTCGATGAGGCCCTGGCCATCACGGGCGCTGACGGGTGCCCGCTGGCGGCGACCGTCAGCCGGGTGATCGTCCTGCGCCGGACGGGCACCGACGTTCATCTTGAGGCCGGCCGCGACCTCTGGTGGCACCAGCAGATGGACGAAGCCTCACCCGAATGCCCGGCCGAACCGATGGCGAGCGAAGACCTCCTCTTCCTGCTCTACACCAGCGGCTCGACCGGCAAACCCAAAGGCATCATGCACAGCACGGCGGGATACCTGCTGGGGGCGGGCCTAACCTTCACGTACATCTTCGACATCCGCGAGACCGACGTCTACTGGTGCTCCGCCGACGTGGGCTGGATCACGGGTCACAGCTATATCACCTACGGCCCCCTCATGAACGGCGCCACCGTTCTGCTCTACGAGGGGGCCCCCAACACCCCCGAACCGGACCGCTTCTGGCGCCTCATCGCCAAGTACGGCGTCACCGTCTTCTACACCGCCCCGACCGCCATCCGTGCCTTCATGAAATGGGGCGACGAATGGCCCCGGAAGCACACCCTGACCTCGCTGCGCCTCCTCGGTTCCGTCGGCGAACCGATCAACCCGGAAGCCTGGATGTGGTACCATGAAGTCATTGGCGGCGGGCGCTGTCCCATCGTCGATACCTGGTGGCAGACCGAGACCGGCTGCATCATGATCGCCCCTTTCCCCGGCGCCGTGACGACCAAGCCCGGTTCGGCGACCGTGCCCTTTTTCGGCGTTGATCTCGCGGTCGTCGACGACACCGGGGCTGCGGTTCCCGCCAACACGCCGGGAAAGCTGGTGATCCGCCGCCCTTGGCCGAGCATGCTGCGCGGCGTCTGGGGTGACCCGCAACGCTACCAGGATGTCTACTGGACCGACGTTCCTGGCTGCTATTGCACGGGTGACGGCGCCCGCCAGGATAGCGACGGGTACGTCTGGATCGTGGGTCGCCTGGACGATGTCATTAACATCTCCGGACACCGCATCGGTACGGCCGAGGTCGAGGGGGCCTTGGCGGCTCATCCTGCTGTCTCCGAGGCGGCCGTTGTCGCCCGGCCTGACGACATCAAAGGCGCCGGTCTGGTGGCCTTCGTCACCCTGCGCTCCGGCGCGGCTCCTTCCGCCGCGCTGCGCGAGGCGTTGCGTCAGCGCGTGGCTGCGGACATCGGTGCCGTGGCCAAGCCCGACGAGATCCGCTTCACCGAATCCCTGCCCAAGACCCGCTCCGGCAAGATCATGCGCCGGCTGCTCAAGCAGGTTGCCGCCGGTACCGAGATCAAGGGCGACCTCACCGCCCTGGAGGATTTCAGCCTGCTGTCGCGGCTGAACGAGGAGGGCTGAAGCAGATGGCAGCACGACACCACGGCCTGGGTTCACGGATGGGGGCGGTCTGGCGCGCCCGCAGCGCGGCCTGGCGTCGTCGCCAGACGCTGCCCTGGGCCTTCGGCCTGAGCGCGCTCGCGGCCCTCGGGGCCGCGGCAGCGCCCCTCGAACCCGTCACCCTGGTTCTGCACTGGCAGCACCAGGCGCAGTTCGCCGGCTACTACATGGCTCTGGCCAAGGGCTCCTACGAGCAGCAGGGCCTGCAGGTGCAGATCGCGCGCGGCGGGGCGGACGTCGATGGCGGACAGATGCTGCGCGCGGGCCGGGCGGACTTCGCTTCGTTCATGCTCTCCAGCGCCCTGGAAGCGCGTGCCGCGGGACTGCCGCTGGTGCATCTGGCGCAGGTGGCAAACCGCAGCAACTTCCTGTTGGTGGCCTGGCAGGAGCCGCCCACGGGCGCTCCGATCCGCGAGTTGTCCGACCTCGACGGGCGCCGGGTGAGCGTTTGGCCGGGGAGTCTGCGTACTCCCTACCTGGCTCTCTTCGCGGCCGCGGGGGTACGCCCGGTCATCCTGCCGCAGTACACCACCTTCTCGCTCTTTCTGAAGCATGGCGCCGACGCCTTTGCCGGGATGCGCTACAACGAGTACCACACCCTGTTGCAGAGCGGGGTTCTGGAGGAGCAGGTGCGGGTGTTCGCCTTGCGGGACCATGGCGTCAACCTGCCGGAGGACGGCCTCTACTGCCTGGCGGAGACCTGGCAGCGCCGAGCGCAGACCTGCCGGGCCCTCGCCCTCGCCTCTCTGGAGGGCTGGCGCTATGCGCGCGATCATGAGGACGAGACGCTGGACGTGGTGATGGGCTACGTCGAGCGGGACCAGCGGCCGACCAACCGGACCCACATGCGCTGGATGCTGAAAGTCATGCTCGCCGCCGTTTTTCCCGGACCGGGCGACGACTGGACCGTGGGCCGTCTGGCACGCCCGGCTTATGCTCAGACCGTCGAGATGCTGACACGGTATGCCGATCTACGCGACGCGCCACACTATGAAGACCTGGTCGTCAATGGAGTGCCAGATGAACCTCGGTGATCACTCGCTGGCGCGGCGCATGGCCGCCCTGATTCTGCTGGGTGCCGGGCTGGTCGTGTTACTGGTGCTGGGTTTCAGCCACCTGGCGCAGCGCCGGCGGTTGCTGGACCATGCCATGCAGGCGGGCGATCGGCTGGCACAGTCGGTGGTGTTCCAGATCGACGGCGTGCTCGGCCGGGCCGAGACCGCGGTGCAGCAGACCGCCCTGCTGCTCGCCGCGAGGGACTTCGGCCGCAGCGAGACCAGCGATTTGATCCGGCGCACTCTCGAGGCTCAGCCCGCCTTCTGCGGCGTGGCCGTGGCACTCCCCGAAGCGACCACGGCGGGCCGCGATTTCCAGATCCTCTACGGCTGGCGGGAAGGTGGCCAGGTCCTGGTGCAGGACCGGCCTGCCCCGGCGTTGGACTACCAGCATGACTGGTACGTGCTGCCGACGCAGTTGCGGCAGAAGGTGTGGATCGAGCCCTACTACGACGGCCAGGCCGGAGCCACGATGGTGACCTACTCGGTGCCGGTGCTACGCGCCGGCGAGGTGGTCGCCGTGGTCACCTGCGACATCTCCCTGGCCGACATCCGGGCCCTGCTCGCCAACCTGCCCCTGGGTGAGGAGGGCATGGCCGTACTGCTCTCCCGCAACGGCACGTTCATCGCCCATACTCAGCGTCCCGTCCTGGAGATGAAGGAGACTATCTTCAGCCTGGCGGAGGCGCAGACGATACCGGGGGTGGGCCAGACGCTGGCGCAACTCGGCCGCAACATGCTGAGTGGCGTGCCGGGTCACATGCGCTACCAGCGGCCTTTTGGCGATGACTTGCGGATGGCGCATATGTACTACGCTACCGTGCCCTGCACCGGCTGGGCGCTGGGCATCTTCCAGCCCGAGGCACAAGTGTTGGTGCCGCTGGTCCGGCTGAATCAGATCAGTGCCGTCGTGGCCCTCGCCAGCCTGGCGCTGCTGCTGATTCCGGCCTTGGGGATCGCCTGGTCGGTGTCGCGGCCGCTGCACCGTTTGGCCGCCGCCGCCCAACGCCTGGCCACCGGCGATTTCGAGGCGCCGCTGCCCCCGGTGCGCTCGCAGGACGAGGTCGGCCGGCTGACCGCAGCCTTCGAACAGATGCGCCAGGACCTGCGGCGTTACATCGCCGATCTGACCGCCACGACAGCGGCCAAGGAACGCATCGCCGGCGAACTCTCCGCCGCCCGCGAAATCCAGATGAGTATTGTGCCGAAGCTGTTTCCCCCGTTTCCAAACTGGCCCGACGTCGATCTCCATGCCATGCTGATCCCAGCCCGCGAAGTCGGCGGC
>CAILUI010000130.1 GCA_903837355.1 uncultured Victivallales bacterium
ATCCGCCTGGCTGGTATGTAGTTCCGCCTTCAGGCGGTCAGGCAGTAGGACCGCGTGAACGCGGGACTACGAACCAAAGCTGATCCGCCTGGCTGGTATGTAGTCCCGCCTTCAGGCGGTCAGGCAGTAGGACCGCGTGAACGCGGGACTACGAACCAAAGCTGATCCGCCCGGCTGGTATGTAGTTCCGCCTTCAGGCGGTCAGGCAGTAGGACCGCGTGAACGCGGGACTACGAACCAGAGCTCGCGCTCAGCCATCCAGCACGGCGCGGACCTTACGGAGCAGGTCCTCACGCGCAAAGGGCTTGGCGAGGAACGGCACCCCGTCGCTCAACCCGCCGCGCTCCAGCGCCACCGAGGCGGTGTAGCCGGACATGAACAAGCACTTCAGCCGCGGCTGTGCCGCGCTGATCCGCCGGGCCAGGTCGCTCCCGTTCATGCCCGGCATGACCACGTCGGTGATCAGCAGGTCGATGGGACCGGCGTGACCGCCCACCAGGTTCAGGGCCTCCGCCGGCGTGGCCGCCGCCAGCACCGTGTAGCCAACGCGTTCGAGGAATCGCTGCGTGGTCAAACGCACCGACTTCTCATCGTCGGCCACCAGGATCGTCTCCGTGCCGCGAGCCAGTTCGGCCGGGGAGCCGGCGACCGTCGGCACGGCGGCTGGCACCGGCACCCGTGGCAGATAGAGCTGGAAGGTCGTACCCTGGCCGGGCTCGCTGCGCACCGCGATGTGGCCGTGGTGCTGCTCGATGATGCCGTGAACGGTGGCCAGGCCCAGGCCGGTCCCCCGGCCCATCTCCTTGGTCGTGAAGAACGGCTCGAAAACGCGGGCCAGCACCTCCTTGCTCATGCCGCAGCCGCTGTCGCTGGCGACCAACTGCACGTAGTCGCCGGGGGCTACGCCAGGGTGCTCGGCGGCGTAGGCCGGGTCGAGGGTGACGTTCCGGGTCTCGAGGTTGACCTTACCGACGCCGACGATGGCGTCACGGGCGTTGGTGCAGAGGTTGGCCAGGATCTGGCTGAGTTGGCCCGCGTCCATACGCACCGGCCACAGGTTCGCGCCCGGCAGCCAGATCAGGTCGATGTCTGCGCCCAGCAGGCGCCGGAGCATCGAGAGCAGGCCCTCTGTAACCTGGTTCAGGTCCATGACTTCGGGCGCGACGATCTGCTTGCGGGCAAAGGCCAGGAGCTGCCGGGTGATGTCGGCCGACTGCTGGGCGTCATGGTCGATCTCGTCGAGGTAGGCGCGGACAGGGTGCTCCGGCGGCAACCCGTCCCGGCAGAGTTCGACGTAGTTCATGATCCCCATCAGCAGGTTGTTGAAGTCGTGCGCCACGCCGCCGGCCAGGCGCCCCACCGACTCCAGCTTCTGGGCCTGCAGGAGCTGGCTTTCGAGCGCGGCCCGCCCCTGCTCCGCCCGCACGCGTTCGGCGATCTCCGCGGTGAGCGCCGCCGTGCGCTCCTGCACGCGCTGCTCGAGGGTCTCGTTCAGCGCCTGCAGCTCGGCGCGCATGCGCAGCAGGTCCCGGTTCTGCTGCGACGCCACCTCGTAGGTCGAGAGCAGCAGACGCAAGGCCTGTTCACGACTGGTCGTGACCGGGTAGACCGTTCCGCCAAAAGTCACCGTTTCCTCGGCCGTGGCGCCCACGACGGGCCCACCCTCGCCGCTGCGCGCGAGAACCTCAGCAATGCGCGCTGCCAGGTAATCGCCCTGGTAGGGCTTCGGGATGTGGAAATCCGCGCCGACCTCCAGGGCGGCCAGCACGTCGGTCGGGGCCGACAACGAGGTCAGCAGAATCACGGGGATGCGACACAACTCCGGATCCTGCTTGAGCGCGCGGCAGAGCTGGAGCCCGTCCATCACGGGCATCCTGACGTCGCTGACCACCAGGGCCGGTTGGCGCTGGCGGATCGCCTCCAGAGCCTCACGGCCATTCACGGCGGTGCGCGTCTGGTAACCCCTGTCCCGCAAGGTCTCCTCGAGCTGGATGGCCTGGGTCTGGCTGTCCTCGACGATCAGCACATAGCCGTCGGCGGCAGCTCTGGCTCCGGTATCGGTGCTGCCAAGCAGGCGCTGTACCGCCTGGTGCAGGGCTTCGTCGCCCAGGGGTTTCCGGACCACCGCGACCGCGCCGGCCGCCATGCCGGTGGCTGCGTCTTCAGGCGTGTCCAACTGCGTCCACATCAGGACCGGGACCTGCCGCAGGGCCTCGTCGGCCCGAATCCGCCGACAGAGCTCATAGCCATCCATGTGCGGCATCAGCACGTCACAGACCACCAACCGCGGCCGCTGCCCGGCGAGGTAATGCAGGGCCTGGACGCCATCCTGCACGGTGGCCACCACATAGCCGCGCTCCTGCAGATAGAACTGCAGGCGCAACGCCTGGGTGGCGCTGTCCTCGACGATCAGGATGTCAGCATCGGCCTGCATACCGCTCAACTCACCTTCCGCTGAGGCCGCGCAGAAGCGCGCCAATCGCTTCCGGCGCCAGCACGTGAACAGCCCCGCCCAGGCGAATGGCCTCGCCGGGCATGCCGTGAATGACTGAACTGGCGCGGTCCTGGGCGATCGTCAGCCCGCCCCGGTCGCGGATCAGCTTCAACTCCTCGGCGCCGTCGCGGCCCATGCCCGTGAGCAGAACCGCGACCGCCTGCCGGCCAAAAGCGGTGGCCACCGAGCGGAAGAGGTGCGACACCGCCGGCCGTACGCCATTCTCGGGCGGGCTGGCGGAGAGCTGCGCCCGGCCACTGCCGCTGACCCCCAGATGCGCGCCGCTGGGGGCCACGTAGACCTGACCAGGCAGCAGCACATCACCGTCGGCGGCGACGTGCACCGGCAACCCGGAGGTCTGCCCCAGCCACTCGGCAAAGCCCGCCGTGAAGCCCTCACAGATGTGCTGCACCAGAACCACCGGAAAGGGCAGGTCCTTGGGCAACGCCGCCAGAATGGTCACGACCGCCGCCGGGCCGCCGGTCGACGCCCCGATGGCGACGATCCGCGTGTCGGCGCGGACCGGCGCGGGGCTGACCCGCGGCGCCGCCCCCGCCCCCGCCTTCGCCCCGGGCTGCGCCCAGCGCCGCACCACCTTAACCTCGGCCATCAGCCGCACTGTCTCCACCAGACGCGCGGCACTCTCGGCAAACTCCGGATGGCCAAAGCCGTAGGGGCGCGGCATGATGGCCACCGCGCCGTAGGCCAGGGCCCGGATGGCCGTGACCGATTCGCCGACCGTGGAACTACCGCTGACGATCACGATCGGCGTCGCCTGGGTCTCCATGATCCGGCGCGTCGCCTCGAAGCCGTTCATCCCCGGCATGTGGATGTCCATGGTGATGACGTCGGGGCGGACCTCGCGCACCATGGTGATGGCCTGCTCGCCGTCGTGCGCCACGCCCACGACCTGCAGGTCGGGCGTCAGGCTCAGGATGTGAGTCAGGAAGTCGCGGACAACGGGCGAATCCTCGACCACGAGGACGCGGACCCGCGACGCGGCGGCGGGCGCTGTGGCGGCGGTGGACAGTGCGTTCATCGGGAGGCTGCGGCAGCACGGGCGCTGCGCAGGGCGGCCTTCTGTTCGTACATCAGTTTGTCAGCACGAGTCATCAACTCCGTCAGAGAGACGGCTATACCTACCTCGGTAATGGCCGCGCCAATACTCATGGCGAGCGGGTGCGACTGGCCCGGGCTGGCGTTGTGGCGGGCGATGGCCTCCTGCAAGCGGGCAATCAGCGTCTCCACGGCCCCCGGCCCCGACTGGAGCGCCAGGACGGCGAACTCGTCGCCGCCAACCCGCCCGATGACATCGCTGTCCCGGAAGGTCTGCCGCAGGACCGTGGCCGCGTGGCACAGCACCCGGTCGCCTTCCTCATGGCCCAGCGTATCATTCACGATCTTGAACCCGTCCAGATCGGCATACAGACAGACGACCTGCCGGCCCATTCGTGCCGCCAGGCGGAGCTGTTTGTTGCCATGGTCCACGAAGCCGCGGCGGTTGTGCAGCCCGGTGAGCGCGTCCGTCACCGATTCGGTCTCCAGCCGTTCCCGGAGCAGCACCGTCTCGGTAATGTCCCGAATCGTCGCCAGACGGACGTTTTCGCCATCCCAGTTCGAGTCAACGGTGCGCATGTCGCCCACCACCCGCGAGCCATCGGGCCGCGTGATCGTCAACTCCTGGCGACCGCCCTGGATCGGAAAGCCGAAGGGGCGGTGCAGGAAGTCGTCGGCCCGCCGCCCGAAAAGGGTCTCCGCCGCCGGGTTCACGTAGCGGACAAGATGCCGGTCGTCGACCACCACGATGGCATCGCCGCTCATCTCCATCACCGTCCTGAAGTTGGCCTGCACGCGCACCACGGTCGCCAGCGCCTCGCGCAGATCCTGCGACGTCTTCTCCAGGTGGGTGTTCTGCAGCACCGCCGCCTCGAACGTGGACAGCAGCAGATCCAGAAGCTGCATGCGATCCGGGGTGAGGGTGTGCCGCTGGCCGGCGAAGAAGACCTCGACCGAGAGCTGAGCGGCGCCCTCCTTGCGCAGGGTCGCATTCACCAGGATCTGATGCACCCGCCGCAGCAACTGGTCCGGTACGAATGGTTTGGTGAGGAAGCTGTCGGCGCCGCACTGCATGCCGCGGATCACGTCGCGCGGGTCGGACAGCGAGGTCAGCAGGACGACGGGGATCTCTTTGAGGACGGGATCCTGTTTGATCCGGGCACAGAAGTCGAAGCCATTCATCTCCGGCATCATCACGTCCGAGATGATCACCGTCGGCCGCTCGGCCTGCGCCGAGGCCAGGCCGAGGGCGCCGTTTCTGGCGACCCGCACGGCATAGCCCGCCTCCTGCAGAACGTACTGCAGGTGCATCGCCTGGGTCAGGCTGTCCTCAACGATCAGTATCTCAGCAGATTCCATGGGTTCCATCCTCTAGGCCAGCCGTCCTCAGATCAGCCTGCGGATGACGTCCAGCAGATTGCTTTGGTCGAAATCGCCCTTGACAATGTAGGCATTGGCCCCAGCGTCGACGCCGCGTTCGCGGTCCTCGGGGGCTTCGCAGGCCGTCACCAGCACGACCGGCAACTCGGCCAGGCTCGGCTCGCCGCGGATGCGGCGAGTCAGCTCGAACCCGTCCAGACGGGGCATTTCCACGTCGGAAACCACCAGGTCAAAGGCCTCGGCCCGCAACAGGTTGAGAGCGACGCTGCCATCGGGCGCCGTCTTGACGTCAAAGCCGGCCGAGTCGAGGATGCTCTGCAGCATGGTGCGCGTGGTGATCGAGTCGTCTACGACCAGCAGCCGTTTGGCCTGAACCACCTGACCCGAACCGGCTTCCGTCACGTTGGCGCGAGCGCGGTCGACCGCGCTCTCGAGCAGGTCCGCCACGTCCAGTATAGGCACGACGCGGCCGCTGCCAAAGACGGTGGCGCCGGCCAGATTCCGCACCTGCGGCAGCAGGCGTCCCAACGGCTTGGCCAGCACCTCCTGCTCGCCCATGACGGCATCCACGATGAAGGCGATGGAGGCCTGGCCGTGGCCGAGAACCAGCAGCGTCAGCGGGGCGCTGTCGCCGCCGACCACCGGTCCAGCACTGAGCCCCAGCACCGCGGCCAGGCGCACCAGGGACAGCGTCGTCCCCTCGAGACAGAGGCTGTCCCGGTTCTCGACGCGGTTGATGGCTGCACGGGTGACCCGGAGCACCCGCACCACGTTGGCGGTCGGGATGACGAACTCGCGGTTCGCCACCCGTACCAACGTGCCGCGCAGGGTGGCCAGAGTCAGAGGCAGGGTCATGCGGATCGTCGTGCCGACGCCGACCGTCGACTCGAGGCTCACCGTGCCGCCCAACATGACCACGCTGTCCTGGACGATCGCCATGCCCAGGCCACGCCCGGAAAGCGTGGTCACCTCCCGGCGGGTGGTGACCCCGGAGCGGAAGACGAGTTGGATCGCGTCGTGATCGCTGAGGGCTTCGGCCTCGCCCGCGGTCATGGCCCCGGCCTGGACCGCTGCCATCTTCACCGCGGCGCCATCGATGCCGGCGCCATCGTCGGTGACCCGGATGTCGACTTTGCCGGCGGTCTGGGTGACGGCCAGACTCATCTTGGCGCGCGGCGCCTTGCCGCGACGGCTGCGTTCGGCGGGCAACTCGACCCCATGATCGATGCTGTTACGGACGACATGGACCAACGCGTCTTTGATCCTCTCCAGGATGCGCTTATCGATCTCGGTATCGCTGCCACGCAACTCAAAAGCGACGTCCTTACCGGCATCGCGAGCCAGGTCATGCACCATCTTGGGAAAGCCGGCGAGCAGGGTGGAGAAGGGCAACATCAGGGTCCCTTTGACATCCTCCAGCAAACGCTCCAACTGCGTGTCGAAGCGCCGGCGGTCGGCGGCCAGGCCGCGCGCGAAATCGGCGAGGTGCGTGCTCACGGCTTCGGCGTGCCCGCGGTCCTGCTCAAGCAGCGCCAGCAGCCGTGCAGGCAATTCCGTCAGCGCCGCCGTGGCCGGAACGCCGGGCGCGGAGGTACCGGCGCCGACGGCGAGCCGCTCACGCAGGCTGCGTACCAGCGGCACGGTCTCGGCCCAGAGCCGGTCACGCTCGGCCACCAGGGCCGTCAGCGCCCGCAGCTCAAGGGCGCGTTCGGCCCAGGCCAGCTTGACCCCCAGCATCTCCTCGGCCTGCAAGAAGATGGCGTCCAGCTTGCGGGTGGCGATGCGGACGGTGTCGCCGGCCTCACTGCGGCCGGCGCCGGCCGCCGGCCGTGGAGCCGGCTCCGCGGCCGGCGCTGGACTCGGCGGCTGCGGTTCGGGACTCGAGCGCATGACCTCGGCCGCCGCCGGGGCCACGGGCACCGGGGTCGGGGTGATCGGAGCCGGGGCGACCGGGGCCGCCGGAACCGCGGACACCGGGGCCGGGGTTGCCGGGACTGCCGGGGCCGCGCCAGCCCCTCCCAACGCGTCGACCCGCTGGCCGAGGCTGGTCACCGCCCGGTGCAGTTCCTCAATGACCTCGGCCGACAGGACCTGCTTGCCGGCCTTGACGGCGCCGAAAGTATGCTCGATGGTCTGGCAGAGTTGCTCGACCTCACTGGCGTTCACCGCACGCGCCGCCCCCTTGAGGCTGTGCGCCTCGCGGAACAGCGTCTCAACCTGCGGCAGTTGCGCCTCGCGGCTGCCGCCGGCCTGGAGTTCGAGCAGACCCGAACCCAGCGCCTGCACATGCTCACGCGCCTCGATGAGGAAGGTCGCAATCAACCGCTTCAGGAACTCGGCGTTGGCTTGGGAGTTCATGGGTACCAGTCATTGGTCATTGGGGGGGGAGGAGGAGTCATTGGTCATTGGGGGAGGAGGAGGAGTCATTGGTCATTGGGGAGGAGGAGGAGTCATTGGTCATTGGGGAGGAGGAGTCATGAGCTAGAGCCTTTCCCAAAAGCCTCTGACGGCGTAGTGCCGCCGGGATGGTATCATGGTTCGGCGACCCCGGAGGTCCGTTTTCGGGCCTGACCCGGGCCGTCTGCCCCGTCTCAGGCGGTGTTTGGCCAAGTAC
>CAILUI010000131.1 GCA_903837355.1 uncultured Victivallales bacterium
ACATACTCTTTGGAAAAGTCAAGAGGGCTCCGCACATTTCTCATGAAATTCGTCACCGGCGAAATCGATGCCCCGCGCGGTAGAACCGCAGAGCGCCCCCGGACCCAAACCAGCAGGCCCCCCCATCCAGTGACCGGTTACTACCCCTCAGGGCTGGCGGCTCAGGTGTTTTCCCAGGCGGACCAACTGGGCGTGGCTGTCGGTCGGGATGTGGCCGTTGGCGTTGTCGATGGGGACGTTGATGGTCAGGGCGCCGCCGACCGCTTTGACCGCGTCGACGAAGGCGAACAACTGGGCGTCGGGGTAGCGGCAGAATTGGTTGGGGACGGCAGGGTTGAAGGTCAGGTCCAGGGGCAGCAGCGCGTGCCACTGCACGCCGTCGAGGAACTGCCCGTCGGGCAGGTAGGTGCGCGCTTCCTGGCCGCGCAGTCTGAGCTTGCCGCCCTCGAGCACGACGATGTCGCCACCCGGGGGCAGGAAATCACGCCGGATCTTGCCGTCCTCCAGCAGGTGGATCTCGCCGGCATGGTAGTCCTCGAGCTTGCAGACCGGGTTGATTGGCCCGCCGCAGCAGAACTCGGCGCCGCTGAAGGCGACGGCGGTGTCGGGGTTGCCGGCACGCAGCGCGGTCATCCACTCCAGCCAGTAGGCGTCCGGGTGCGGGCCGCAGGAGTCGAACCACCAGCCCGCGACCAGCGGCCCGAGCGCCGTGGAGTAGGAGCGCAGGAACTCGAAGTAGCGCTGCGTGTGCCCCGGCGTCCCGTACTGCAGGATGCGCTGCAATTCCGGGTCGGCATTCTGCTCGGAGGGGATGTAGAGGATCAGCCGTTTGTTGAGGCGCTGCAAGCGTTGGCCGATCTCCCGCACCAGGTCGCGCTGGGGGGTGCGCCCCGGTTCCAGGGCATCCAGGTAGGCATTCGGGCTGCAGAGGTAGCCGGTGGTCTGCCCGAGGGTGAAGATCAGCCAGTCGGCCCCGGTCTCCTGGAACTGCGCGATGTAGGCGTCCAGGTCGAAGGCCGCGACGACGCGACTGAGTTCGGCGGAACGTGCGGCCGGAGTCTCGCCCGCAGGCTTGATCAGGTAGTGCGTCATCACGCCGAAAGACCCCTTGGCCATCCACACGGCGCGGTTGGGCGAGCCATCCGGGCGCACCGCCAACGGCGTCACCCGCTCCGCGCCCGCCGCGGTCATCGCCAGGGGCATTGCTGCCAGAGCACAGAGTACCATTCCGCTGGTTGCCATGATCTACTCCTTCACGTCCCACTTGGTCTGCAGGTAACGCTGCACCGCCTCGGCTTCATCGAAGCGCAGGAGGCGGTCGAAGATGAGGACCTCGGCCACGTCGCCGGCGAGACCCTGCCCGTCGCTGGCCGTGGCGCCCAGCACCGTCAGGCTGTCGAGGGCGGCGCGAGTCAGGTGCCGGATGCTGAAGATCTGCGCCGGATAGGCCTGCGGCGTCGCCCCGCCGGCGCGACCGATCATCCAGTTGGGCAGGACCCACTCCTGCCCTGCGCCGGTGAAGCAGGAGATGAGGCGCTGCCAGGGGGGTCCGGCGGCGTCCGGCGCCTGCGAGACGAGCAGCATCGTGAGCGGCCCTGGCGCCCGTTTGAGGCCACTGACGCGCAGGCCGCCCGTCCCGTTGCCGCGCATGACCGACTTGCCATGGAGGCCAGCGGCCGTCCAACGCACGCTGCGCGTCGGGTCGACAGGGCGCGCGACCAGTCGCTGCGGCGACTTGTCCTGCCACGCCTGCACCAGGCCATCGGGGCCCGCCTGCACGGTTGCGGCGTCGGCCCCGTCCAGCCACAGGACCAGGCCCTCGGTGATCATGGTCGTGGCGTCGACCGGCCCGCGCGGGCTGTAGGCCAGATTGCGGGCCGGTGCCGGGGCGGCCTCGGGGTCCTGCCAGTCGGCCCCCGCCGTCCAGCGTGGCCCGCCGGATTCGTAGGCGCCGAGGTCGGGAGCCGCGCCCTGGAAACCATCCGTGATGCCGGCAATCAGCACCCCGGTATCGACGGCCAGCGAGCCGGCCACTGGGTAGGCGTCCTGGTCCACGGCGCCGGGCCCGTTGTGGTGATACTCAGGACCCCGTTCGCCCTGCACGAACTCGGTCGGGTCCTGGCGCTGAACGCGGCCAATGACCAGGTTGTTGATGACCCGCATGCCTTTCATCGTCGGGGTGTACGCGGCGTAGCAGTAGGTGCCGAAGGGCCGCTGGACCTGGGTGATGGTGTTGTTGTAGATGAGGTGGTTGAGGGCATCGCTGTTGATGTGGAAGCCGTCGCCGCTGCAGTTCCAGATCACATTGTGATGCACCACGAAGTTGCTGCTGAAGTTATCCAGGTAGATGCCGTTGGCGTTCGGGTTATCGTGGACCCAGTTGTAGGCGATGATGCCGCCTTCGCCGTCCGTGCCCCAGCAGTAGATGGCCCCGGCGTCGTTGTTGAGCATGTTGCCGCTATAGATGTCGTTGTATTCCAGGCGGATACGTTTGCTGTCTCCATGCTGGATGGTATCGCGTCCGGCGCGGAAGACGCTGCAGTGCTGAACGCGGGCGCCGACCGAACGGGTCAGGTCGAGGCCGCCGCGGCCGCTGCCCAGGTAGTTAGCGTCGTGCACGACGCTGTTGACCAGGCTGTTGTTCTCGCCGGCCAGGAGCAGGGCCGAGGTGGCGCCGTAGGCGACCAGGCAGCGGCGCCACTCGTTGTTCCTGCCGGTGACCACGTTCCGCACCGGCGGCAGCTTGCCCCCCGCATACTCGCGGACGTGCTCGACGTAGCGCAGACGGCAGTCGTCGAGAAGGCAGTTCTGAGCGTCGGTCATGTTGACAGCCGCGGCGAAGATGTCAACGCCCTTGACCTCGATGAAACCGAGCTTGCTGAGATCGCAGGCGTAGTCGCGCTGCTTGACCTCGACACGGTGTGCGGACGGCGAGTCGCCGGCGGGCGTCCACAGATAGACCGTGCCCGTCGCTGCGTCGAGGAACCACTCGCCGGGGCAGTCAAGGCCGGCCAGGCTGCCGACCAGGAGATACGGATTGCCAGCGCGGGGCTTGTACGGGTCCTCGGCGTGGTACGGGTCGGCCTGCTCGGCGCGGCAATCCCGATCGAAGCGGAAGGAGGTGCCGGGTCGGTAGTCGGTGACCCGGCGGGTGGTGTTCACCCACTCGCTGCCCGGCCAGAGGATGGCCACGGCCCCATTCCAGTCGCCCGGCGGCAAGTTCGGGTCGGCCAAGGTCTCGTAGTCGGTGCCGGACCCGGCGGTGGCGCGCTGCATCTCCATGAGGTCGGCGAAGGAGGAGTTGGGCCAGCGCGCCTCCAGCATCATCTTGCCATCCACAAAGAGCTGGATGAACGTCAGCGCGGTCTGCAGTTTGTAGATGCTGCCCTGGTGCGTCTGCCAGGTGCCAGCGAGCGGCTCGGCGCCGCTGAGCGTGACCTGCTGCCCCGGCAGCGCCGTGAAACGGATCGGCTGTCCTGCCGTGCCGGATTGCTTGGGGATGAGCGGCTCGCGGTAGGTGCCTGCGCCGAGGAAGACCGTATCGCCGGCCGCAGCGGTCTGGCAGGCTCTGCCGAGCGTCTTGAAGGGCAGCGCCCGCGTGCCGGGGTTGGTGTCGGCCGCCCCGGCGTCCTGGGGTAGCACAACGTACTCCGCCGCCGACACCGCCACGGCCAGCGCCACCGCTACTGCCAGTATTCTGGTAGCTACGACCATCGGTCCCCTCCCCTGCTGGCACCCCACGCCCGCCGGCCTCGGTCAGAGGGTCTTCAGGTACCCCTCGTACTGGGTCATCGTCATCAAGTCATCGAGTGGGCTTGGGTGGTCTGGTTTGACGCGGATCATCCAGCCCGCCTTGTAGGCATCGGCCTGCAGGATCCCGAGCTCATCGGTCAGGGGCGCGTTGACGGCGGTGACGGTGCCATCGACCGGCGCGAAAAGCTCCGCGGCGGCCTTGACCGACTCGATCTCGCCAAAGGCCTGTCCGGCCTTGATCCTGGCGCCGACCTTGGGCAGTTCGATGTAGACGACATCGCCAAGCTGTTTGACCGCGTAGGCCGTGATGCCCACCGCGACCACGTCCCCTTCGAGCCTGGCCCAGGCGTGTGACTTCGCCACCTTCAACATGCTTCACCTCCCCGGCTGTGGCCTCTGGAACTCGGAGGCCGCGCGACCGGCTGAATATAGCGTGTCGCGCCCACGCGCGAATTCCGTCGTGGGCTGGGGCGACCCGAAGGCCCCCCAACTTAAGACGAAGAGGCCCAGGACCGCGTCAACGCGGGACTACGAACCGGACCCCCGTCAGACGCCTCTGGGTTTGTAGTCCCGCCTTCAGCCCCCGCGGGGCGCAGTGTCCGCCCGATCATGTCAGGATGAAACTCTGCTTGGGAGTACTGCCGCGTGCCCTCACGCGGCTGGCGGGTGGGGGCACCCGCCACTGCCTCAGAGCCCCCCGCGAGACTGAGGTAGAGTTTCACAGGAGGAGGTCTAAGCCGGGGGCATTGGGGGCGACTCCACTCT
>CAILUI010000132.1 GCA_903837355.1 uncultured Victivallales bacterium
CGCCCCGTTTCTGGGGGCCTGGCCCAGGCCGAGGATGTCGTCAGTGATGGCCGGGGCCAATCCGATATGGCCTTCTGCGTCTATGCCGGAGGGCGATGCAAAGGTCGGTGCTGATTGCCGGAACGCCACAGCGGCTCAATCCCGGTCATCCGCAAGAGTCTCGACTATTCTTCGCGCTTTGCCCTGACTGACACCAGCGTGATGATGGTTCGGTGGACTTCGAGTTCCAGGAGCGCCCGGTCATCCCCGATCACTCGGAGGCGGATCTGCCCGCCTGGCGAGTCATCCGGTCACTGACCTTATACGAAAGCGTAGGCACGTCAGGCACTGGCATACCTGCGCATAAAGTCATTGACCCCGCCCTGCCAGGCACCCTCGACCATTCCTCACGCTGGACCATGACCGCCAGCCTGACCTAGGTCGGTTCAGCTACGACGGCAGCAGCTTCGCCACTACGGACATGCCAAACAAGTTTTCACGAAAGTGACCAGGCTGCGACAAGGCCGCGTGGCAGGTGGCCGAATGCAGCCCCAGACCACCGTGAGCATCGTGGTCACGAAGGCAGGCTCCATCGGCACGCCTGTCGCAGGGAACACGCACTCGGGGGCCACCGGCCCCAGGCGTTCGACTCCGGGAGGTCGATGTCGCCAGGGGCCACTCAGGTCAATGACTATATACGCGCCCGTATAAAGTCATTGGCCCCGCCCCGGCCATCAGCCTGGACCATTCTTCACGCTGCTCCATCATCAACGGCAGGGCGGTGGTCCCTAGGCTGGAGTCCCCGTGCAGGACCTCGATGGCTATCGACCACGACTTCAAGGCTGAACTGATGCATCTGGCGAAGCGTGATCTCACTGTCGATATGCGAGGAGCGCATAAAGTCATTGGCCCCGCCCCAGCCAGACATGCTCGATCATTATTCACGATGCGCCCATGGTCAGCAGCATGATGGTTGCTGTTGGCTGGGCTTCGATCAGGGAATCAGCATGGCTAACGACCACGACTTCGAGGCCGAGATGCGCGTCTGGCCGGTGGTCAGGTGGCAACCGCGAAGACCCGTGCGTAGGCACGTCAGGCACTGGCGTGCCTGCGTATAAAGTCATTGACCTCGCCCTAGGCAGACACGCTCGACCATTTTTCACGCAGGCCGTGAGCGACAGCGCAGGCGCGGCGTGATTCCCCACGTGTAGGCGACCCCCAGGGGGTCTTCTGAGCTGACGAATCCCTCCAGCCGAGGGTGTCCTCGTCGACTTGTCGCCGTGAAAGCTTCCTGGCCGACTCCCCCCTGGCAAAAAGATGACCCCCAGGCGAATCTCCGGGGGACCCAAGCACGCCCGCTTCTATAGAGCGTCGTCGCCGTCAATGGGGGTGCGGGCGCAGTTGGCGCCACGGCGGGCGGCGTCATGTTAGCTACCCCGCACCGTTGTCGGGGCATATCAGTAGGCTATCTGTCCTACGTAGATATTGCCGTAGGCGGTGGGATTGGATTGCACCTCGTTCGTGCCTTTGGCGATGGCATGCCCATCGAGGAAGACCATCTGGACCCGACCCCGGTGTTGCGTGTAGGCAAATCTACCGGCCTCAATTGCCGGGTTGTTCGAGAAGAACATGCAGTCGTCCTCCCGCTGGCCCGCAGCGCCCTCCTGCTCGATGATGCTCACGACCTCCGACATGCTTCTCTTCACTCTGGTAAGTGACGGGGCCACGGAAACGCCAGGGGCATCGTTGAAGAGGCTGATATTGAGGCAGTATGACATCCAATTCGCTGCCTCTCCGACACTTGGGCAGTGGTACACCTCCGCATCTCCCACCTGTGAGTACATCTGCCCGCCATCTTTGATGCACTGCCTCTGCCAGTCAACCGACACGGGGCTATAGGGATTCCCGGAGGCATCACGGAATATCAGCCCGCTGGCTAGGTTCTGGGGCAGCATCTCGCCGGAACTGTCCGCGAACATGGTCATGCCCAAGCCCAGTTGCTTGAGGTTGCTGACGCAGGCTATCGCTCTCCCTTTCTCCCTTGCGTTCGCGAGAGCCGGGAGCAACAGCCCCGCCAGGATGGCAATGATGGCGATGACGACGAGAAGCTCGATCAGCGTGAACTCGTGCAGACGGGGCTTCCTCTTCATCGGCTTCTTCCCTTCTTCACTGGAGTGACGATGGTCGTGGCGCTTCATCTGGTGGTCTCCCCTCTTGCCGGACTGATCGCGGTTGCACCGCACTTTGGGCACTTCGACGGGAATCGGTCAGATCCTTGTCGCTGCAACTTGCCGAAGGCGAAGCGCTGTTGACACTTCGGGCAGGTCACCTGCTCCCAGGCTGCATTCTTGCCGCAGTGGGGGCACTTCCTCGGTTTGTCCCTGACGGAAGTGCCGCCAGTCTTGAGTTCAGCGGTCTGGTCGCATGACGTGCAGATGAAGGTTTTCGCCGGATTCAGGATTCTCGTGTCGCATTTGGGGCACTTCCACGCAGCCCGATCAGAGCCTTGCTGCAACAAGAGTCCATAGGGGAAGACCTGCCGACAGTGCGGGCAATTCACTTGCACCCAAGCCGTCTCCTTGCCGCATTGGGGACATTCTGTCGGCTTATCTCTGACGAAGGCTGCGTCAATCTCCATTTCTGCGCTCTGGTTGCACGACGTGCAGGCAAAGGTCTCCTTCCCCAGCACGGGGGCACTCTGGGAAGAACGGCAAGCGTGGGCGATGAGCAGCCAGATGCCGATGGCGGTCATGGCGGCAAGGCTTGAGGCCAATGCCTTGCGTTCGCTCAGTTCGCTGCCGACACGGGAGAGCAGATCGGTCATCATGCTGCATGTGCCCCTTTCCTACATCGCCGGTGGCCGTCAGTTGCGTGACGAAAGGACGGTACGGCTCACCCATGATTACGAATCACGGGGACGATGTGTTACAGCAATAGCGTACCGGAGCGGGCACGACCGGCAGAGAGTGGGATGGAACGCGACGATGGGGGTGTGAACTGGAGGGCCGTGGCGGCGCGTGGGCAGGATCATCCCACCGGAGGCAGGCGCTGGTCAGGACCAGGGGGGGGCCGGGGGCCGGGCGCTTGCCTCGGTCCCAGCAATGGGCGGCTCGACGCTCTACTGCCGGTTCCAGACTCCCCAGCCGATACGCTGGCACAGGGAGACCCAGTTGCCGCTTGGCGCTCTCCCCTGCCAGTACACGCAGTCGCCGCCAGGCACCTCGCAGTACCGGTGAACGCTGCCGTCCATCGCCGCGTAGTTGGCGGCGCCGCGATGCACATGGGACATGAAGTCGCTCCAGCGGTGGGTCGCCTCAATGCTGGCAGAGTTGAAGTGCCCGTTGGGGTCCTCCTCGATAATGACGGGTGCGGGCATTCCTGTCTCGTACCACCCGCTGCCCAACCCCCGGTCGTACCTGGCTGTGGACGGGACCCTCTCGATCATGGCTCCCTGAAGGGTGGCCATGATCGAGTAGTCGAACCTGCCGTTGCTGCCGATCCCGCTGCCCAGAACCCCGGTCGGTTGTGATGGGCACCGGTAGATCTCATAGGATTTCCCCACGTAGGGGAAGATCGTACCGCTCTGGGGAGCGTCCAGATAGTTCGTGGAACCGCCGAATGCCCAGTCCCTCTGGTACTCCTCTGCGTTGGTCACGGTGTGCCAGCCCCCTGGCAGGTGACCCCCGTAGTCGTCGGCAAACATGATGAACCCCGTGATCAAGTTGCGGAGGTTGTTGCGGCAGGTGATATCACGCGCCTTCTCCCTTGCGCTGCTCAGCGCGGGCAGAAGCAGTGCGGCCAGGATCGCGATGATGGCGATGACCACGAGCAGTTCGATGAGTGTGAACCGGTGACTGCGAACTCCGTGCATCTCACACCCCCTCCTGGGCAGACACCCTGGACCAGATCCCAGCGACAACGCGCTGCTTCGTGTGGCTTTTCGGCTAGTCAGTCCGCCGACGGCATTCGAGCATATCTACGGAAAAGGACCGGGTTCTGTTACAGGGAAGAAGGCTCCGCTCGGCCAATCAGCGGAAGAAGCGCACGAGGAACCGGCGCACGACCACATCCTGGAACTGATCACCGGAGAGGATGATCTGCTTCGGGTTGACCTTTCCTCTCCATTCCACCGGGGCACCACCGTCAAGCCTACCGGATAGGCGGTTCGGTTCGGCTTCGACCTCCAGTGTGTGCCAACCCTCCGGGAAAGGGAAGGGGATGGCTTGCGTGCCCACCGAGCCAGGGTTCCCCCGCAGATACAGGTCGCCCACCGTCATCCCCCTGTACCACTTGTGGCAGAGCGCCACACCCTTGTCCATGAGGATGTCGGTACGTTCCTCAAAAACGATCTCGATTCCCCCAACCGGGGCCATCCTAAAGTCCAGGACGATCTCCGCCTTCCTGGCATCGGCGGGCCAAGGATAGGCCCAGCCGAAGTCGGCTGCGTTCCCGTAAACCGGGACCATCTCGTAACCCTCGTCGGCCCTCTTCCAGGTGCCTCGTTTCGGGAGCAGGTTCCGCCACTTGCCGGTCTCGACCTCCTTCAGGAGGTCAAGCTCGCGGCCAGTGGGTGTGAGACGCGCACATTCGGGTTCGGCTCTGCCGGGAGCATGAACGATGAGCCAGGTTACACCGACCAGGACCACCAGCGCCGAAACCAGGATGGTGAGAGTCCGTTTCAGTCGTCCGGGATGGCTGTTACTGTGGGATGCCTCCGGCCCATGCCCCTCAGCCATGTCGATACAGCGAGCCAACGCCTCTGCCAGGTCGCTCCCGGACTGATAGCGCTTGGCCGGGTCCTTCGCCAGGCATTTGTCCACGATGTCGCGCATGGGTACCGGCACAAGGCTCCCAAACTCGTGGAGGCCCCGGTGCGGTTGCTCGACGATCCTCCGCATCACAGCGGTGGGGGTTGTGTCAGAGAACGGCAGTTTCCCGGTCAGCATCTGGTAGAGGATCACGCCAACCGCGAACACGTCCGTTGCAGGCGTGACTGGCCTCCCCTCGACCTGTTCGGGAGCCATGAAGTTCAGCGTGCCAATCAGCAACCCCGGCTGGGTCACGGAGGTCTCACGGCTGAGGTCCTTCATGACCCCGAAATCCGTGATCTTGACCCGCTCCAGGCTGTCCTCCAGCAGGATGTTCGACGGCTTGACATCGCGATGGACCACCTGTTGCCGGTGCGCCTCTCCCAAGCCTGCGGCGACCTGGGACGCGATCCGCACCGCTGTCGTTGCCGCGAGCAGCCCCTCAGTGGCCAGGAGACGTTCGAGGCTCGCCCCCTTTATGTACTCCATGGCGCAGAACAGGCGACCGTTGACGTTGCCCTGTTCAAGCATCTGTACGATGTTGGCGTGCGCGAGCTGGGCGGAAATGCGGCACTCTGCCAGGAAACGCTTCTGGTAGTCGGGTTCAGAGCAGTACGGCGGCTTGATGAGCTTGAGGGCCACCATGCGGGTGCAGGAGACATCGAAGGCTTTGTAGACCACCCCCATGCCGCCTTCGCCCAGACGCTCCAGGATCAGGTAGTTGCCCAAGCGCTTGGGGTCGTTCGGGGTGTGCTCCTCACCAGGGGCGACTGACGGCGGACACGCCGCTTCCGTTACCTTCCCCCTGAGTGCGGCCAGCCCCTTCTGGAGAAACCTGGACACCTCGACGGTGCTGGCGCACTTCGCGCACCGGGCAACGTGATCCTGTACATCCGGGGGCAGGACGCCGCCGTCGTCGAAGATCCAGTCGTAGAATTGTTCATCCGAGGGGCAATCCATCGTGCCAGTCCATGAGTGGAACGGTCACAGCGACCGCCGCAATCACCAATACGTACCCCGTGGGGTCGATGTTACAGATTGCCGGACACGAAAACGGATCTGGTCCTCGCAGACGCCTCCGCATCGACGAGCGGGATGACTATGTCCCGCAGGGTCACGGTTGCACGGAAGAGCCTGACACGGGCATTGCCGGGGCTTATCCCCAGAACTGACGCCACTTCCTTGGTGGAGAGGCCGTGGCAGTAACGCAACGTCAGGGCGGTTCGGGACTCCTCTGGCAATCCATGCAGGACCTCGGCAATCCGTTCCTGGATATCCTTGCGCATCGCCTTCCCGGCAGGCGATGTCGTGGTATCGCATATCCTCTCGATCATAACCCCGATGGAGCTGGCACTGGTCCACTCTACCGGCAGGGAACCTTTGTGCCGAAGATGATCGAGGCAAAGGTTGCGGGCAATACGGAAGAGCCAGGGATGAAACGGGCAGGCGGGATCGTACTGGTCAGCTTTGCGGTAGAGCCGGAGCAGTACTTCGTGGGCAATGTCCTCCGCCTCGTGGTCGTTGCTGAGGTAGCTGGCGCAGAAACGAACGAGATGGAGGCGATACCTAGACGCCAGTTCAGCCCAGGCGCTCTCGTCGCCGCCGGTCAGCCGCAGCATCAGTGTCTCGTCGGTGGCCGGGCTGCTCCCTCCGTCCGCTCCCATGGGCTTTCCTCGATGGCTGCTGTCCGTGCAGCGTGCGGCGATGGGGCGGTCACGTGGTCTCCACCCGAAGCGTTGATCCGCACGCGGTGCCTGACGATACCGCAGGCGGAAGGGCAATGCAAGGCACCGAAAGGGCGTCCACAATCAAAGCGACACCAGCGGGTTCCTGGCGACGCCTGCGCATGCCCACCCCCATTCCTGCGTTTTGGTTTTCCGATTTCCCGGAAGGGTGTCCCAAGAGCATTGCCGCCCGGTGTGTCTTGACCCCCCGTACCCCTCTGGAATTCCTGGTTTTCCGGCAGGAACAGGGTTCCTGGCACGCCCACTTCTATGGAGCAGTTCCGCCGCCGAAATGGGCACGGGCGTCATCGACAATCACCTCGGACGCTCGGGCCTATCAGATCGTGCCGCCATAGGCTTCAAGAATGGCAGTCACTACCTCGAACCGATGAACCCTGGCAGAGTCTTCTAGGGGCGCGAACAGAGTGTATGCGTGGGTTACACCCAGGTCGGCAATAAGGTGCAGGGGTGTATGGCCCTTCACGCCACGGGCATTGGCGTTGGCACCGTTGGCCAGCAGCAGCTTGACCATCTCGACATGGCCGCAACAGGCTGCGAGGTGTAGAGGGGTCGTGCCTTGTCCATCCCTGCCGTTGATGTCCGCGCCCTCGTCAAGCAGGAGCTTGGCTATCCCGGTGTCGCCAGTCTCTGCCGCCTGGAGCAGAGGAGCGCCGCCCCCTTCATTGGCGTCTGCGCCTTCTTCTAGCAGCTTTGCCACCTCGGCGTGACCGTTACCGACAGCCCGACACAGAGGGGTATCTTCCCTGGGGCTGACCTTACCGATACCGGTACCGTCCTCCGACAGTAGCGGAGCCGCCGCCCCCCGGCGCTGCGCGACCAAGGAGGCCAGGACCTTGTTGATCCGCTCCACCACGCCGGGCTTGAAAGCCCCACAGAGAGAGCACTGCGACTGGGAGAACTCGCGGGTGTGGTAGTCCTCCACCCAATGGTGTTTGCAGGTGGCACGCTCGACCCTACTCATCTCGATTCCGCAGTCCACGCACTGGCCTGACCAGTAGAACTCCTCTGCGAAGGTCTTCGCATTACCTATGTGGAGCGGGGTCGGGCGAGCGTATGAGTCGGGAGGGTTTCTCAGGTAGGGAGTAGCAGCGAACTCGTGGCGGCAGTAGGTCTGTTTCTGTGCCTGCCCACGTTCCCAAGCCTGGCTCCGTTGGTAGTCTTCCACCTCTAGCCGGGACAACATCCGCCTCCAAGGATAGTCTGCTACCTCTGGCCGGGACAACAACCGGGATTCCCCGGCGCACCTCTCACACTTCGCAATCTTCAGGTCATACAGCGGGACCTCAGCCCCGCACTTCCCACACCTGGCAGGCGCTGGATCTGGCCCATTAGGCGGCGAGGAGGCCCTGCGCAGGTTGGGGCCACCCTTGCCGCTGCTGTTGGCGGCTGCTCGCAGACGCAACCGTATGTAGGCGATGAGAACCTTTGTGAGAATCCCAGAGATGGCGGCGGAACCAATGGCGACGAGCAGATGCCTGCTGCCAACATGAACAGAAGTGGGGATGGCGGCGGAGATGGTCAGGAAGGCGAGCGCGAAGAAGCCAGCGAAAACGACGAGGACAAAAGTGTATTTATAGTACCAGTACATGCTGGTCGTCCGTGCCCCGGTAGCCGCCCATGAACTCGATGCAGTATGCCGTTACGGTGCCTATCCCAGAGCAGGTGCCTGGCCCCACGCTTCCGCTCTACACGGAGCCATCCCCCGAGCGCAGGCCGAAGCCTAGCCTTTGTGGGCCGATGGTTCGGTCTCCGGCCTGCGAGGGCGTCCAGGCATAGCGCTTGCGTAGATGATCCCGCCGTACTGGATTCTCTCCGGCCACGTCGCCCATCGGCCTGCCCCCGCCCAGACTAAGGGTACTGGTTTGGCAGGGGTTGCAGGACGCTTAGGCGCTGTCGGTGCCTTGCAGCATACGCCATTTGCCCTGACAATCCTATGGCCTAGGCAGTGTCCATCCGCGTCTAGCAGAACGTGCAGTGCAAAGGCTTCACCCTTCGCCTTCTCAGTGGTGCTCCACACCTCAATACGCTTGCCCTTGCTCAGAGCCTCGGGATCAAACCCAGCATCACAGCGGCAGAGATCGGCGTTTGCCTGTGCGGCGGTCTGATTGCCCGTATCAAGCCGGGCCAGGCAGTAGTCCCAACTGATGACCCAATCGTAACCCCTCACCTTGAGGCCATCCCCTTCGGCAAAGACGATCGCTCTGCTCTTCACGAGATCGATAAGTCTGGCCAGACCCATGTCGTTCATAGTGGTCCAACTCGTTGTACCCACGGCCAGGCACTGGTTCCCCTGAACTCCCCAGACCAGTATCGCGGTACGACCCTACTACTGGCGATCCCCTCCACCCGCACTGGCAACTTCATTGTACCCCAGAAAGCCGTTGGGCGCAAGAGGCCGAATGGGTGGCTCTGGCCCAGGGCGACCAGCGTGTAAGGTAACCATCGTGAAACTGTGGACCATCCAACGCCCTCCAGCCTGGGACGAACTGCGGACAACGGGCATCCTCAGGGCCACGGCTAAGCATGTCAACCCCGACTTCGAGGACGCATACGCCTGGATGCGGGCGCAGATGGTCACGCGGATCGGCCCACCGCCAGAGCCAGACGGCTATCCGGTGTGGGCGTGGTACTGGTACTACGGCAAGCGCAAGCCGCGCCCTGACCTTCGCTATTGCGGATACCTCGGGAAGGGCGACGTGGGCCTCCGCATCGAAATCGAGTGCGACCCGAGTGATGTGCTGCTCTCGGATTTCATCGACTGGCACGCTGTGCTCAACAACCGGCGCCTAGCGGCCTCGCCATCAGACGACGATGCGTTCAGTGCGGAAATGCAGGCCAGGGGCATCGACTACAGCAGCCGCCTCGTGGTCCCCGATGTCGCCGCAAGGGTCAGGAAGAGCTGGGAGCTGGTCTTTGATCTACAGTGGGACGTGCCGGAGTGGAAGCCCCCGCCCGATGAACGGTACGTTCAGGCCACAATGTGGGAAGTGCGGATGGATCAGGTCAGGGATGCGACGCTGTTTGTCTCGCGGTGAGGCTGGAAAGCCCTGACGGCGACCCCCGGCACCCCAAACTCCACGCCTTTGCCGCCAGAATGGGACCCCACCGGGAGGGGCCTTATACAGGTTTCCGGCTGGCGGAGGTCCCCTGGGCCGGACTTTACACTGATGACTGGCTCTGGACGGGACCCCAGCCGTACCATGGTCAACTGGCCAATGCCAGCGACTTGGGCAGCTTCCGGCCCTCTGCCAGAATGGCCTGGCGAATCAGCTCGACCTCGTGGGGAAAGTAGTAGGCGGGGAAGCGGAAGTGGATCGCCAGAGCGGCGTCGAGCGGCACCGGGAAACTCCCAATGTAGGTTCTGCATCCGTCGATCTGCGGCCTTGCCAGCCAGAGGTTTTCGGTGAAGTGAACGCCTCGGTACGGGCAGTGTGGGGCATTGGTCCTCCTGGTGGGGCGTCGGTATGCCACATTCTCGGGACCTGTCAACCAGGAGCAGGTCTCGGGGCTATAGACCCGTGGGCCTGCCTTTGGCCCCAGTTTGTCCTTATCCAGTTGCAGCTCGCCCAGCCTGGCGGGATCGTAGCCGTCGAGGCGTTCCAGATCGTGGACGAAGAGGTCAAACCGCAACCAGCGGTCGCAGACGGTCACATCTTCGTAGCACCTCGAATGCGGCGGAAGGCAGCGCCTCAATACCCCGAGCCACCGAGACCACAGGGGGTGCTTCGTCGGGTTCGGCACCAGCCATCCGACGATCCCGACGCCCATGACGCTGGGACTGCCCCAGTCCTTCAGCTTGTTTCGCCAGATGTCCTGCGTGGTCATCTCAACCCTATACCCACTGTCGAAGATGATCTCGTAGAGTGGTTTGCCGTAGTGACAGCCGCCCGTGCGGTCGCCCACGGTGTACCAGAAGCCGTCCATGTTCCTGCGGCGTTTGCCCCGGTAGTTCGTCCACTGCTGTTTCTCTGCCATCGCGAAGCCCTCCCATGTTGGTGAATGTCATGGGCTTGACTTCATGGAGGCGTGCTACGATTCCTGCCTCCCTGCGCAACAATCTCTCAGCCCGGCTCTGATGCTGTCGCCGGAGGGGTCCGATGCGACAATTGGGCCGTCGCCACAATCAGGGCACTCGCCGGTCGCCCGGAAGACAGCACACCAAGGCTGTCAGAGGAAGCCGGAACTCCCGAATCCCCCAATCTGCACGTTTTCGCGTCCGACCATCACCGCCACGATCACCGTCCGTCAGAAGTGTTGGCGGCGGGCGTGATGGTCAGCAGACCGTGCGGATAGGTCAAGGCTGAGGTGCGTTTCGGACGGAAATGGGGCGGTTGCGGAGAGTGGGGGTGCAGGCGTGGCCGGGGGGGGGCCACCAGCCGGACTTGGCACGGCACGCTCCGCTTGGGGCCAGGCCGGATCTGACGCGGTCCCTGAACCCGGCATCGGAAACGGCAGTCTTCGTCTTGACTCCGGGGCCTTCGCCCTTATCCTTAACAGGTCTGAACCGTCTCCATTTGGACAAGCGCTTCGCATTGCGAAGGTCCCATATGGACGGTATGAGCCTTGCGGCTTCTCGTCAGAGGCACGGAGGAGGCACGTCCATGGAGGACCAAGATCGTTGGCTGTCGGTTGCCGAGATCTCCGCCTACCTCGGGGTCAGGGGCACGACTCTCTACAAGTGGATCGCGAGAAAGCCGGGTATCCCCGCCCATAAGGTGGGCAGGCACTGGAAGTTCAAGAGGGCCGAGATTGATGACTGGGTAAAGTCGGGCGGGGCCGCGCTGAAGGGTGCCTCGGTGTAGGGCTGACGGTTACACCTCATGTCACGGGACGGAGTGATGCAGGCAAGTAGACCGCTCAAGATACTGGCGACCGAGACCTCTGGGAAGAGCTTCTCATGTCATCGGTTCTGCTTCGAGCATTACGCATCTCCCGACCAGGAGCGGCCATCCGCCGCCCCTGTCGATTTCGAGGTGTTGGATTCCGGGGAGTCGCATCCTGTCAAGGTGTCGATGGACCTATCATCACTGGTGAACCGGCTGCGGGCCATGCACGCCCCGCCCCTCTTCAGGTTCTTCCTCGATGGTTCGCGTCGGACCTACAAGGTTGATGACGTTGAGTACGGACGGAGGATTTTCCCAGTACTGGCAGGCCAGCTCGGGGTCGCTTGCTGCGAGCGCGTGGACCGCGACACGTTTCGTCCCGTGGGTTCAGCCAGCGAAGTACGCCTCGTGCTTGCGGTCCCGGCTTACGCCGACGCGAATGGTGAGAGCGGCCTGTTGAGAGGATACCAGTTCTGGCCTTTTCGTCGTCCCCCGGGGCCATTGAGTGTGGCGGGGGTGGGACCGGCATCGTGGCGCGTGCCGTTCTGATGCCGGCCCCGGCTCAGATCCTGCCTATCCCTCCA